>JAFGNP010000140.1 GCA_016926975.1 Coriobacteriia bacterium | reverse complement strand
TTCTCGGCGATGCGGATCTCCCTGGCGAGCCCCGAGAAGATTCGGGAGTGGTCCCACGGCGAGGTGAAGAAGCCGGAGACCATCAACTATCGGACGTTCAAGCCCGAACGTGACGGCCTGTTCTGCGCCAAGATCTTCGGCCCGGTCAAGGACTACGAGTGCATCTGCGGCAAATACAAGCGCATGAAGCACCGCGGCATCGTGTGCGAGAAGTGCGGCGTCGAAGTCATCCAGTCCAAGGTACGCCGTGAGCGGTTGGGGCACATCAGCCTCGCCACGCCGGTCGCACACATCTGGTTCCTCAAGAGCCTGCCGTCGCGCATTGGCAACATCCTCGACATCACGCTGAAGGACCTCGAGAAGGTTCTGTACTGCGAAGCGTACATCGTCATCGATCCGAAGGACACCGAGCTCCAGGCCGGTGAGCTCCTGAGCGAGGACCGCCATGCTCAGCTCATCGACGAGTACGGCGAGGAGCGCTTCGAGGCCGGAATGGGAGGCGACGCCATCCTCGAGCTACTGAAGCTCGTCGACGTCCACGCCCTGTCCGAGCACCTGCGCGAGGAAATGCGCACGTCCACGAGCGAGGCCAAGCGCAAGAAAGTGGCCAAGCGCCTGAAGGTCGTCGAGGCGTTTCGTGGTAGCGGCAACCGTCCAGAATGGATGATGCTCACGGTCATCCCGGTGCTGCCACCGGACCTGCGTCCCCTGGTGCCCCTGGACGGCGGACGCTTCGCCACCAGCGACCTGAATGACCTGTATCGGCGTGTGATTAACCGCAACAACCGCCTGAAGCGGCTGCTTGAGCTGAATGCGCCCGAGATCATCATCCGCAACGAGCGTCGGATGTTGCAGGAGGCCGTCGACGCCCTGTTCGACAACGGCCGTCGCGGCAAGACCATCACCGGGCCAAACAAGCGTCCGCTCAAGAGCTTGAGCGACATGCTCAAGGGCAAGCAGGGGCGCTTCCGCCAGAACCTGCTCGGCAAGCGTGTCGACTACTCGGGTCGATCCGTCATCGTCGTCGGGCCCGCGCTCAAATTGCACCAGTGCGGTCTGCCGAAGAAGATGGCGCTCGAGCTATTCAAGCCGTTCATCTACAACAAGCTCGAGGAGCGCGGCTACGTCAACACCATCAAGAGCGCAAAGAAGATGGTGGAGAAGGAGCGCCCCGAGGTCTGGGACATCCTCGACGAGGTCATCAGTGAGCACCCGGTTCTCCTGAACCGCGCCCCGACCCTGCACCGCCTGGGTATCCAGGCGTTCGAGCCGGTGCTCATCGAGGGCAAGGCCATCCAGCTGCATCCGCTGGTCTGCGCCGCGTTCAACGCAGATTTCGATGGGGACCAGATGGCCGTGCACGTCCCCCTGTCCATCGAGGCGCAGATGGAAGCGCGCGTGCTCATGATGAGCACGAACAACATCCTGTCGCCGGCCAGCGGTCGCCCGATCATCAATCCGACTCAGGACGTGGTGCTCGGTCTGTACTACGCTACCCGTATGCGCCGGTTCGGGCGCGGCAGCTGGCGCGACGACGCCCTCAAGTACGACGCCAAGACCGAGAGCGTCACCGGCTACTTGCGTGGCGTGTACGCGTCGGCCGAGGAAGTGCGCATGGCGTACGACAACGGCGAAGTCGATCTGCACTCGGGCATTCGCGTGCGGGTGACGGACCGGGACGACGAGGGCAACACCCGGACGCGCAACATCGAGACGACCGTGGGTCGGGTGCTTATCAGTGAGATTCTGCCCTCCGGTGTGCCGTTCGACTACATCAACAAGGTGATGAACAAGAAGGCGCTGAGCGCCCTCATCGATGCCTGCTATCGCAAGCACAAGAACAAGGAGACGGTGCTGCTCGCAGACCGTCTGCGCACCCTCGGCTTCACCTATGCGACTCGGGCCGGCATCTCCATCTGCATGGAGGACATGGTCATCCCGAAGCGTAAGAAGGAGCTCATCGAGACGGCCGAGAAGGAGCTGGAACGAGTCGTCGATCAGTACCAGGAAGGGCTCATCACCGACGGCGAACGCTACAACAAGGTCGTCGACATCTGGGCCGGCGTAGCCGACAAGGTCACCGAGGAGATGATGGCTGGCATCGGGAAGAAAGTCATCGTCGACTCGGAGACCGGCAGCAAAGCCGAAGAGAGCAGCTTCAACCCCATCTACATCATGGCTGACTCGGGTGCTCGCGGGTCGACGCAGCAGATGCGTCAGCTTGCGGCCATGCGCGGGCTGATGGCCAAGCCCTCCGGCGAGATCATCGAGACTCCCATCACGGCCAACTTCCGCGAGGGTCTCAGCGTGCTGCAGTACTTCATCTCGACGCACGGTGCGCGCAAGGGCCTCGCGGATACCGCGCTCAAGACGGCCAACTCCGGCTACTTGACCCGGCGTCTTGTGGACGTCGCGCAGGATGCGGTCGTGGCCGACTTCGACTGCGGGACCCTGGACGGCATCCGGGTGACCAAGCTGGAAGAGGCGGGCGAGGTCATTCAGCCGCTCGGTGACCGCATTCTCGGTCGCGTGGCACTCGAGGACGTGGTCGACCCCCTCACGGGCGAAGTGATCGCCGAGGCGAACACCGAGCTCGACGAGAGTCTGGTGCGAGCCATCGAAGATGCGGGCATCGAAGAGGTCGTGATCCGCTCGGTGCTCACCTGCCAGACGCGCCGCGGCGTCTGTTCTCTATGCTACGGACGAGATCTTGCACGCGGCTATCGCGTGAATGTCGGCGAGGCCATCGGCATCATTGCGGCCCAGTCGATCGGCGAGCCCGGTACGCAGCTCACGATGCGTACGTTCCACATCGGCGGCGCGGCGGCGCGCGGCAAGATCGAACAGAACTCGCTCGAAACCCGCACCGAAGGCACGGTGCGCCTGCGCAATGCGCAGCTCGTGCGCAAGCGCGACGGCGCGGTGGTGGTGATGAACCGACACGGCGAGCTCGTCGTCATGGACGATACCGGCCGCGAGCGTGAGCACCATCGGCTGCTGTACGGCGCCACCCTGAAGACCGAAGACGGGACGCGAGTTGCCGCCGGGACCATCGTTGCCGAATGGGACCCCTTTGCCTCGCCGATTCTGACCGAGGTCGGCGGTGTCGCCCAGTTCGGCGATCTGGTCGAAGGCGTGACCGTGATCGAGAAGGTGGATGAGGTCACGGGCCTGTCGCGCAAGATCGTGATCGAGTCTCGCGCGGCCGACCTGCGACCGCGTATCACCATCATCGATCCGACGACCGGCGAACCCGTGAAGATCCCCGGTACGGAGCTCGATGCCCGCTATCTCCTGCCTGTCGGAGCCAACATCGTGGCGCAAGACGGAGAGGAGATCGCCCCAGGTGACCCGATCGCCCGTATCCCGCGTGACACCACCAAGGTCCAGGACATCACCGGCGGGCTGCCGCGTGTGGCCGAGTTGTTCGAAGCGCGCAAGCCGAAGGATCACGCCATCATCAGCGAGATCGACGGCATGGTGAGCTACGGCAAGGACACCAAGGGCAAGC
>JAFGNP010000139.1 GCA_016926975.1 Coriobacteriia bacterium | reverse complement strand
GGGAGCGACCAGCCGAAGCTCGCCGTGTGCTCGAGACCGCGTTCCAGGCCGACATGCTCGCAAGCGTCCAGGAGCGGGCGGTTGCGCTACTCGCGCTCGCACTCCTTCGCCACGCGGATGGCGATGCCCCTGCGGCGATCAGCCTGCTCGATCGTGCCGACAACGAGCTCGTGCTTACCGAGCGCGCGGAGGAGATCGTGCGCTGGGACATCCTGCTCGCCAGGGCCGGCGTGCTCGCCGATTCCGGTGCAGTCGCCGAGGCGGCCGCCTGCGCCCGAACCGGGCTCGCACTTTTCGAGGACTCCGACCACACAGTGGCGTGGCACCGACCCACGCTGATCGAGCTCGAGCGACTGGCACTGGCCGATGACGACCCATGCACGCCGTTCCTCGTGCCCAAGGCGCTCGGAGCACTGCGGCTCGCCGATCGCTTCGCTGCGCTGCAGTGGCTGAAGCTGCAAGAGTCGATCATCCGCGAGTTGGCGCGACGGGGATCTGACGACCTCGCCCAGGATCACGCAGCGAAGGCCCTCTGCGCGTTGCCGGTCGACCTGTTCGGCGCCGAGAAGTGGTGGTACGAGGCGATGCAGTTCCTCGGACGAGTGGGCGCACCGGGTCTGCTGAGCAACACCCTGGAGCTTGCCGGTGCGTTCGAGCTTGCGGAGCGAGAGTTCAACGAAATCAGCGATTACGAGCCGTCTGCACCGCTGCTGCCGCGGAACCGGGTGATCGACCGGTAGGGGGCACGAGATGCACTTCCAGTCTTACAAGATCACGATGTCCGACGCCGGAACGGTGCACCTGCCGGCGGAGGCCGTACGCGCCTACGGCCCAAACGTCGTGCTTCTCAAGGGCCTCGCCGACTGCCTGATGCTCTACCCGGAGGGCCTCTTCAACAGCCGTCTCGGCTCACTCATGTCGGATGTGGACCAAAGTCTTCGGAATCTGAAGCGACTCATCGCCGGCGGCGCGTACGCTGCGGAGCTCGACTCGACCGGGTATCTCGAGATCCCCGGGGACCTGGCGTCGTTTGCCGAGCTCGACTCCGGGTTGGCACTCCTGTGTGTAGGCAAACACGCACGGTTGATGTCAGCCTCGCGATGGTCCGAGTTGCGCGGGGCGGTCGAAGCCGGTGGTGGCTCCGTCGAGGTCGATCGGGCACCCGGTGATCCGCTGACGTGGTTGGTGCCGGATGTCGAGGCGCCAGGGGTTCTCGCGCTCGTGCGACACGCGCTCGCGGGGCTGACGGGGCAGCCTGAAGATCCAGGACGCTTGTTGGACGTCCTCGGCGTGATCGGCCCAACGGAAGATGGGTCCGTCGAGGTGCTGGTGGCGGCACGCGATGCGACTCAGTCCGCCGGCATCGCCTGGTCGATCTCCAGGGTGCCGGTGAAGCTGACCTCACTACAGGATGCTGCGTCCTGATCCGATACTGAGTCCCACGCCTCTGATGTCGATCCTACGAGCAGACTCATCCTGTCTCCAGCGTAGAAGTGCAGGCATCCGAGCACCGAGAGGCACCTCGGGCCCCAGTCACCCTCCTCGAAACCGTAGACCCAAGTGGAAGCAGCGTCGTCGAGTCGTCCTTGGTCCCACTCCTCGGCGCCCTTGAGAAGATCGCTGTAGATCCACGCTAGCTCGCCTGAAAGGGTGAGCTTCTCGACCGTGTCTTCATCCGGCCATGTGACCCCGTGGTAGGCGTCGTCATCGCCCATGCAGGCCTCGACGGTGTCCCCTATGTGGCGGATGTGCCTGGCACGATACTTGGCCTTCCTCGGATCGACCGCTGCGTCGGGCACAGACTCGCCGTCGTCTGCCTCGTCCGGCATGAAGGGCGAGTAGGGTGGCATCTGCGTACCGGATGCGTACAGTCGCGCGAGGTGCGTGATGAGCTCCCACCTGAATGCGAAGCTGCTTCGAAGCTGGGCGGTGCCGAGCAGCTCGGCGAAATCCCCGACTTGCTGCCTGAAGGCGGCGAAGTCGAAGCCGTCGTTCCAGGGATAGTCGACTGGTTGGTACATCATCATTCGCCCTCTTCCGTCGAGACCTGCCGAAGGACCTCGCGCGCGCGCAGCACCTTGGGGTGCTCCGAATGGCGCAGGCGCCGCTCCGCCCGGAGTGCGGCGGCAGCCGCAGCGCGCAGGGAGCGATCCCGTGGTCCCACAGCCCATTCCGCCGCGGCCCACTCCGTTGCGGCCTCCGCCGCCACAGCCGAGCCGGGACCGAGCAGCGCATCGGCGTCATCGGCGATGAACTGCAGTTCGTCTACAGCGCGAAACTCACCGAGTCTCACA
The DNA here is from genome assembly GCA_016926975.1 of Coriobacteriia bacterium. Lineage (GTDB taxonomy): Bacteria > Actinomycetota > Coriobacteriia > Anaerosomatales > Anaerosomataceae > UBA6100. The sequence goes on along the minus strand of JAFGNP010000139.1, from coordinate 4,540 downwards.
GCCAGAGTCGCCTGACGGAGCCTATGCAGCAGCCTGTCGTATTCGATACCGCCCGGGGGTTGCGGCGACCGGTGGTCGTCATCCGTAAATGCCTCCGGCCAGGCGAGGAGGCTGCGAGCTTCCTCGGCTCGCCCCATGGCGAGTAGGTGCTCGGCCAATCTGGTGCGGACTGTTGCGACGCCCATACTCTCAGCGCCGTGGTTCTCCATGTCCCGGTCGAGCTCCGCTTGCATCAATCCCTCAGCGGCGGCCAGGTCGCCCGCGGCTGCGCAGATCTCGGCCCGCAGCCAACGGCCCCACTCCGCACTCGAGACGGAGGCGCACCTGTCACGCTGTCGGTACTCCAGAGTCTCTTCAAGCAGCGCGAGGGCTTGCCCATGGTCGCCGTGCCAGAGCAGCGAGCGGGCCAGCCTCCTGCCACTGTAAGCCGCCAGGAAGTCCTCGCCGGCCGACCGATTCCCTTCGTACACTAGGCGCAGCAGACAGTCGGCCTCCGGTAGCTCACCGACCATCTCGCACCAGCCTGCGAGCGCGTTCGCGGCCTGCGTCGACTCCTCCCACGTCTGATACCCCGAGCAACCGACGAAGTCGTCAGCCCTCACGAACAGCCGCCGCCAAAGGCGCAAGATCGGTTTCCATCCGCGGGCGAGCTGGAACGGGCGGCATGCCCGCTCCAGCCAATCGCACATCTGGTGGGTGTCCATCTCCGTCCACGCGACCCCGAACTGCCGCTCAAGTTCGCACACGTCTGATTCCGCGAGATCATGCGGATGAGTCTTCTCCATCTGCGCGGCGTAGGCGTTCAGCTCGGCGAGAACGCCCAATCGCGCGGTCACCCCCTGGACTGCTGAGGAATCCGTTCGTGAGCGATACACTTCGTCCGCCTTGCGCAGCCACTCGGCGATGCGGTCATGCGGCACCCGATCACCAAGCGAAGCCAGCTGGCCGAGGAGCCGAAGCATGTATCGCCAGTCACCCTCTGTGAGGCCTTCGAAGACCTGCTGGTCGAGCACATCGAAGACCGCTTCGATAGCGGAGTCGGTCGCCTCGGTGCCGAGCAGCACCTCAAGCTCCATCTCCTTGATCAGACGCAGAGACTCGGCATGCCCATCGGTTATGGGTCGCCCGAGACCCAGTGCTTCCACGAAATGCCTGCTCGCCTCAACCCGACGGTTCTGCGACCAGAGTGCCTGGCCAAGCTCACGGTGAATGCGGAAGGTGATATCCGGGGAGATAGCAGGATCTCTGAGACCCTCGCCCACCTTCGCCAGGGTCGCGATGCACTCGTCCATGCGGCCCGTGCGCGCGAACGTGCGAGCCAGGAGGAGTCCGGCTTCCGCGTGCAACTCGGCGCCAGAACCGCTCGCTTCGAAAGCGCGCCTGCAGCACACCTCGGCTGATGCGTAGTCTGCCGAGCCGAGCGCGAGCAGCGCTCGCAGGACGTCGACTTCGAGTGCCTGACGGAGAGAAGGGCCGTCAGGGCCAGAGAGGGTCTCTATTCGGCGCACGAGGCGCTGTGCCTCGTAGTGACGGCCCTGCTCATACAGAGAGCGGGCGCAGACTATGCGCCGATCGACGCCGGGTCCGGACATTCTGGTCACCGCCCACGCCTCGACACTACGGCAGCCAGTGCCGCTCGCAGCTCCGGTTGGCTGTGCATTGGATGTCTCCCTAGTCCCTGCATCGCAACAGCAGACGATTCTGCTCGCACCCTGCGGGCCCTGAATCCCAGTCGACACGAGCCAGGGATCCGACTCCCATCATCTCGGCCTCGCTCAGCAAATGTTCGATCGGGCCGAACCCGCCAATATCGTCGTGACTGCAGAAGGTGCAGGGCGTTTGACAGATTTCTCAATCGCGCTCTGGGATGATGCTGATGAGGCGGCCGACTCACTTCTCGGCAGTCCTCACTATATGGCTCCCGAGCAGATTCTTGATCCCCGAACGTGCGCTTTTCCGGCTGACGTTTACGCACTTGGGGCCGTATTGTTCGAGATGATCACCGGCAGCAAGGCATATCCTGGGTCCGGCGTGAAGGAGATACTGGACGCCCACTTCGACACCGCATCGATTCCGCAGGCGCCCGGATCAGGCCGCATGATCAAGTTCTGCAACGAGGCCCTGGCTCGAATGCTGACGCCGTCGGTGATCGATCGATTCCAGACGCCGCGCGAGCTGCTCGAGTTCCTCGAAGCGTAGGGGACTCACAAGAAGCATGCCGTCTACCTTGAGACCCGGGTTCTACTTCCCTGTACCCCCGCAAACTCCGCACTTGACGAATCCGGAGCCCGAACACTGCGGACAGTTGTGGGGCGCCCCGATCACCGGAACGATGCGGCCCTGTCCCTTGCACTTGGGGCACTTGACAGCGCCGGTCGGCAGGCCATTGCCGTAGCACGCTTTACAGGTCATCGTAGCTCACCTTCCTCGTAGCGACTTCTCAGCTCGATGCGCCATCAGTTGGGCTACCTCGCTCGCCTTTGCCTTGTCCTGCCATGCGCCGACATCGTCACCCAGCGCCTCGACAATCGCTCGGTATGCCCCTTTGCCGAGTTGCCCGTCGAGTTCCGCTGCGAGACGGGTGTCGTCGCCTGTCCGCATCGCTTCCCGGGTCACGGCGTCCGGGACGTATGCGCGTATGCCCCGGGCCATCTGAACGGCCGCAGGGTAGCTGCCCCCCACCCTCAGAATGATGCTCTCGCGCTTGCCGCCAGGAGACGTGACTCCCGTGACCACTGCGTCGTACGACCGATGCCCCGACCAGACTGTGATCACCTCCCGACGATTAGAGACGCTCGTCCACTGCGTATCGTCCGCCGTCATCAGGACTTCGTAACGCCGGCCTTGGACATCGTGCGCACTCCGCGCGCCGATCTTGTCCCAGACGCCTGCGGCCTCCTGTGCGTCCAGCTCGGCAAACCCTTCCATCACGCTAACAGGGATACCCCGATCGGTGCTGCCGCCCCGCTCCGAGGTCAGCTGTCCCAGGTGATACATCTCGTGATAGACGGTGGAGACCTCGCCGGGTCGCCCATCCCATCGCACTAGCGCACGACCGGTAACCGGATCGGTGAAGCCGAAAACGCCGCCGGACTTGACCGCCTCGATCTCCTCCGGGGACCAGCGCGCACCGAGACGCTCGCAATCGAGCGCCAGATCGTCGACGGCCCTCTCGTAGCGACCCGACGGCAAGAGCTCCATCCGCGAGGCGAGCTCATCAGGACTTCCAGACTCGGGAAACATCGCGGAGACACGATCGGCGGCCAGGCGCTTCCATCCCTCGGCCGCCTCCTGTTGTGCGCGAAAGTCAGAGACATCCAGAAGCCACGCGTCCCCCTCGCGCCTTGCGGCTAAGTGGGGCTGATCCTTACCCAGAGTCTCACTTTCGAAGCGAACAGTCATCAGTCCCTGTGATTCGGCTGCAGCGATCGATGTCGCAATCAGGTTCGATTGGTCCCACTTGATGGACACCTCATCCCCGCGGGAAGCCTGATCCTCCTTGACAACTAACGCGTCAAACTCGTACCGGGTCTCGGCGAGTCCCACTTCCCGCGACCGATTGACCTCGTCTAGGAGCCGAGCCTGCCACCGTTCGCCGATAGGCCCTGTGCGCTCGGTCGCCGAAACAGCCCTAGCCTCAGCTCCAGCGGCTGTGCGCACATCCACTCGCGCTAGTCGATCGGCAACGGCCTCGCCTCCGTCCCGATACGCGCCATAGATAGCGCGGTTACCCGATTCGTACGTGCGTACGGTCGTTGCCTCGTCGAGCCGTGCCACCTCCTGGGAGTCGACGAAATCCTCGAGGTGCTCGAGCGGCTCGATCTCCCGATGCTCGTCAGTCCTCACGGTCCAACTCCCCCCGGTCGGTCGCCAGATCGACGCATTCGCCCACGAAGTCTGCGGCTACGTCCTCCGACACCAACCGGGCTGCCGCCTGCACCACAGCGCATAGGCCAAGCCTCAGCGGTACTGACTCCTCGACTGCAGTCAGTGAACCCCTGCCGATCTTCCGCGCCGACATGAGTACAGACTGCACGCCCACGGGAACTGGGGAGTCGAATAGTGCCGTTCTAATACCTCCAACGAATGTCGGATCCAGCATCGGTCGCGAAGCGAGCGTTCGGAACAGGCAGCCACCACCCGGGCAGACCGAGGAACAGCCGCCGTAGGGGTGTGTCCCGACGAGCATGATCTTCCGATACTCGGCCCCTTGATTTCGCAGCTCCGTGGAGGCGTCCGCCGCCACACCGTCTGCCACAGACGACCCCGCTCTGTCCTGGACAAGGCCCACTGCTGACGCGCCCATACGACAGCGGACAGCATCGCCCAGCGCGCGTACAGCCGCCGATACCCATCGATTGGTCTTTACGCCCACAGGACATACAGCCTGAATGCGCTCGTCCAACAACTCACACAGCCGGTCAAGGCGTTCAGCGCTGACGTTCCATGCTGCCAGCAGCAAGGCGTGCAGCCACAGACTGACAAACTCATCGTCGCTCGCAACGCGCGCGGCGTGCGCGGCTGTGTAGGCATCCATGTC
>JAFGNP010000017.1 GCA_016926975.1 Coriobacteriia bacterium | reverse complement strand
GCAGGCTCCCGAGGCCGACGCGAACCGCGCCCCCGTCCCGCTCCACCGTGAACTCCGCCGAAGATGCGTTGATGTGCGGCGGCAGCACACCGATACCGTGGCGCCGCACATCGTCGAGGACGAGACGCGGGCTGTAGAAGCCCATCGGCTCGTTGTTGAGAATGGCCGAGGCAAACTCGGCTGGGTAGTAGGTCTTGAGCCATGCGGTGGCATAGGAGACCACCGCAAAGCACGCTGCGTGCGCCTTGCAGAACCCGTAGGCGGCAAAGCCCTCCAGTTGCCGGAAGACCTCCTCGGCCACCTCGCGCTTTACGCCGAGGCGGCACGCGCGCTCGAGGAAGTGTGTGCGGATGCGCCCCATCGCCTCGCGGCTGCGGCCTTTGGTCATCGCGCGACGCAGGCTGTCGGCCTCGGCAAGCGTGAAACCAGCCACGGCCTTGGCGACCTGCAGCACCTGCTCCTGATAGACGATAACGCCGTAGCTCGAACGCAGGATCTCGCCCATCGCGGGATGCGGCACGATGACCGGCTCCAGGCCGTGCCGGCGGCGGATGAAGGGTGTGATCATCTCGGCCTCGAGCGGTCCGGGACGAAAGAGCGAGATCGCCGCGATGATGTCTTCGAAGTCGCGCTCCTTGAGGCGGAGCGCAAGGTTGCGCTGACCACTGCTTTCGAGCTGGAACATCCCCACGGTGTCGGCTGCGGCGATCGAGACGTACACGCGCGGATCGTCATGCGGCAGCTCGAAGGGCTCCGGCACCGCATCTTCGCCCACCCGAGCGCGCGCCATGCGCACGGTGTCGCTGATCGCCGAGTGGGTACGCAGCCCCAGGATGTCCATCTTCACGAGACCGAGCGCCTCGATGTCGTCTTTGTCGTACTGCGAGACCACCACGCCTTTGGCCGCCCACTGGAGCGGCATCCAAGTCTCGATGGGCTCGCGCGTGATGATGAAACCGCCAAGGTGCGTGCCGAGGTGCATCGGCGTGTGATCGAGCTCGGTCGCAAGTTCGACCAGCAGCGCGTGCTCGGGCTTGAGCAGCGGGTGATCCCGGCATTCGGGATACGTGGCAAGCACCTCGGCAAGCCGGTGCGCGCTCACCCACGGCAGATAGCGCGAGAACGCGTTCACCTCATCGGGCGTATGCCCGAGCGCCTTGGCCGCGGTGCGTACGGCACTTCTGGCGGTCATGGTGTTGACGGTCGCCACCATCGCCACGTGGTCGTGCCCGAAGCGGTCGTAGATGTAGGCGATCACCTCGTCACGGCGGCGCGAGTCGAAGTCCACGTCGATGTCGGGCATCTGCCGCCGCTCGGGGTTCAAAAACCGCTCGAAGAGCAGGTCGTGCGCGATGGGGTCGGCGTCGGTGATTCCGAGCACGTATGTCACGATCGAGTCCCCCGCGCTTCCCCGCCCGCTGCAGCGGATGCCCTCACGCTTCGCGAAGTCCACGATGTCCTTGACGGTGAGGAAGTATTCGGGAAAGCCGAGATCCTGGATCACCGAGAGCTCGTACTGCAGCCGCCTGACCGCCTCGGGCGTAACCGGGCGGTAGCGCTGCTCGAGCCCGCGCCACGCGGCCTTGGAGAGCAGCGAGTACGCGGTCTCCCCTGCCGGTACGTCGGCCGCCGGGAAGTGGAACGAGCCGAGTCCGAGATCGAGGTTGCAGCGAGCTGCGATCTCGATCGCGGCGTCGCACGCCTGCGGCACGTCGGCGAACAGGCGCCGCATCTCGCCGGCGGGCTTTAGCCACAACTCGCCGTTCGGGCGATCGTAGGGCCCGGGAAGCATCGTGCGCGCACCCGCCGAGGCCAGCACGTCGTGAATGCGGAAACCGGGGCGCGTTGCGTAGTGGACGTCGTTGGTGGCCACCACCGGCAGCTTGCACCGCTCCGCAAGTACGATGAGGGACGCCACGTAACGCGGGCTGTCGGGCGTCATGAGGTGCATGAGCTCAACATAGAAGTCGCCGGGCGCAAAACACCGCGCAAGCCGCCGGAGCGCCCGTTCTCCGCGCGCACCTAGACCTGCAAGTACGGCGGCCCCGGCTTCGCCACATGGGCATCCCGAAAGTCCGATCAGCCCCTCGGCACAACGCTCGAGATCGGCGAGTGCAACCACCGAGGGATCGTCGCCCGTGCGCACGTGCGTGCGCGAGAGCAGACGACAGAGGTTGCGGTAGCCGGTGATGTCCTTTGCGAGCAGTGTCAGGTGGAATCCCGCGCCCGCCGCCCGCCCGAAGCCAACCGGGGCCGAGAGAGGCAACCGCAAGTCCGGCGGCAAGTCGCCCTCGATGGTGTCGGCACTCTCCAGGCCCGCCGCTTCGAGCACGATCTCGGCGCCTACGATCGGCTTGATCCCCGCCTCGAGCGCAGAGCGGTAGAAGCGGATCGCGCCGTAGAGTCCCTGATGGTCGGTGAGAGCGAGAGAGCGCATCCCGTATCCCGCCGCACGCTCCAGCAGTGCATCCGGCGATGCCGCACCGTCCATGAAGCTGAAGTGCGAGTGCACGTGGAG
>JAFGNP010000138.1 GCA_016926975.1 Coriobacteriia bacterium | reverse complement strand
TGACGAGCGCCGAGTCCAAGCGTTCTGGGTACGCCTCACCCCCGCAATTGCTTTCTCCCGCCCACAGATCTTCCGGAGGAGCCGGATTTCCGTCGTTTCCCGTCGTTGTGCCCCCGGCCCGGCGCGCGAGCGGCGGGGTTAGGGGGCACGGCCGCGCGCTCACGCGCGGCCGCCGTACCGTGTCGTGCTGCGTTGGGGCATCGCCGACGTGCTTCAGTTGGCGTCCTCGGAATGTCACCGCGACGAACGAGCGCTAGCTTCTGCGTCGCTCTGGGGCTCGCGCCGACGTTTCTTGGTACCACAGTGTCGGCCGCGCGCGCTAGACGTCGAGCCCCTTGGACCTCAGGAGTTCTTCGTAGCCCGCGCAGTCCAGGGGACAATCGACCAGGCTCAGAAACTCCGCCTTTGCGACTCGGCACTGCTGCGCCATCTTCCCGATCAAAAACCCATCGATCTCATTCTGCCCGTGGCTCACCTTCGTGAACACAGTGGTCTTCTTCTGATCGCTCGCACGGTGGTACGTGAAGAAGGAGTGATCGCCTTCCGCCTGCTCGAATCCCTTCTTCTTCAGGGCCGCTGTGACTTCGCGGACCTTACGAGTCGGCATTGCGCCGCCCCTGGGTCACCCGAGCGCGAAGCTTAGCACGGAGATCGATGGCGTCCGGAGCCAGGTCTTCCGCCGGTGCAAGCGCGCATTCGCGCCAGATGAACTGCACCTGGTCTTCCCAGTCCTGCAGCATCTCGTCGCGGGTACGTCCGCTTGCCGTCAGTCCGAAGTCCGGAACATCGGCGATGAAGTACTGCTCCTCCTCGTCGTCAAGGCGAGGCGCGAGCACGATCGGGGGCGAGAACGCTAGCACGTCATCGCCAAACGCCACTTCACCGAACTCCACAGGACTGAGGTCGACCGGCTCGATTGATCGCACGTCAGACAGCCTTAGGGGCCGGCCGTCGGCATCCAACACGAACTGGCCAATCACCTGGAAACGACCGCGACGAGCATCAAGGATGCTGTCCTCTACATCGTCGCAATATGAGCACTCAATTTCTCGCCACGTCGGCGGATACAAGGTCCAGACGCGCTTCTCCAAAAAGTCGATGCGGAGTAGGTCACCGATGACTGCTATCTCGCGTCGCTCGGATGGACTCTTCAGCCACGATGCCGCGACGTCAACTCGACTAGCGTCGTGGCGCTGGTGCCCAAACTCAGTGCCCAGCGGTCGCCTTTCTTCGGCAGCATGCGACGGAACTCCTGCATGAGCCGGAGGAAGTACCCCTCGTCACAAACCTCCTGGCGCGCGCGAGGTAGATCGTCGTCTGCAACCGCCGACCAGACCCCCGACAGTACTTCGAGGAAGTCCTGTGCCACCTCCTCCGACGTGACCTGGGGACGACGATCGACGAGTCTGATTGGGAGCGCCCAGCTGCCCGTCGCTGGAAGCGAGAGTTCGAGGGTGAGCCGCTGACGAAAGACCTGATCGGGAACGAACCGCTGACGAACTGCACGGTCTTCGCGCGCGGCTGCGATCAGCCAGATGCTCTGCTGCAGGCCCTGGACCGCGCGCACAAGCACGTCCGCCGGCACCACGTGACCCACGGTCGCCGGGCTGGTGACCTTGAACTGGGTCTCCAACGGCATGCACACCGGAGCGTGGTGCAACACCTCGAAACTGTCCACCATTTGGACTCGCCCGGCCGTGGGTACCGCATGGGACGCGAACAGGGTCGCGTTCTCCGGGCGGCCGCGAATTCGCCTCGCGTGATGTCGCGGGGTTGCGCGCGTGCGCCGGATGGCGCCCATTGCGACCCCGGTTGGAGGGTAAGCTGCCAGGCTGGGTCCCGTCGGCCTGAGGTGGGCCGCGTGCACTCCCCGCGCGCCACCGACCGGTTCTCCTGCACGTACTGCCCGTCGTGGTAGCGGAAACGATCTCGCTCTGGCCCTGGCATTGATCGACGAGGTGAAGCGCTCCGCGTTCCTGCTCAAGACCTTCGGGCGTGAGGCGCTCGGCGGCGCCAACGCAATACTCACCCAGGTCCCCATCTTGGTCGGGTAAGACGAGTCGTTGAGGCGTGGCATACGTGTTGCGACTTCATGCAGAAACGGCGGTCCGGAACTGTTCCTCGCTGTCCGGCAAGCAGGTCTCGCCTCATGTGCTCAGACACACCTGCGCGATGGTCGTGCTCCAAGCAACGCAGGACCGGCAACGGACGGGTCGCTGAGCGAAGCCACCCCTTGTGATGACCCATCATGCGACGTCGACGGTGTGCGGTCGAGCTGCGCCCCCCTCGTACCGCAGCCATCATCCGGGTTGCACCAGAGCCGCACGGATCACGGCCAGCGCGGAGGCATCTCCCGGACAACGAGCTCTGCATCCAAGTCAAGCACGCGGTAGCCGAGCCGCGCGAGGCCGCGCTCCCCCGGTCCGAGGCCCGACACGAGGCAGTCATGGTCCACATTGCGTTCGGAGGCCAAGTCGTCCAAACATGTTAGCGTGGTTTGTTCGTTCAGCGAGATGCAATTAGTTTACATAACGCATAATTGGACTAAGCCGCTTCGCGGCAGCTTGCGTGCTAGAAGGCGTCCGGG
>JAFGNP010000137.1 GCA_016926975.1 Coriobacteriia bacterium | reverse complement strand
TGACGACCTTCGGCTCGATGAAGTAGCGGCGCTCGCTCACCGGCACCGGCTTGTATGGATCGACCCCACCCGCGCTGAGATACCAATATGCCGTGCATGCGTAGAGCGTCGGGCGGTTGTTCAAGTAGTACTTCTCGATGTCGCCCTCGAACGACTGCCGGAACGGGATGTTGTCCGCGATGTGCCAGCGATTGACCGCGACGTGGCCGACGTTGCCATTGACCCGTGTCTGATTGTGATAGGCGTTCTGGAAGAGCGTGGGGTCGCACCAGGCGTACCCGAAGTAGTCCTCCGAGCCGGTGCCGATCGTTGAAGGGAACTTCTCGCCGTCGACGAAGAACTTCTCATCACCCTCGCCCCACCAGCCGCCTCTGGGATTCCAGACCTCGAGATTCACGCCGAGGAATCGGCCCGCACCCTCGGTCTTCACAATCGGCCAGTCGATCCAGCGCTCAGGCTCGGTCGGAAGGAAGGCGTCCCGATGCCACTTCGCGTGGAACCGTCCGAGCGTACTGATCGCCTGCCTGACCGGCGCGTGCGTGATCGTGATGTCGGCGATGAATGCGGTCTTGCCGTCGTTCGAAAGCTGCACGATCGCCTCTTTGGCGAACGGCATATACCAGTAGGAGTACATCCCATCGTCGGTCATGCCCAGGGGGAGCGACCTGTATCTGTTGTAGCCCGGCCCCGTGCCGAAGAAATCGCCCAGGGGAGACCAGACGCTCGGGGACTTCTCGCCGTCCCAGTAGATCGAGAGCGAGACGTCGCGCAGGGCGTCGGCCTCACCCGTCAGAAAGGCGGGACCGACCTTGACCCACATGCCGGTGATCGCGCGCTTGCCTTCGATGTCTGCCACAGTCACCTTCTGACCGGGCGCTAAGGAGATGTGCCTGGCCTCGACTTCCTCACCGGTTCGATGGCCGGCGGGATCCGTGCCGAGCTTCATACGGAGGAACCGATCTGCGCGTTCGAGGGCGGTCATCTCGTCCGGCGACAGATTGCAGCTGAAGGTCGGGACCTTGGTCCCCTCGGGGAAGGTCGTGTAGACGAACTGGTAGTATGCCCCCCACCCCTTGTCCATCGTGATGCGGCACGACTTCTGGTATGGGATCGGGACGTAGTTGTTGAAGCCCTTCGCTACGTTATGGACCAGTGACCGAAAGGTGAACGGCTCGTTCTTCAGGTCGAAGTAGCCGCTGAACGGCAGATCCACGGTCGGCTCCGTCGCGCCGTCGAGGTAAATCTTGACGTGCCCTTCCTGCGCGAGGGCGGACCAGATGCGCCAGATGCATCCCGGGCCCTTCATCTCGGCCACGAGGGAGACATCTCCCTCGGAGCTGATGATCCCGCCGCCGTCACCGTTGGCGTCCCAGCCGACGTACTTGCCGGTCTGGGTGTCGTATCGGCTCGCGCGGTCGTAGCTTGACCACTGCGCGCACGTCTCGCCCTTCACGGGAAGGACCGCAAGGCCCTCCAGGTCAGTCAGCCGGTCGATAAGATCGACGTAGGCGTAGGTCTGAGCAGCCATACCTGCGCCGCAGACTAGAAGTGTAAGAACGGCAATCAGCCCGAATCGGTTCAAGAATCTGCCTCCCTGTTCCGGATATGATGGATTGTTAGTCGCAGGCCGGGCGGATTCCTTCGAGGCAGCGTAGCTGACAACCATGCGCCTATCCGGAAGATAGCTTTTGCAGTAAGTGCCTCTGGTACTTGCGCCTATTATAGCGATAATTGTGTTGAGCCTTGATATAGTGCTCTATGTTTAGATGCGAGCGTCCTCGGGTATATTTATGACCAAGTGGGCCTGATAGGCGACCCCTAGGTTGCAGCCTAAGGTATAGTGCGCCTAGTGGATCGGCTACGCGCACCGTGCCCGCGTATTGACATAAGGAGGGATCATTTTGAGAGAGCAACATGTTCTTCCACTAGTTACGCTTTTGGCTCTGCTGCTGCCGATGAGTGCGCACGCCGCTTGCGTCAACCTTGGGACCGCGGGTGACTTCGCACTGCTCGGCGGCAGTGGCGTCACAAACGCCGTCTCTGGGACGGTCGTGCAGGGCGACGTGGGCAGTTCGCCTACTCCCGCGGTGACGGGGTTTCCACCCGGAGTAGTCGTGGGTACACTATATACCGCCCCCGATCCGGCGACCGCACAGGCTCAGAGCGACCTGGCCATCGCATACAATGCTGCGGCAGGCCAGGCGTGTGACACCGACATGAGCGCCACCCCTGACCTGGGCGGACAGACGCTCGTCGCGGGAGTCTACTGCTTTTCGTCAGAGGCGGGATTGACCGGTACACTGACGCTCGACGCCCAGGGCGACCCGAATGCGTGCTGGGTCTTTCAGATCGGCAGCACCCTGATCACCGCCACGAATTCCAACGTGCTGCTCATCAACGGCGCGTCGGCCTGCAACGTCTTCTGGCAGGTCGGCTCATCCGCGACCATCGCGTCAGGCAGTGACTTCGTGGGCAGCATCATGGCGCTGACGAGCATTACGCTCGATGGCGGTACACTTCAGGGCCGGGCGCTGGCCAGGAACGGCGCGGTAACGATCAGCGGCTCGGAGTTCGTCAACAGCATCTGCATCCCGAGCCACCCCTGCGTAAGCGTTCTGAAGGACGCAAACCGTCCCTCGGCCGCCATCGGTGATACGATCGTCTACACGTACACCATCTGCAACTGCGGACCGACGACGATCACCGTGGACAGCGTGATCGACGTGCCTCTTGGCGACCTGACCGGCACGTTCACGGCGGAAAACGGGGGCGCGACCCTTGCTGTCGGAGCATGCACTGTGTTCACCGTGAATCACCTGGTGACAGGCGCCGACGCCGATCCGCTCACGAACACGGTGACTGTCAACGTCCACGATACGACAGGTACCGCGACGGACGAGGCCACGACCAGCGTGGATATCGTGCCGGCTACACCGACCGTCTGCGTGGACATAGTGAAGGTTGCCGACCGCATTGTGGCATCGGTCGATGATGTGGTGACCTACACGTACACAATCTGCAACTGCGGCACGACTACGCTGACGGTGGATAGCGTAACCGATGATCTCCTAGGGGATCTGACCGCCGCGTTCATAGCGGACAATGGCGGCACGGACCTCCTCGCCGGCGCATGCCAGTCGTTTACCGCCACCCACACGGTGCTGATCTCGGACACGAGTCCGATTGAGAACATCGTTACGGTGAACGCCCACAACGGCGCCACGCCCGTGGAAGCATCCGACAACTGGACCATCACCATCGTCCCAGGCCCTTGCGTGAGCATAGCAAAGGTAGCCGACAGCCCAACGGCCTCTGCGGGTGGAACGATAACCTACACATTCACCGTGTGCAACTGCGGAACACTTCCGGTTACGGTCGATAGTGTGATCGATTCGCATCTCGGCGACCTGACCGCGGCCTTCCTCGCGGCGAACGGGGGCAGCCCGATCATACCATTCGGCGAATGCGTGGTGTTCACGGCGAGCTATCTGGTGCTGCCCACCGACCCGGCTGTCATTACCAACTCGGTCACCGTTACCGCCCACGTCGACGCGGAAGTCGTAACCGACACCGCTGAGGAGACGGTGCTCATAGTGCCGCAGTTACTCTACCAGGCCGTCCTGACTCCGGGAGGCGTAAACACAGCGTACCAGGGTTACAGTGGAGCGGGCGACGACGTGATATCGTCAATGGCCGGTGTCTTCTCGATCGTGCCCGGCATCAACTGGGCCAACTTCGTGAGCGCAGCGCAGATGGGTGTTGACTACTCGCTCAAGAATGTGGTTCTGTGCAAGACACACCCGGATATCATCCAGTGTGCGGACGTCTTCCCCTCAGGCACAATCTGTCAGCAGGGCACGCCGAACATCCGCCTCTGGTGGCCTCTGATGTATGAGGTCCCGGGGACGACGTGGAGGCTGACCATCGTCTACGGAACAAATGTCTTATTCGACGATGACGGCCCCGGCCCGCATCGTCCGGCCTACGTGCACACGGAAACCTGGACCTGGCAGGTGGATGCGACGATCGCGAGCATCAAGGATGTGCTCGAGTTGTTCCACGAGCTGCCGTTCGGCCTCGACGAGGTTCCGCTGGTTTCGGATGAGTGGCTCTACCCAGTCCTGCAGGCCAAGCTCGATGCGATTGCGGCAGCGCTCGCTGCAAATCCTCCGGACCTTCTTGCGGCCGGCTTGATCCTCGGCGACTTCGAGATGGAAGTCATGGATGCTTGCATCGGTTCCTCGCCGGCACGACCGAATCCCACAGGACCCGGCACGGGTATCGCCGCGTCGCTCGAGAATCCGGCGTGCTGCAAACTGATGGCCGATGCGGAATACGTCGGCTTCCAACTCGGCATCCTGCAGCCCAGCAAGTAAGCTCTTCTTAGGACAGGCCCGGCTGCATCCGCCGGGCCTGTCTGCTTTCTCCTGCGAACAGAGCTTGACGAAATCGGTTCGGATCGGGTATAATGATGGACAAGATCATGACCAGCGGCCAGGTTCCGCGAGGAGCTTGGCCGTTTTCGCGTTTCCAGGGCCTTGACTGATAACTGACAACTGAGAACTGACGACTGAGTATGAGCATCGCAGAACCGATAACCCAGGTCCGCGAGGACATGCGCAATATCGCCATCATCGCCCACGTCGATCACGGCAAGACGACGCTCGTGGACGTCATCCTGCGCCAGAGTGGGACGTTCCGCAGCAACCAAATCGTCGCCGAGCGCGTGATGGACTCGAACGACCTCGAGCGGGAGAAGGGAATCACCATCCTCTCGAAGGTCACGGCGGTCCACTACCACGGCGTGAAGATCAACATCGTGGACACTCCCGGTCACTCCGACTTCGGCGGCGAGGTCGAGCGCATCCTCCGCTCGGTCGACGGCGTACTGCTGCTCGTGGATGCCTGCGAGGGCCCGATGCCGCAGACCCGGTTCGTGCTCAAGAAGGCGCTCGAACAGAAGCTGAAGCCGATCGTCGTCATCAACAAGATCGACCGGCCCGGCGCGCGCCCGTGGGAAGTCGTGGACGAGGTACTCGATCTCTTCATCGAACTCGGATGCCACGAGGACCAGCTCGATTTCCCCTACATATTTGCATCGGCGACCGACGCCTATGCGATCGCCGATCCGGCCGATAAGCCGAAGGACATCGACCTGCTGTTCAGGATGATCATGGCGCACGTGCCGCCTCCGACCGCCGAGCTGGGGATGCCGTTCCAGTTGCAGGTGACGAGTTTGGACTACGACGACCATCTCGGCCGGATGTTCGGCGGCAAGATCCTCAGAGGCACGGTCAGGCGCGCCGAGACAGTCGCCATCCTGAAGCGCGACGGCACGCAGGACACGTTCGCGGTGACTCGCGTCTTCATCTACGACGGGCTCAAGCGCATCGAGGTCGAGGAGGCGTCGGCAGGAGAGATCGTCCTGCTGAGCGGTTACGACCACGTCGACATTGGCGAGACCATCGCCGACGCCGACAACCCCGAGTCGCTCGATCCGATCCACATCGACGAGCCGACCGTCTCGATGGACTTCATCGTGAACGACGGTCCGTGGGCCGGACGGAGCGGCAAGTGGGTGACGATGCGCAGTATCGCCAACCGCCTCGATCGCGAGACCAAGGTCAACATTAGCCTCCGGGTCGAGCCGACCGACAGGCCGGACACGCTCAACGTCTCGGGAAGAGGCGAACTCCAGCTTGCCATCCTGCTCGAAACGATGCGCCGCGAGGGCTTCGAGGTTTCCGTCAGCAAGCCGCGCGCGATCACGAAGACGATCGATCACGTGCTCTGCGAGCCGATCGAGGAGTTGACGATAGACGTGAACGACGAGGCGCTCGGCACCATCATGGAGGAGGTCGCCCGCCGCAAGGGCGAGTGCACCCACATGACCAAGGACGACGTCGGCATCAACCGGCTGGTCTTCGATGTGCCGACGCGCGGACTGATCGGCTTCCGCACGGACTTCCTGACGTGGACGAGGGGACTCGGCCTGATGTCGCACACGTTCAGGTACTACGGCGCTCACCGAGGAGACATCATCCTGCGGACCCGGGGAAGCCTCGTGTCGAAGGAAACCGGTCGCGCGACAAGTTACACGATCGCCACTCTGCAGGATCGGGCGTCGTTCTTCACCGCGCCGGGCGACGAGGTGTACGAAGGCCAGGTCGTCGGGGAGAACTCGCGGCCGGG
>JAFGNP010000136.1 GCA_016926975.1 Coriobacteriia bacterium | reverse complement strand
GCGAAGATGCGGCCGGCCGCGTCGGCGACGCGGCGGAGGTTCGCGTACGTGAAGTCGTCGCCGATAACGGCGCGCCATCCGTCAGTGCCGAAGCGGATGGGGGCGGGTGCTGTGGACATCGGTGATCACTCCCCGTGAAGATTGACTCTACAGAGCTAAGGCGCGTGGCGCCCCGTCACATTCTGCCTCATAAAGCGCGGCAACGGTATCACAGGACGGAAACGGAGGAGCGACCCGGCCGCCGCAAACGCCGTCCCGCGAAGTCCCTGACGGTACGGCAACCCGCACGCACGCCGCGCCCGCGCGCTCGGCTATACTGTGCAGACTGACCCCGGTGAGTAGTGGTGGATGAGTGTTCAACAAGATCACGGAGTTCCTTGCCGAGTACATGCGCATCAATGCTGTGAAGCGGATGCTCAAGATAGTCGAGGTCAAGTGGTCTGAGGTCGCCGGACTAGTGGCCTTCGCGATCGTCTTCGCGCTGTTCGAGGGCGTCGGCCTGTCGCTGCTGCTGCCCGTCCTGCAGTTCGCCGAGGGCGGTACCACGGCGATAACCGAGAGCTCCGGGCTGATCTGGCAGATGCTCGACAAGGTACTGACGACGCTGAACCTGCCGCTGAACCTGCCTGTTCTGCTGGGGATGGCCTTCACCCCTATCCTGCTCCGACAGGTCGTCTTCTTCTTCAATGTCTGGTACTCGACCGTAGTCTCATCGCGAATCGGCATACGTCTTCAGATGCGGACCCTGAATACCATCCTCGATGCGGATCCCGAGTTCTTCACACGCAATCCCGTGGGTCAGGTGGTCGGGATCATCTTCGGGCAGACGGGCGCAGCCGGAGCCGCCATACTGGCCGTCATCAGGCAGATCTCGGTAGTGCTGCTGATGGCACTGTACGTCGCCATCCTCCTGGTGATCTCAGTCCCACTCACCGCCACCACTCTGGCCTTCGCGGTCCTTGTGTCCGTGATCATCAAGGCCAACATCAACAAGATCCGCGCCTACGCGGTGGAGGCTGCGAATCTCAGCCAGGAGATGATGGGGAGGATCGTCGAACGGCTGAGCCTGATGCGACTGATCAAGCTCCGCGATCAGAAGCGGGAGGAATCAGACAACATCCGCGGTTTCGCGCTTGTCATACGCGACATCTCCATTAAGCAGGCGAAACTGGGCGCCGGCATAGAGGTTACGGCGGACCCGCTGCTGATGCTCTCGGTGTTCCTCACGCTTTACGTCGGGATCGCGGTGCTGGGCATGACACTCGCCCAGCTCGGGATGCTCATCTTCGTTCTGACGCGCCTCAACGGCAAGGTCAAGGAGTTCAACAGCGTGAGGCAGGCAATATCCACGAATATGGCCGGCCTGCTGCTCGTCAAGCAGATGACCGACGATGCCAGGGCATCGAACACCATCAAGAGCGGACCGGTGAGATTCGAGGAGTTGAGGGACGAAATCGTGATCGACGGGGTCGAGTTCGAGTACCCGGACAGCTACGACACGATAGGCACTCTTCAGTCATACGGCAAGAAGGTGCTCTACGACATGAACCTCACCGTACCGGCAGGTTCTTTCACCGCATTGGTGGGACGTTCGGGAGCGGGCAAGTCCACCCTCGTGGAGCTTCTGCCCCGGCTGCGGGACGCGACTTCAGGGACGATCACCTTCGACGGCTCCGATATTCGCGAGTTCAATGTCGGCTCGCTACGCAAGGGCATCGGCTATCTCACGCAGAACGCCATGCTGTTCAACGAGAGCGTTCGAGACAACATGCTCTACGGGCTCGATCACGAGCCGACCGATGAGCAGATTCGCAGCGCGTTGGAACGCGCCTACGCTTCCTTCGTCTTCGACCTGCCAGACGGTCTGGAGACCCTGCTGGGCGACCGCGGAGTGCGCTTCTCCGGTGGCGAACAGCAGCGCCTGGCTCTAGCGCGCGTCCTTCTCGAGGACACCTCGATACTGATACTCGACGAGCCGACCAGTTCGCTGGACTCAGAGTCCGAGGGCTACATCCAGAAGGCGCTGGCCCAGCTCCACGGCAAGAAGACGATCATCGTCATCGCCCACCGGCTTGCGACCGTTATCCAGGCAGACCAGCTGCTTGTGGTGGAGGACGGCCGGATAATCGAGCGCGGCACTCACGACGAACTGGTGGCTCAGGACGGGGCCTACAAGCGGCTCTTCGAGACCCAGCTGATCAGCTAGCTGCCGCCTCGCGGTACACCGCAGCAGTCAGTCCGGCCGTACGTGACCACGTGAGCTCCCCCGCACGCGCCTTGCCGCGGCGAGACAACTCCGATGCCATACCCGCATCCGACAGCACCTGGCCCATGGCATCCGCCAGGGCATCCCGGTCGCCGGGAGCGAACGTTAGCGCCGCATCCCCCACTACTTCGGGAAGAGAGGCCGCCGCAGAAACGACCACCGGCGTCCCGAACGACATCGCCTCCAGTGGAGGCAGTCCGAAGCCTTCGTACAGTGACGGGAACGCCAGCAGCTCGGCGTTGCTGTACAGCGCACGCAGCATGTCATCGGATATCGGACCGGTGAAGCGCACGCGGGATGCAGCGCGATCCTGGCCGAGGACCGAAGACGCATAGCCCTCCTGATCGACGCCAGAGAGCACCAGCACGAGCGACTCGTCCTCGAGGGCCGCAAACGCCTGTAACAGGGTCGGTAGGTCCTTGTGCGGCTTGGTGTTCCCCATCGAGAGGATGAAGCGCTTGCCCTCGAGCCACTCAGGCAACTCGCCCACCGGCCCTGAAGTGAAGTCGTCAGCGGCAAGAAGCACCGTGGTGATGCGGCCCTCGGCGCGCGGTAGCAGGCGCGCCACGTCCTGAGCCGTGTGGGCCGACGGGGTGATGATCCTGTCGGCTACGCGTACCGCCCGCCCCACCGAGCGCCGGTAGACGATGCGTCTTGCCGCTGAAGCCATCACGCCGGGCACGACCAGCGGGGTCAGGTCCTGGATCGTGACGACAAGAGGGTGCGAGACAGGCCGCGGCGTCGGGAAGTGCAACGCGTGGGTGATGTCGGGTGCTACATCTCGCACGATGCGGCCGAACTCGAAGGAGCCGCCGGCCGAGAACGGATGGCTGCTGGCCTCGACGACTTCGGCCGAGCCGGACGGCGCCTGCGTCCCCGCGGCCACCATCTGGATCACGCCGATGCCAGGCGTCCGCACCAGTGCGCGCACGAGACCCTGACAGTAACGGCCGATCCCGCTCCAGGTGGACATGCGGCAGTCGACTAGAACGCGCATCTAGCCTGCGCCTCCCCCGCTTCGGGCACGATCAGCAAGCACGCAGTCGAACACGTCCAACATCATCTGCGCCGTGCGTCCCCAGGTGAAGCTCTGCGCCCGGGTCAGGCCGGCGGACATCAGGCGCTCCCTGGTCGTGTCATCCTCCACGATGCTGCGGATGGCGGCGGCCAATGCCCGGGCATCGCCGGGGTCGACAAGCAGCGCCGCGTCGCCGGCGACCTCGGGCAGTGATGACATCGCAGACGTCACGACCGGACAGTCACAGGCCATCGCTTCGAGTACCGGCATCCCGAACCCCTCGTATACCGACGGGTAGACGAGTGCTGCGGCCGTGGAATCGAGCGCGACGAGCTCGTCGGCATGCACATCTTCAAGCAACGTCACGCTGTCGGAGATGCCGAGCCGTCCTGCTTCGGCGAGCGGGTCGAAGCCCGTCGCGCTAGCGCGACGCCCGCCAAGCCCCACGACCCCGAGCGACCCGCGCAGATCCTCGGGCAGTAGCGCGAACGCTTCGAGCGCCTTAGCGAAGTTCTTCCTCGGGTTGAACACGTCCATACAGAGCAAAAAGGGCCCGCGCACACCCAGGCGCTCGAGTAACGGGGCCGCCTCTTCGGCCGGCATCCGGCGGAACTCCGAGGTATCCACTCCCAGAGGCACCACCGTGAGCCGCCCGGGCGAAACGCCGTAGTGCGAGATGATGTCGTCGGCCGTGGCCTGCGACGTGGTCACGATACGGTCGGACACCTTGACGATGCGTCCGATGAGCGCGCGGTTGAGCGTCCGGTTGATCCAGGGTTGCTGCTCCGGATAGTGCAGGTGCCACAGGTCCTGAACCGTAGCCACTTTCGCGAGCCCTTCGGCACGCAGCGGCAGCAGGTGACGCGGGCTCCAGAACAGGTCGACTCTGTCCTCGGCCAGCAGCCGGTTGACGCCGGTCTGCATCCACAGGATGTTCGTGCCGGGTCCCGAGCCCGACACTCCTCGCAGCGGCCATTCCAGGTCCAGCGGACGGTCGGTGAACGGGACGATGGGGGCCTTCGGCGAGTACATCACGAAGCGGTGCGCGCT
>JAFGNP010000016.1 GCA_016926975.1 Coriobacteriia bacterium | reverse complement strand
TCGTTTGCCCCTGTTTAGCGAGGTAAGGCGACCTCGGCCTGCTTCTCCCCTCAGAACTCCCGTGTCGAAACCAGTCGCCCCCGGGTGTGTGAGGTATGTCAATGTGCTCGCGAAACGGCTCCGCGGGCCTTGCAGTATAGCCGCGCAGCACCCTGCGTGCCACTGCGTCCACTCCGGGGCACCTACTCCCCCTTCGTGCGCTCCCGAAGCGAACGCTCCACGTCACGCTTCTGGTCCCTCTCGGCGATCGCGTCACGCTTGTCGTAGAGCTTCTTGCCGCGGGCGAGACCGATCTCCACCTTCACGAGGTTGGACGCAGAAAGGTACACCTTCAACGGTACGAGCGTGTAGCCACGCTCCTTGGTCTTGCCGACGAGATATCGGATCTCGGCCTTGCGCAGCAGCAGCTTGCGCTCGCGGTCCACGCGCACGTTGCTGCGGTTGCCATGACTGTATGGCGAGATGTGCACGCCATGGAGCCACACCTCACCCTTGCGTACCGTGGCGAAGCTGTCGCGGAGATTCGTCTTGTTCTCCCTAAGCGATTTCACCTCGGTACCGGTGAGCACGATGCCCGCCTCGAAGGTCTCGTCCACGAAGTAGTCGTGGTAAGCCTTCTTGTTGGTGGCGATGATCTTCTCTTCGCGTGACATGTGGCGCGTGTGATTCCTCTCGTGTGCCGGTCTCTCGTGATGCTAGCATGAGCTGCAGAAGCCCCGAGCGAAAGGGAGCCTACCGTGGACATGACGGGGTATCAGTACGGCGCACCGGCGCAGCGCAACGACCCGCAGTACGTCGCCTTCCTGGAGCAGCGCATCGCCGCCCTCGAAGCCCGCCTGCCCAACACGAGGGTCGTGGCTACAAGTTTCTTCGCGAGAGCCTTCGCCATCTGGGGCCACTACTTCGTGGCGCAGCTGGTGATAGGACTCGTGATAGGCGTGATCACGATGATCTTCAGCCTGATATTCGCAGGCAGCTTGGCTGCGATCTTCAGCTCGATGGCGCAGAACGTGCAGTACTAGGCTCTGCCTACGGCGTGAAGTCCGTGCCCGGCTTCAACCTCCGCACGAAGGCTGCGAGCAGCTTGGCGGTGTTCTCCACGTCCTCGATGCACAGCACCTCGGTAGGCGTGTGCATGTACCGGAGCGCGACGCTGACAAGCGCTGCAGCCTTGCCGCCGCGCGACAGTTGGATGGCGTTCGCATCGGTGCCGGTGCCTTTGGGCGCGCCTTCCACCTGATAAGGTATCTTCTCCGCCACGGCTGCCTTCACGAGCAGGTCGAACACCTTCGGGTTGACGTTCGCTCCGCGGGACAGCACCGGGCCCTTCCCGCACACGACCTCGCCGAACTTGCGCTTGTCCACATCTAGGTAGTCCGTAGCGTGAGTGACCTCGACCGCGATGCCGACGACCGGGTCCTGGCTGTAGGCCGAAGTCGTGCCCCCGCGCAACCCTATCTCCTCCTGCACGGTGCCCGCGACCACCAGGTCGCTCGCAGCACCACCAGCCTCCTTCACAAGGCGCATAGCCTCGGCACAGATCCACGCACCCATCTTGTCGTCGAAACCACGCGAGACCGCCATGCCGTTCCCGAACGTCTCCAGGCCGACGCCGTAGGTCACGGGGTCGCCGACGCATACCTTCTTCTTGACGTCTTTGCCGCTCATGCCGAGGTCGATGAACATGCGGTCCATCTTCACGACCTTCTTGCGGTCTTCGTCCTCCAGAAGGTGGATCGGCAGTCGGCCCAGCACGCCGCGCAGAACGCCGCCCTTGGTATGCACGTCCACGCGCATACCGGGCAGGATCTGCGGGTCGTGCCCGCCGATGGGCGCGAACGCGCAGTACCCGTCATCGGTGATGTAGGTGACCATGAAGCCGATCTCGTCGATGTGACCGGCGAGCATTACGCTCGGCCCCTTGCCCGTCCCCTTCAGCACCGCATGGACCGACCCCATCACATCAGTGGCGACTTCGTCGGCTATGGGCGTGAGGTACTCGCGGAAGATCTTCGCTGCCGGCTGCTCGTAGCCGGAAGGCGAAGGCGCCTCGATAAGGACCTTGAAGAACTCCATGGACTGAGCACGCATCGATCGGCCTCCTTGCCGGAAAGCTGCCGTGGGCGCCAGTGTACCGCTAGGTCTCGCCCAGACGCCATAAGGCGGACCCTCGGGCGAAAGCAACGGGAACTCACGCCATCTCGAAGTCTAATCTGCGCTCGGCTACGTTTGCCTCGAGAATCCTTATCCGCACCTGCTGACCCAGCCGGTACGTGAGCCCCTTGTTCTCCCCCCATAGCATGAAGCGCTCGGCATCGAAACGGTAGTAGTCGTCGGTCATCGCCTCAACGTGCACCAGGCCCTCGGCGGTGTTCTCAAGTTGCACGAACAGGCCGAATCCCATCACGCCGGTCACGATGCCGTCGAACTCCTCGCCGAGATGACGCGCCATGAGGGCGACCAGCTTCAGCTTCTGGCTCTCGTCCTCGGCAGCCTCCGCTTCGCGCTCCATGGTCGATGAGTGTTCGGCCAGCCAGGCCAGCTCGGGCACCATGTCCGCTGTAGGAGGCTTGTTCAGGGACTCAGTGAGCTGGGCCCTTAGAAGCCTGTGAACGATCAGGTCCGGATAGCGCCTGATAGGACTCGTGAAGTGCGTGTACGCCTCACTTGCCAGGCCGAAGTGGGGCCCCAGGTACTCGACGTAGCGCGCGCGTTCCAGAGCGCGCAGCAGCAGTGAGTTGATCAGCCGCTCCTCGGGCCTCCCATGAGCGAAGGCGACGATCTTCTGGAAGGTCCTCGGGCTGGCCCCATGCATGTCCTGTATCGGGTAGCCGAACTCCTTGAGTATCACGGCGACGCGCGAGAGTGCGTCATCGTCGGGGTCCTCGTGGATGCGGTAGACCATGGGCGCCTTGGCGGCCGTCATGTGGCGCGCGACGATCTCATTGGCCAGAATCATCGCCTCTTCGATCATGTTCGTGGCTTCCGTGCGCGAACGCAGCGCCACATCGACAGGCTCGCCCGCATCGTCGAGCTCCACCCGGGCCTCGACCGTGTCGAAGTCGAGCGCGCCTCGCACGATCCGCCTCTTGTGGATCTCTTCGGCCACCGTGCGGAAGTCCCGGATCAGCCGCTCGATACCGTCATCCGGAAAACCGCCTCCATCGAGCCAGCCCTGCACCTCGTCGTAGTTCAGGCGGCGGTCGCTCCTGATCACCGAGGGGTACAGCAAGTACTGCTCGACGAGCCCGGTCTTGTCCAGCAACATCTCCGCGGTGAAGGTAAGGCGGTCTTGGCCGGGATTCAACGAGCAGATGATGTTCGAAAGGTGCTCGGGCAGCATAGGAAGCACGCGGTCGACGAGGTACACGCTCGTAGCGCGATGACGGGCCTCGACGTCCACTACGGTGTCCCACGGCACGTAGTGACTAACGTCGGCTATGTGCACCCACAGGCGGAATCCGCCGCCTTCACGCTCGAGTGAGATCGCGTCGTCGAAATCTCGCGCGTCGGCCGGGTCGATGGTTATGGTGAACAGGTCGCGCCGGTCATGCCTCCCGCGCGCTATCTCACCCTCCACGTCCTGGGACAGCGCTTCGGCGGCCTCGATGACCTCCTCGGGGAACTCGGAGGCCAGACCGTGCTCGTGGATGATGATCTCGACGTCGACCCCCGGCGTGTCTTCGGTACCGAGTACTTTCGTGATCACGCCCTGCATGGCGTCGCGACGGTCGGCATAGCGGGTGATGCGCGCCACGACGATCTCGCCGGGCTTGGCCTGCACTGTGGATGTGGCGAGGTCGATGAAGATGTCGCCGCGGATGCGCGGATCTGTCGGGACCACGATGCCGAGCTTGCCGTGTCGCTCGAAGCGGCCCACCAGCTCGGTGAGACCACGCTCGATGACCTGCACCACGGTGCCCGCCCGGCCCTCTCGCGTCTTGCGCGGGTCCAGGCGCACGGCGACGGTGTCGCCGTGCAGAGCGCCGCCGGCCTCCTTCTTGCCGATGTAGATATCGCCTAGCGGCGTGCTCACAAAACCGAACCCGCGCCGGTTCATCGAAAGACGCCCCGCCACAAGATTGCGCTCCCGGAGTGCCAAGAACCGTCCGCCACCGAGCGGCGCGACGCTGCCCGAACGCTCGAGCTGGTGCAGGATGTGCGCGACTCGCGTGACGTCGATACCCCCGCCTCCGTCAAGTTCTATGCGACCCGCGACCTCCTCGGCAGTAAGTGGTGAATGCGCCTTCTGCAGTGCCTTCATGACCAGCTTCTCGGGTCGCACTAGACCTCCGCTCTTCGGTCCCGCTCTACCGCTCGGCGAACGGGTCGCACTGCCGGTTGTGTCAGGGGTAGAATCCAAGTATGGTGCAACCTTACCGCAAGCTCGACCACCAGGAGACGCCATGGACTCCCCCCGCAAGCTTCCCCCGCTGCTAGTCGGTGACGGAACACTCACGAACCCGCGCGACATGGTTCGCGCGCTTGAGACCATAGAGACCTTCACGTACCGCTACCTCGTCGACGGCGAAGAGCTCGCTGCCGGTCGGGCCACCCTGGTGCGCATCATGCTCGACGACTCGTCGGCCAGCGCGCTTGTTAACGGCTGCTGCTTCCTGAACGTCTCGAGCTTCAGCTATCTCAACTTCCGTACGGACGCCGAGGGCCAGGCATGTTTCACGCTGTTCGCCGAAGGCGCGGTGCTAGAGATGACTCCACTCGACGAGCCTGAGCTACGCACCGGGCAGCGGCAGGTCATTCGCCTGATGGACGAGAGCATGTTCGAGGGCTCATCGTTCGTGTCGCTGGACGACGAGGACGAGGACGACTGACGGTCCCGCGTTTCGCAGCGCGATCGGCTCACTGCCCCAGCCAGAACGCCGGCCCCTCGTAGCTGTACACGTTCGGCCACTTCGCCATCACCGTGTCGCGCTCGTCGGCAGAAGCCGTGTAGAAGTGGCTGCCATTGGTGAGGTTGTAGAAGCGGTAGACCGGGACGCTGCTGGCCGCAGGTCCGGGATTCACCGCGTAAGTCTGACCGTCCAGCAGGAAGACATCCGGCCACTTCGAGAGAATCGTATTCGCCTCATCATCAGATGCAGTGTAGAAGTGGCTGCCGCTTGAAGTGTTATAGAAGCGATACAGAGGCTGTGTGTTGTTGGCCGTATTCGTGTAGTAGGCAATACCCTCGTATTGGTACACGTTCGGCCACCGAGCGATCACCATGTCACGCTCTTCGGACGAAGGCGTGTAGAAGTGCGTGTTATTCGTGAAGTTGTAGAAGCGGTAGACGGGGGCCGGAGCCACACCGGTCTTCGCGGTCGCAGTGTTGCTCGAGGCCTTGTTACCGGCGTTGTCCACAGCTTCAATCCTGTAGGAGTAGCTCGTTCCCGACGCAAGCCCGCTGTCAGTGAACGAGGTGGCGGAGGCTGACACGACGCCAGGGAGCGCGACTCCATTGCGGTAGACGACGTAGTGCTTCAGGCCGCTGACCACATCGCTCACTGCCGGCCACGTCAGGTTGATCTGAGTGCTGCTCAGCGCTGCAGCGCTTAGCACCGGTGTGCCCGGCGGAACTGTATCGATCGTCACCGTGAACGTCTGCGCGGCACAGGTCGCTTCAAGCGAGTCGGTCAGGAAGACCGAGCAGCTGGTCTGACCGTTGGAACCTGCAACGGGAGTGAACGAGAGTACGCCCGCCTCGCCTACGGTCGGTGGGACGCTGAACAGCGACGGATCGTCCGGATTGATCGTGAAGCTCACAGTCTGCGTGGTCTCGCCAGGACCGGGGGATACGGCCGTCGCCCACGCGGCCGAGTAGGCACCGTCACCTGCGAACACATCAGGTCCCTTGGTGAAGCTCGGCGGATCGTTCACCGGATTCACGGTGATATACACAGTGGCCACAGCCGAATCGAAGATGCCGTCATTGACCCGGTACGTGAACGAGTCGGTCCCGTAGTAGTCCGATGCCGGCGTGTAGGTGAACGAATCATCCGAATTGCCCACCAGCGCTCCGTGGGCAACACCGGTGACTACGGTCGGAACAAGAGGATCGCCGTCGGCATCAGTGTCGTTGGCCAGAATCCCCATGTTCTTAGGCGTGTCCTCGTCTGTCGTGTACGAGTCATCGGCCGCAACGGGGGCTTCTCCGCTCACAGCAAGAAGAGCTCCGCGCGCGTTCACGCGTCCGTTTGTCACGCACCTGCCGGAGAAGACCTCCTTCACATCTACTGCGCTCATGATCGCCGACTTCAACCCGACGGCAGAGATCCCGCTCTTATGCGAGAGAAGCAGACCGGCGATCCCGGCCACGTGCGGGGCGGCCATCGAGGTGCCGCTCATGTACCAGTAGCCGCCCGCCATGGTGCTCCCAATGCTTACACCTGGAGCGAAGACGTCCACGGATGTGAGACCGTAATTCGAGAACGAACCAAGGGCATCCCTGTTGTCGCTCGCTCCCACCGCAAGGATGTTCGGCAGGTCGAAACTCGACGGGTAGTGGGGCGTGACGTCGTTGTCGTCTCCGATGCCATCCGCTCCACCGTTACCAGCGGCACAAACGAACAGCGTGTCCGACATATACTCCATCTGGTCTTCCAACGAGAGGCTCGGTGTCCCGGTTCCGCCCCACGAGCAGTTGATGATATCCGGTCCCATCAGCTCCGCGTACTCCAGCGTGGTGATGATGTCGCTGGTGTAGCCGGAACCGCTCGAACCGAGCGCCTTCAGGGCCATGATGGATGTATCCCAGTTCACTCCAACGACGCCGACAGAGTTGTTGCCCTGCGCACCGATCGTGCCCGCACAGTGCGTGCCGTGTCCGTGGTCGTCCATAGGATCGGAGTCATCGTTGGCGGTATCTATCCCGTACACATCATCGACGTAGCCGTTGAGGTCGTCATCGAGGCCGTTGCCCGGGATCTCGCCTGCGTTGACCCACATGTTGGACGTCAAATCCGGGTGGGAGTAATCCACGCCGGTGTCCAGTACTGCGATGACCACACTGGGAGAACCGGTTGAGATCTCCCAGGCCTCAGGCGCATCGATGTCCGCATCCGGCGTCCCGACAACGCCATAGATCGCCTGTCCGATGTTGTGCATGCCCCACAGCAACCCGTGCAGAGAGTCGTTCGGTGTCAGCGCTGAGTGCATGATGTAATCCGGCTCGGCATAGAGTACTTCCGGCATAGACCGATAGGCCGCTACCGCCTCTTCAACGCTCACGCCCGGGGGCAGCCCGACTGACTCCAACCCGTCTACCATGCTGAACCGCTTCCGAGCGACGGCACCGATGCGCGCGTGCGCCCTGCTAGCTGAAGCCGTTCCCGAGACCCCGCTCGCGAATCTCACCAGTACCCGATCGTCGGCGTAGTCCTGGGCAGCTCTTCCGGCTGCAACAACATCAGCGACAGGCGATGCGGAAGGACCACCTCCACGGTCGACTGCAGCATCCGCGGTAACGGGCGCAGCAAGCGTGAGGACGAGTGCCACCACCGTCACATGTGACACTGCTGCCCGCGCTATCTGCCTTATGCTGCCGATCCTCATGCCGTTCTCCTGGTCGGGAGACCGCGCCCATTCCGGGCATGCGAACACACACCCTTAATACGGTCTCCACTAGTGGTAATCGGCATTTAGCACCGGAATATGTAGCGCTCTGACCGTTGCTGACAGGCAAGTTTCCGACGAACGGTCTCAGCCGATCGCGTCGGACAGAGTGCGACCGACAGCAGTACTCAAGTCACGCCCTCAGGCTAGAGCTCCTTCTCGAGCTCTGCGATAGCCGCCTGGAGCTGCGTGTCGGTGGCCTTGTCGGCCTGCAGCTCCGGCGCCATCTCCACCTTCACATCGGGCGCAAGACCGATCTTGTCGATCACCCGGTTCTTCGGCGTCACATAGTGAGCGACGGTCAGCTTGACGGCACCGCCGAACGAAAGCTCTTCGATGGTCTGCACGCTGCCTTTGCCGAAACTCTGCTCGCCGACCAGCCTGGCGCGTCCGTGGTCCTGCACGGCGCCACCCACGATCTCGCTGGCCGAAGCCGAATTGCCGTTGATCAGCACCACTAGCGGCGCATCGGTTGCCGTCTCTCCCGTCGCCCGATGCTCTTCCACCGTTCCTTCTCGGTCCTCGACACGAACGATCACGCCATCTGAAATGAAAAGCGAGGCGATATCGACCGAAGAATCGAGAAGGCCGCCGGGATTGTCTCGCAAGTCCAGAATGAAGCCGAGCGCACCTGCGCCCTCAAGCTCCTCGATGGCCTCGCGGACGTCTTCGGCAGCAGGCTCGCTGAAGCTGTAAAGGCGAATGTAGCCGATATCGCCTTCCAACAGCTCGCTCTCCAAGTTCGGCACGTTGATCTCAGCCCGGGTGATGGTGAACTCCTGAAGCTCCGCGGCACCGTCCCGTCTGATACCGAGCGTGACTTGAGTCCCCTCCTCGCCGCGTATGCGCAGCACCGCTTCGTCGGTGTCCCACTTCGGACGGGTCTCGCCGTCTATCTCGACGATCACGTCATCGGCCTTCAGTCCGGCCGCTTCTGCAGGAGTCCCCTCGATCACGGACACCACCACAAGATCGTCGCCTTCGTTGGTTATCGTGATCCCGATCCCGTAGAAGGTGCCCGAGTTCATCTCGTTGAAGTACTCGTAGTGTTTGGGGTCGAAGTAGATCGCGTGCGGGTCCGCCAGAGACTCGAGCATCCCCTGTATCGCTCCGGCGGTGACCGAGGCTTCGCTCGACGGCTCCAGAGCATCCCGTTCGATGATCCCGGCAACCTCGTTCACCGCGTCTTCCAGCTCGCCGGAACCTGCGGTGACGTCCGCCCCCGAACCGATCATGCGATCGAAGAAGACGCCGGCGCCGAAGGCGCTGACGACCAAGATCATCACGGCGATCAGCGCAGCCGCGACCTTCGTCAGGGTGTTCATCAGGTGTCAGACCTTGAGGTAGCGCCTCATGGCGAGGCCGGAGCCGGCGAGGCCTATCACGATGCCTGCGCCGATGAGAATGAATGAGACCTGAGCGGCCGCCGTACCCGAAAGCGTTATAGGCAAGAACGGCAGCGACTCCTTCAGACTCGGCAGGATGTACAGCCATACAACGCTGAGCGACCCTATCGCCAGCAGGGCACCGATGAGGCTCTGTATCACGCCTTCCATCAGAAACGGCGTGCGAATGAACCAGTTAGATGCACCGACGAGGCGCATGATGCCGATCTCCTTGCGCCGCGAGTAGATCGCGAGCCGGATGGCGTTGTTGATGAAGATCAGGCTGATCACGGCGAGCAGGCCGATGAACACGATGCTGACAGTGCGCATGATGGCCGTGAACGCGAAGAGCTGATTGACGATCTGCTGCCCGTACTTCAGGGACTTCTCGGGATCGTCAGGACGGTCCGCCACCGCAGCAAATGCGGGGCTCGCCTTTATGGCATCCACCACCGTCATCACATTCCGCGGGTCCTTGAGATCCACGTCCAACGACGCCGGTAGCGGGTTGCCCTCGAGCTGCTCCACGATCTCCGGGCTGTCCTGAACGATCGTAGTCTTGAACTCCTCGAGGGCCTGCTCCTTCGACGTGTAGGTCACTGTCGCGACCTCGGCGTTGGCGAGCAACTCCTGCTGCAGGGCGTCCACTTCCTCGGGCACCGCGCCGTCCTTCAGGAAGATGCGTATCGAGACCTTCTCCTCCACCGACTCGACGACCTGTCCGAGGACGAAGCCCGAGCCTACCGACACACCGACAAGCAGCAGAGACAGGTAGATGGTGATTATCGCGCCGAGACTCATCACCCAGTTGCGCTTGAAACTGGTGACGGACTCCTTGGCGAAGTAGCCGAAGTTAATCGCCATAGCCGTAAACACCTCTGTCCTGGTCACGGACGACCTTGCCGCCCTCAAGCGCGATGACGCGCTTGCGCATGGAGTCGACCATCTCTCGGTCGTGCGTGGCCACCAGCACCGTGGTGCCGGTCTTGTTGATGCGGTTCAGCAAGCTCATGATGCCGAGCGACGTTGCCGGATCGAGGTTTCCCGTCGGCTCGTCGGCCAGCAGAAGAGGCGGGCGGTTCACGAAGGCCCGTGCGATCGAGACACGCTGCTGCTCGCCGCCGGAGAGCTCATCGGGATAACTCTCCATCTTGTCCTCGAGACCCACCAGGCGCAGGACCTCGGGCACCTGCGTGCGAATCACGTGCTTGCTTCGGCCGATTACCTCCAGCGCGAATGCGATGTTCTCGTACGTGGTCTTGTTTGGAAGCAGCTTGAAGTCCTGGAACACGCAGCCGATGTTGCGGCGAAGATAGGGCACCTTCCAGCTCTTCATCTTCGTGAGGTCCTGGCCGGCGACGAGAATCTGCCCCCTGGTGGGCAGCAGCTCACGCAGCAGCAGCCGGATGAATGTCGACTTGCCGGAGCCTGAGTGACCCACGAGAAACACGAACTCCCCCTGCTCGATCTCGACACTGCAGTCATCGAGAGCAGGGGGCTTGTTCGGAACGTATATCTTGCTGACGCCCCGCATCGAAATCATAGGGGTGCTCCAAATCTGTGCGACGATTCCCGCGATAGTCTACCAGAATGAGGGCCGTTCGTACGCTCACGAACGTCGCCCGTAGCCGTATCCACACATCCTCCGCGACCATCTGCGGGATCGCGCAGGAGTCCAAGGTATTGTCCTGGCTGCCTACTTCCGACGCGCCAGAACCTCACGCGCGGCTCGGGCGATGTCCGCGCCGCTGAGGCCGAAGTGCGCCATAAGTTCGGCCGGCTCGCCGGACGTGCCGAACACGTCGCGCACGCCCACCCGCGCGAGCGGGACCGGTGCGAGTTCGCCGAGCGCCTCGGCCACCGCCGAACCGAGCCCGCCGATGATCGAGTGCTCCTCGCAGGTCACGACCGCTCCTGTCTTGAGAGCCGAGGCCGCGATCGTGTCGGCATCGAGCGGCTTGAGGCAGGCCACGTCGAGCACCTCGGCATTGATGCCGTCGAGCGAGAGCTCCTCGGCGGCCGCAAGCGCCTGCTCCACCATCACGCCACAGGCAGCAAGCGTGACGTGCGTGCCCTCGCGCAGCACGCGCGCGCGTCCGAGCTCGAAGATGTAGTCGTCGTCGTGGATCGCAGGACCCGCCGCGCGCCCGAGACGGATGTAGAACGGGCCGGGCGTAGCGGCCGCCAGGCGTAGTGCCGCCTTGGCCGCCGTGTAGTCGGCAGGCACCAGCACGCGCATGTTGGGAAGTACGCGCATCAGCGCGATGTCCTCGATCATCTGGTGGCTGCCGCCATCGGGACCCACTGTTATCCCGGCGTGTGTCGGAGCGATCTTCACGCTTAGGTCCGAGTAGCACACGGTGTTGCGGATCTGGTCGTACGCGCGTCCCGCCGCGAAGACCGCGAAGCTTCCCGTGAAGGCGATCTTGCCTTCGAGCGCCAGACCCGCCGCGGTGCCGATCATGTTCTGCTCCGCGACTCCCACATTGAAGTGGCGGTCCGGATGCACCTTGGCGAACTTCGCGGTCGTCGTGGAACCGGACAGGTCGGCATCTACGGCCACTATGTCCATGTCTTCGGCGACCAGCTCGATGAGGGTCTCTCCGAAAGCCTCACGCGTTGCGCGCTTGTCGCTCATCGGGCACCCCCTTCCAGCGCCGCACCCAACTCGGCCAGCGCGGTGGCGGTCTGCTCGGCGTTGGGCGCCTTGCCATGCCAGCCCGCGTCGCCCTCCATGAACGACACCCCGCGACCCTTCACGGTGTAGGCCACCACGACCACCGGGACACCCGGCGTAGCGGGTGGTGCGGAGATGGCCTCGAGGAGCTCCTCGACATCGTGCCCGCCGCATTCGCGCACTTCCCAGCCGAATGCGTGGAACTTCTCGGCAACTCCGCCGAGGCACATCACTTCGTTGCAGGCGCCGTCTATCTGCAGACCGTTATGGTCGACGATGGCTACCACCGAGTCGATGCAGTGGTGAGGGGCGAACATCGCCGCCTCCCACACCTCGCCTTCCTGCAACTCGCCGTCGCCCAGCAGGCAGTACACGCGCGATCCGGAGCCGTTGAGGCGAAGCGCCAGCGCCATCCCGTTGGAGACGGCCAGTCCCTGTCCGAGCGAGCCCGTCGAGACCTCCACGCCAGCGCACTTCTTGCGGTCGGGATGCCCCTGCAGCATGCTGCCGAGCTTGCGCAGTGTCTTGAGCTCGTCGCGACGGATGTAGCCGGCCTCCGCGAGCGCGGCATAGAGCACCGGCGCGGCATGGCCTTTCGAGAGCACGAAGCGATCGCGTTCGGGCCAGTCGGGACGGGTCGGGTCGTGGCGCATCACGCCGAAGTACAGCGTGGCCACGATGTCCGCTGCCGAGAGCGATCCGCCCGGGTGGCCGCTGCCGGCCTCGGCGATCATCTCGACGATGTCGTAGCGCATCCGCGCTGCGTGCGCCTCGATGCCCCTGACGTCTGCCGCTTGCGTCATGTAATCGCTCCGATCTCCTTGAAGCCTTCTCCGAGCGCCTCGTGGACGTCGGCGATGACGACGAACGCCTTCGGGTCCACAGCCTGCACGAGCGCCTTCAGCGCGTCGACCTCTCGGCGAGAGACCACGGTGAAGACCATCTCGCGCGGTTCCGAGGAGTATAGCCCCCTGGCCACCAGCCCGGTGGCTCCGCGGCCCAACTGGTGTATAACCGCGTCGGCGACACGGCCCGGCTCATCGCAGATGATGAAGGCGGCCTTGTCCACTGACAAGCCCTCCTGCACGAGATCGATTACCGCGCCCATCACGAACACGGCCACGGCACCGTAGAGGGCCAGATCGGGACCAAGGACTATGGCTGCCACCAGCGTCACGACCGCGTCGACAGCAAGCATGAGCTGCCCGATGCCGAGGTTGAACTTCTCAACGAGCAGCTGCGCCACGATGTCCGTGCCGCCCGTGTTGCCGCGCGCCTTGAACACGAGCCCCATGCCCGCGCCGGTGACGGCTCCGCCGTAGAGAACGGCGAGCAGCTGGTCGTTCGCAGCCAGATGCGGCGTGAACGGCGACAGTACGTCCACGAAGACCGAAAGCGCGATCATGCCGTACAGTGTCCGGACGCCGTAACACCAGCCCTTCACCTTCATGCCGATCAAGACCAGGATGCCGTTCATCACCAGCATCTGCATGCCGATCGGCACAGTCACACCGAACCTGTCCCGGAACAGGTAGTAGAAGACCGTGGCCAGGCCGGATACGCCACCTGCAGCCAGTCGGTTAGGAATCAGAAAGGCGTTCAGCCCCCACGCGGTGATCAGGATGCCGATCGTGATCAGCGTGTAGTCGCGGAACCGGCGACTGTTCAGCACAGCCGAAGGGGACGCCTTCGAAAGCACGCGCTTGACCACGGACCGATCCTCTCCCGCTCTACGCTCCCGGAGCCGAGCCCTGCTCCTCGGACACCCGCCAACGATGATAGCCGATGACGAACTCGTCCAGGTCACCGTCGAGCACGCCGTTCACATCACCGGTCTCGATGCCGGTACGAACGTCCTTCACCATCTGATACGGGTACAGCACGTAGTTGCGGATCTGGCTGCCGAACGAGATCTGCTGCTTCTCGCCCCTGAGCACATCGAGCTCGGCCAGCCGCTTCTCCTCCTCGATCTCGTACAGGCGGGAGCGCAGTATCTTCATGGCGGTCTCTTTGTTCTTCAGCTGGCTCTTCTCGTTCTGGCACGTCACCACCAGGCCGGTCGGGATGTGCGTAATGCGCACCGCCGAGTCGGTGGTGTTGACGCTCTGGCCCCCGGGACCGCTCGAGCGGTAGACGTCCACCCGGATGTCCTCGTCTCGGATCTCGATCACCACGGTGTCGGGAAGCACCGGCAGGACCTCCACGCGCGCGAAGGTCGTCTGGCGGCGCTTCTTCTCGTCGGTTGGGCTTATGCGCACGAGCCGGTGCACGCCGTTCTCGGAACTGAGCATCCCGTAGGCGTTCCTGCCGTGCACCGTGAACACCGCCCGGTCTATGCCGATCTCGATGCCGGGGGTCGCGTCATGGACGTCGACCTTCCACTTCCGCCCGGAGGCGTACTTGATGAGCATCTTCATCAGCATCTCGGACCAGTCCTGAGCCTCCAGGCCACCCTGGCCGGGCACGATCGTCACAAGCGCGTCTCCGGAATCGAACTCCCCGGTGAACCATGTGGCAAGTTCGAGGTCGTTGGCGGCTCGAGTGAGTTCCCGCAGGCCCGTGGCAGCCTCGGCGGCGAGCTCATCGTCCTCGTCGGCCACCGCGAGTTCGTTGGCCACCTCAAGCTCGTTAAGAGCCGTCTCCAACGACCGGTAACCCTCGATCTCATCGCGCAGCCCCGCCGCCTGCGCCATAACCTGCTGCGCCGAAGACTGGTCGTCCCAGAAGCCGGGATCGGAGGATTTCGCCTCAAGCGAGGCAAGCTCGGCTCGCTTCGAATCGAGGTGTAGATACTCGCCGATGTGCGCCACGCGCTCGCGGAGTAACTGAATGTCTGCGGAACGGTCTTCGATCATGGTCTGCTCACTGCCCTACTCGGTGCGGACGGTAACCGGAGGCGCGGCGCTTTCGCGCCGCCGAGGTCATGCGTTCGCACCGTGACAGTACTTGTACTTCTTGCCGCTCCCGCACGGACACGGCTCGTTGCGCCCGACGTTGGCGTACGGGTCGCTCTTGTCTTTCACGACCGTGGCTCCGCCCGGCGTTGCCGCGCGCTTTGCCCCAGCGGCGGCGGCCTGGGCCATCGCGTCGCTCGCCCCCCCACCGACCTGCGCCATGGCGGCCTCGTTGGATGCAGCTTGCTGGCGAGCTCCGCCGAAGATGGTGGATTCCGAGGGTGCCGAGTAGCTGATCTTGCTCGCCACCGGCTCGGCCGGTGCGGTCTCCTGCACCAGCTGGACGTGCATGATGGTTCGCAGGAAGTCGCGACCGATCTCGCCCACGAGGAACTTGAACATCTCGTAGGCCTCGCCCTTGTACTCCACGAGCGGGTCGCGCTGGCCGATGGCGCGCAGGCCGATACCCTCGCGCAGGTAGTCCATCTCGAGGAGGTGGTTCATCCAGCGCGCGTCTATCACGCGGAGCATGACGTGGCGTTCGAGCGCACGGAGTTGCCCGGAGCCGATCGACGCCTCCTTGGCCTCGTAGGCCTCAAGGATCTTGGCCGAGAGAGTGTCGGCCAGCTCGAACGGGTTGTCGGCCCCACGCGCCTCGCCGTCGACGAGCGCAAGCCCGGTAATCTCGCTGATCTGCTCGGCCAGACCGTCCCAGTCCCACTCCTCGGAATACGTCTTCTCCGGGCAAAACTCGGCCACTACGTCAGCTACCGTCTCCCCGATCATCTCCTCCACGCGGACCCGGATGTCCTTGCCGTCGAGGATCTCGTTGCGCTCGCCGTAGATCACCTGG
Source organism: Coriobacteriia bacterium (assembly GCA_016926975.1). Taxonomy (GTDB): domain Bacteria; phylum Actinomycetota; class Coriobacteriia; order Anaerosomatales; family Anaerosomataceae; genus UBA6100. The sequence continues at coordinate 929 of JAFGNP010000016.1, read as the reverse complement.
CGCTGCTTGTTCATCACGTCGTCGTACTCGAGCACGTACTTGCGGGAGGCGAAGTTCTGCGCCTCCACCTGGCGCTGCGCGCTCTCGATGGCCTTGGAGACCATGCCGGCCTGGATGGGCATGTCATCCGGTATGTCGCTCTTCTCCATGAACGCGCTGATGCGGTCCATCCGCCCACCGCCGAAGAGTCTCATCAGATCGTCTTCCAGCGACAGGTAGAACTGCGAGAGGCCGGGATCTCCCTGGCGGCCGGAGCGGCCGCGCAGCTGGTTGTCTATGCGTCGCGAGTCGTGCCGCTCGGTGCCGATAACGGCGAGCCCGCCGGCATCCACCACCTCGACGTGCTCGGCAGCGCACACGCTCTTCGCCTGCTCGAGCGCCGAATCGCGCTGCTCTTCGGTCGCCTCCTCGGGCAGCACGCCGCCCTCGCGCAGGATCTCGTCTGCGAGGAACTCCGGGTTACCGCCCAGTATGATGTCGGTGCCTCGGCCAGCCATGTTGGTCGCGATGGTGACAGCCCCTTTGCGGCCGGCCTGGGCGATGATGTGCGCCTCCATCTCATGGAACTTGGCGTTCAAGACCGCATGCGGGATGCCGCGCTTTTTCAATGCGGCCGACAGGCGTTCCGAGTTCTCGATCGAGATGGTGCCCACCAGGCACGGCTGACCCGCCTTGTGACGCTCCTCGATCTCAGCTGCCGCCGCGTGGAACTTCGCGTCGATGCTGCGGTAGATGAGGTCATTGCGGTCGTCACGAACCATCGGGCGGTTGGGCGGGATCACCACGACGGGCAGGTCGTAGATCTCCCGGAACTCGGCGTCTTCGGTGACCGCCGTACCGGTCATGCCCGAGAGCTTCTCGTAGAGACGGAAGAAGTTCTGCAGCGTGATGGTGGCGAGCGTCTGGTTCTCCTCGCGCACGTGCACGCG
>JAFGNP010000135.1 GCA_016926975.1 Coriobacteriia bacterium | reverse complement strand
GCGAAGGACCGAGTCGTTGATGTTCTGAAGGACGGCCCATCGGATGTTCTCGACGTTGTTCGTCACCAGACGGTCGATGGTGGCCTCTGACCGCTTGCGTAGCCGGGCTTGTCTCAGTGGCCTCGGCAGGAGAGCTTCGGCCGCAGCAAGCTCGACCGGCTGGGGTGACACCTCCCACTCATGGGTCACCCAGTACGGTTCCCGACGAGCCTCATAGGCGCCCTCGCCGGGTGGTGCCGCGTAGTCGACACAGAAGAGGTCGGACGCGAGTTCGCGTACGGCCTCGATGATGCCATCCGCTCTCATCTGATGGCCCCGCATCGCTTCGCCCAGCCGATCGGACATCTGGCGCGAGAAGTCGCCGAGAACCCGCTCGAAGTACGGCGGTATCGCCTCTGCCAGCAGCTCATCGAGAGGATCATCGGACGTCGTGATGATCCGCGCGAGGTGCCCCTTCGCTGCCATGCGGCATGCTTGCGCCTCACTCTCCAGTTCCTCGAGCAACCGACGCTTGTCACCTGCTATGAGGTCATGCGCCATTCGACGCTCGGCGACAGCCTGTTCCAACTTGTTCCGGAACTGCCTGCCTCTGGATTCCAGCTCGTCCACCGGTGTGGTGAGCAGGCCCCTTTCGAGCTCGACTTTGGACTCCATCTCACAGAGGGCTTCGCCAAGCCGACACGCGAACGACGTCAGAAGCACCGCGGCCAGCTCGTTGCGCGTGAAATCGCCGATGACCTGCTTGAGCGTGGCGATTCCGCTGTCATCGTCAGCCTGCAGGCCGTTGCGGAGGTGATCCAGCGCCACCCGGGCCGATACCGGGACGATCTCCGGCCGAACACCGTCATCGTCGGTCATCTCTTCGGCCAGGAACGCAAGCAGCTCATCGCGGTCCGTCTCACTGACGTAGTCGGACTTGGTGAGGACGTAGTACAGGCGACTCACCCTCGCCCGGACGGAATCGAGGAACTCCCGTTCCACCTGCGTGAGCGGAGGGTCGGGCGAGAGCACGAACAAGGCTGCGTCACACTCGGGCAGAAAGTTGATGGTCGCCTGGGTGTTGTGAGCGAGCGTGGAGCCGATGCCCGGAGTGTCGACGAGCACCAGCCCGCCGTCGAGCACTGCGGCCGGGTGGATGATCACAACCTGCGCCACGTTGAGCACGTTCTTCGGATTGGCCTTCTCCGACACGAAGCCGGAGACCATGGCGAGCAGCTCTTCGGCCGATCGGGCAGGGAGTACTTCGACGGGACGGTCGTCCAGAAAGCGTACTTCAAGCGTCCGTGTCGGCCCGTGCTTCAGCACGGTCGGAATCGCTGTCAGGGGAACCACCGAGGAGGGGAGTACCTCCTCGCCGAGCAACGCGTTGACCAGCGTGCTCTTGCCCCGCTTGAACTGTCCGAGCACCGCCACGTAGACCTTCTGGTCGGCGAGGCGCTGCGCAAGCACGTCCAGCCGCTCGCAGATCTCGGAGAACTCCGCTCTCTCGGCCACGTCTCTGGTGCGTGCCATGAGCGCTATGAGTGCCTGCGCGTCCATCAGCCCGCATCCGTGTCCGAGTAGTTGCGAGCCATGTCTGCGACACTGACGGTCTTCACGTCGCCCTCCAAGAAATGAACGAGCTCCCACACGATGTCGTGTAGGAGCCATCAGCCCCGAAGGGCGGTTCCTGGCGAGCTCCATCGCCCTGTCGTCCAGTCTAGCTGCTATCTACTCCTGCTTCCAGCCACCTGCGACGCGACCCACCATAGCCGGACTCCGTTCCGGCACCGTCCAGACTCCCGCTCGAGCGGGTCCTTTCGCGCAGTAGGGGTATCAACCCCACATGGAGGAGATGCCCCATAGCACCGGGCCTGCGGCTGAGGCGGATGTCGTCACGCCGCATGCCGAGCCGGCAGATGCTTCGCCCGCCAAGGAGCGTCGAGGCTGTCTGCCAGTAGGACTCGGATGCCTCGTGGTGCTTGTCGGCATCCCCATGCTCATCTGTCCGGGGCCCGGTCTGGCCACTCTCGGCACGGGTATCGGGATGATCGCAGTGGGCCTCGGCCTTAGGAAGACTGGAGACGTATGATGCAGAGCAGGGCAAGCGTACTCATCGACTGTATGCCGAGGACGGCGTTCGAGTTCATAGCGGACACCGACAACGACAAGAAGTGGCGGTCGTACCTTACCGACTCGGAGGGGCATGCGATGGCGGTCGGCGACTGGATCACCCAGACCTACGAGTACAAGGGCAAGAGCAAGACGGTCGAGTTCGAGGTCTCGGAATACCAGCCGCCCGAGACGCTCGTCTACGTCATGCACGAACCTACCAAGGCACGCTTCGTGTTCCACTGTCGGGCCGAAGGCGGCAGTACCCGTGTGAGCATGTCGATGTCGGCGAACCTGTCCGGACCGGCTGCGCTGTTCGCAGGTCGTGCGCAGTCGGAGGCCGACAAGCTCCTCCGCACGGATCTGCAGAGCCTCAAGACGGCGTTGGAGTCCAACTGAGCCGCATACAAGGTGACTCTCCCGGTCTCAGGGCATGCTGCTAGAATGACTCTCACATTCACCAAGGGCGATTAACTCAGCGGGAGAGTGCCTCCCTTACAAGGAGGAAGTCGGGGGTTCAAATCCCTCATCGCCCACCAATACACCCGAGGCCCCGGCGGATTTGTGTCGGGGTCTCTTGTTTTCGGTCGCAGCTCTCCTCCGGGCGGATGAGTCCCGTACCGAGCATTCTCTTGCTGGCGTGGCCCTTCAACCCCGGCAGGGATGCGATGCGAAATGCCGAATGTCGAGGAACGTTGCCTGCGACGAGGACTCACGGCATGCTGCCCCTGGTTCTAGGTCTCATAGGATTCACAGCCACAGTGCTGGTGGCCTCCGCAAGGGACCCGATCGGGTTCGGGCTTCTCCTATCGTCTGACGTAGAGGGGGTTGCCGAGGCTCGCCTCGCGGAGCCTGCGATCGCGATTCCGCCGCTGTACGTGGTCGCGTCTGCACTTGCGGGAGCCGGGGCAGTGTTGAGCTTTCGGGATGTGCCCGCACCGGTGCGCTGGGCTTCCGGTGTTGTCCTGGCCTCTCTTCTGCTGCTGACGATGTGGGACCTTCGCCGTCGTCGCGGGACGCTGGCGGTATACATCAGGTTGCGTCGCACGGAGATCGGCTTCGAGCCGAAGGGCGACGTCATCGAGGTCCCCAAGCTTGTCTTCCTGGTGATGAACCAGCCCACCCCTACGGTTTGGCTGCTCGCTGCCATAGCCATCGGCGCCTACGGCGTGATGCTGGTGCCCTACGAGTCCCTGGCAGCGATGCTGCCGCTGCTCGTCTTGGCAGCTGCCGTTTTGTGGCTGTGGTTGCGCAATCACCGGAGCCCCTGGGAGCCGTTGGCCCGAAGACTCAGGTGGGTGAGTCTGCGGAGTGGCGAGCAGCTGGAACGGGTCGCCGAGCGCGCTCTCGACACCGACCCGGAGGTCGCCCTTCTCAGGCAGGCAGCCGACTCCATGGCAGCCAGGGTCGTGAGCAAGAACCGGTAGAGTTGCAGCGTACAGGGGCGAATCTGCAACTCGGCCACATAAACATGCGTTCAGATTACTTCGTGTGTCTTCATTCTTACAGGGTGATTGCTCATTCCTGAGAATAGTGTCTTATGATTATGCTTCGCCATAGCGAATGGAGAGATTTCGATGATGCACCGCAATACAGATGACGAGAGCCTCGGCATAAGGCTCCATGAGGTCAATCGCCAGCGCGCCGTTGACCGTGCGATCGAGCGTTTGCGGCATGGCCTGCGCGCCGACTGGCACTATCTCACCTCTGAAGACCACGCGAACCTGCGTTGGGTCATGGGCGAGCTATGGTCAACGACCTCCCGCGAGGAGTGGGAGGCACTTCACTTCAGCAAGCTGGATCTCGAGAGCACGCGCCGACTTGTCGGCACGGGAGACCGTCTTCGCCGGCACGGCACCAACAAGATGAGCGCGCTCGCGAGTGCTATCGAGATAGTCCACGGAATGAGCGCTGCTTACACCCCCGACGCGTCCCGGGCTCAGCAGCCTTCGCTGGCCTACTAGGCCTGCTCGATCGGCAACGACTCGGCCTCGATGTAGACGCGCGTACACTCCTGGTACGCGCCCGATAGGTCGGCTTCGATCCTCCGGATCGCCTCGTGCATCTGCTCTGCGGTCGTGCCCGGCACGAAGCCGACGCCGAGGTTCACGAGAAGTTCGTGCGGTCCCATGTACATCGTGAGGATGTCGCCTGCGCGATCCACCGAGGGATCTGCTTCGACGCGCTTGCGGATGTCCGCCAGGACCACAGCGTCAACACCTTCGCCGAGCAGCAGCCCTTTCGTCTCGAACGCCAGCACGAACGCGACTCCCATCAGCAGCAGACCGATGGCTATCGAAGCCGCCCCGTCCAGATACGGGTTCTGGAACAGGTGGCCGAAGAACACGCCGAGGAAGGCGAAGATCAGTCCGAGCATGGCTGCGCTGTCCTCGAGTACAACGGTGTAGAGGCTCGGGTCCTTCGATTCGCGAATGAACTGCCAGCTGCCCTTGCTGCCCTTCGCTTTCCGGAACTGCTTCATCGCCACAGAGAATGATCCGCCTTCGACGAGCATCGCGATCGCGAGAACGATGTAGTTCGCGGTCGGGTCGGCGTGGATCGCCTCGGGCGCCACGTGCCGGATGTGCGCGATGCCTTCGTAGAGCGACATGCCGCCGCCGATGCCGAAGATTGAGACCGCGACCACGAGACCCCAGAAGTACAGGGCCTTGCCGTGCCCGAACGGGTGCTGCTCGTCCGCTGGCTCCTTCGCGCGCTTCATACCGAAAAGCAGCAGCCCACCGTTTCCGGTATCAACCAGCGAGTGGATGCCTTCGGAGATCATGGCCGAGGAGCCGGTGATACCTGCTGCCACGAACTTGATCACCGCGATGATCAGGTTGCCCAGTACGGCTGCGATTACAGCTGTCTTGGATTCGCCATGACCTGCCACTACGGGTCCTTTCGTCCACGCGGTCTGCTCGCTGTGTTCGCGGGCTCGACAATGATACCCCTCGTCGGGATATGAGCCACTGGTGCGGGTGACGTACGATGGCATGGGTCTCTGGTCGGCTCAGGGGAAGCGGTCCGATCGATGCGCGCAATGCGATACACGTGTGTCCTGCTGTTGGCGGCCCTCGGGCTTGCGGCGTGTTCTCCGGATGTCGCCGACACAGTGACGATCGGTGGGGTCGAGGTCAGCGTAATCATCGCGGATGATGCTCGCGAGCGCTCGCTCGGCCTGCAAGGTCACGAGTCGCTCGCCCCCGGCGAGGGCATGCTGTTCGTCTTCGACGATGCCGAGGTGCGCACCTTCGCTATGAAGGAGGTCGCGTTCCCCATAGACGTCGTCTTCATAGCCGAGGACCTCACGGTCAGTGCCGTAGAGGCGCTGGATGTCGGAGACGTCCGGCTTGTCTCGAGCCCGGGACCGAGCCCGTACGTCCTGGAGCTTCCTCAGGGCTGGGCGGAAGCGCAGGGCATCATGGTTGGGAGCGTTGTCGAGGTACCCGACTAGCCTCGATAGGCTAGAGCTGAACGAACGTGGTAGCGCGGAAGATGCGCTTCACCGACCGCAGCCTAAGCGCAGAGACGAACGAGATCGTGGGCTGCTGCAGGGTGACCACGCAGAGTCGTCGCGGGTGTGCTGCGAGGTGGTCGGGCTGCCAAAGAGGTGAGAAAGGCACCTGGCCGGTGGCGGTTCCGCTGAGCCGGCGTGCCGGACGGGCGTGTGACGATATGGTGTGCCCCATCGCTGCGGAGTATACATCATCTTGGGGTTGCGCGTCACTCCGGAGTCTCGGGCGGTGGCCCGACCGGCAGTCCGCACGCTTCGTAGGTCCGTCGCTCCGCAGCTTCGAGCGGCCCGAGGTCGAGAACGACGCCAAGGGCTTTCGTGCGATCGGCGGTAGTGAGCGCCGCAGTGACCGCGTTGCACACGGTTATGGCGACCTGGCTCGCCGAAGGCCGGAACAGCGGTTCGACGCTTCCGTCGGCATGCACGTGGATGTACATGCCGCTCGCCGAGGTGTTCCCGTGCGCGCGGTCGGAGAGGATCGGGTAGACGTAGCCGAGGTACTCCAGCAGGCCGGGTACAACGCCGTCTGCACGCTGCGCCATCTCGTTGAAGCTCAAGCGCGTCCAGCGTTCGTACTTCGGCCGGTCCTCCCGCTCCGGTGCTTCGATACCTGACAGGGCCGCCACGAGTTCGGCGGCATCCGGCAGGCGGCGGTTCTCGAAGGAGAGCCACTTCCTGGCGAGGTTGTCGGGATCGGTGGATATGTAGCCGATCGTGACCATGTCTTCGACCATGGCGCGCAGTAGCGTTTGCGCTTCGGGGGCCCACCCGGCATCGCACAGTGTGAGGACCGCCGCCAGGTTCCGGGCGCATCTCACGAGGAAGAGCGACCCGAGGAACGCCTCTGCCGAGTTGGTGAGTTCGAGGCCTTTGGCCAACGGAGCCTGCAGGGCTGCAAGGCCCACGCGCGCCTCGGCAAGCACAGCCTCGCCAATGGGGTCCTTCTGAGATTCGATGTCCGTCTCCTTGCCGAGGCAAACCGTTGGAGCCATGATACCCTCAACTGCCATGTCATCTTCCTAGGAGCCGCACCTTACGTGTCCGAACCCTGCCCTGTTGTCGTGCGCGACGCTGAACTTCCCGGTACGCGCCTGCGCTATGCCGAGTGCGGCGATGGGCCGCCGATCATCATCGTCCCCGCTACCGTCTCCCTGATCGAGGACTGGACTCCGATGATCCAGTTCATCGGACAGCGGTACCGGACGTTCTTCTTCGAGATGCCCGGGCATGGGGGCAGCACACCTCTGGAGGACGGCTACTCGAGCCGCAGGCTGGGCCGCATGATCGGCGATCTGGCGGATCATCTGGGCATAGAGTCGTTTGCGCTGCTGGGGTTCTCCTTCGGAGGTATCCTCGCGCTCAGGGCGCTCCAGGAGCTGGGGCCTCGCATCAGCAAGGTCGGCCTGCTGTCACCGTGCGTGAGCAACCGGGCGTTGACCAGGCCGCCGATGGACAGGGCCCTCGTGTCGGCAGTCGTGTCAGCTCTGAAGCACAGGGCGCCGAGGCACGCGCTCGCCTGGCTGCTGAACAACGAGGCGGCTGTGAGGCTGGTGATATGGTTCATGTGCGATGTGGGCGGGTTCGAGACCCCCACCGATCTGCGCGGGCGCCTCATGGCCTATTCGGAGTCCACGATCCGGGTCTTGGCGGCGCAAGTGAGGGAGATCCTGTCGGTCAGTGAACAGGACCTCGCCGGGCCCTACGCGCAGCCGTGCTTCTTCGGCATGTCGCAGTACGATCCGCTGCTGGACTATCACCTTACCGACGAGTTCGTGCGGGCGAACTTCTCCGATCTCGTGACGGAGACCTTCGACTGGCCGTACCATGCGCCGCCGGAGCCGCTGACATACGATGACTACATCCGGGACTACACATCGCTTCTGGATGCGGATTCCGCACGCGTGTCGCGTGATTGCCCGAGGGGTATCTAACGGGTGTCGGGCCCGTCAGGCGGGTCCGGCATGTGAGGAAGGGGCGGATGATGGCAGGACGATTCATCTTGGTAGCAGTACTCGTTCTCTCGCTCGCGGTGTTCTCCGCGTGTGGCTCCGCCGAGCCGGTCGAAGTCCCCGAGCCCACTCCGGGTGAGGCCACCGGTCTTGACGGCGCCACCATCCTCAACGCGAAATGCGTGGGCTGTCACGGGCTGGACGTAGTGGAGGCCGAGGAACTGGATGCTGTGGGTTGGGCCGCCGTGATAGACGACATGATCGCTAGGGGCGCGGACGTGTCCACTGACGAGGCGGCTGCGCTGGCCGAGTATCTGTCGCTGCAGTAGATCGGAAGGCGGACAGACGTGGGACGGGTGCGGGTCGGCACCTGCTCTTGGGCGGACCGGACGATGATAGACGCCTGGTACCCGTCGGACATCACCACGCCCGCGGCGCGGTTGCGCTACTACGCGGAGCGCTTCGACACGGTCGAGGCGGATGCGCCGTTCTACGCGATCCCTGACCGGCGCGTCGTCGAGAACTGGTCGAAGCGGACCCCGCCAGGGTTCACATTCCACGTGAAGGCGTTCGGCATGATGACGCAACACGCTGTAGACGAGCGCGCCCTGCATCCGGAGCTGCGCGAGTACCCGCATGCGGTGGAGCGCGGAAGGGTGAAGCGCCCGTCGCAGGAGATGGTGGACTTGGCCTTCGACCTCTTCCTCGAGTCGGTCGAACCGCTCGAGGAGACCGGCAAGCTCGGCGGCGTACTCATGCAGTTCCCACCCTTCTTCACCGCGCTGGACGATGCGGTCTTCGAGGAGAATCTCGCATACATCGACTACGCGCGCGGCAAGCTCGGCAAGCGGCGGATGTTAGTGGAGTTCCGCCACCCGTCTTGGGTAGAGGATGGCAGAGTTCGACGGACTCTCTCATTCCTGGCCGACCGCGAGATCAGCTACGTTGCGGTGGACGCGCCCCAGTTCCCCACGCGCACGACAATGCCGCCACTGGTCGCTTCCACGAGTAAGGTGGGTTACTTGAGGCTGCACGGACGCAACCGCGAGACGTACTTTGCGCGAAATGTTTCCGCAGCCGACCGCTTCGACTACCTCTACACACCCGACGAGCTCGAGGAGTGGGCGCCGAAGGTGCGCGAGCTGGCCGAGGGCACGGATGTCACCTACGTGATGTTCAACAACTGCAAGTACGACTACGCGCCGCGCAACGCACGCGAGCTGGCCGAGATCCTCGGCCCCGAACTGGTGTCGCCCTGGGAGGGCGCGACCGCGGGACAGCTGGGCATGGAGCTCTGAGATCCCCGGTACTTGCTCGGACTTCCGGTAGACAAGGCTCGTCGAGGCGGATAGAATCCGTATGCTGTCCGCCCCGGCGGACGGACCCTCGCGGGGGTGTAGCTCAGTCTGGTTAGAGCGCCGGCCTGTCAAGCCGGAGGTCGCGGGTTCGAGCCCCGTCACTCCCGCCACAAGAACTCGGAGAGCCGCCTGCACAGGCGGCTCTTGTGTTCCGCGCAATAGCGCTTCGGGTATGGTGACCACAAGTGCGGTGCGATGCGGTGAGCTACAAGGAGCGGACACCGTGCGCGTACGGCGAGGGAGGCTGTCTTGAAGCGGATGGTGATTGCGGCACTGGTCGTGTTCGTTCTGCTGACACTGACCGGTTGCGGAACGACCGTGCCTGACGTGCGAGGACTGGATCTGGAGGATGCTACCTCGGCGCTGTATGGCGCAGGGTTCAACCTCGGCGTAGTGACCGAGGAAGCCGACGATGAGGTCGAGGAGGGGCTCGTCGTATCCCAGAGCCCGGAGGCTGGTACGGAGGTCGTCGGCGGTAGCCCGGTCAACCTGGTTGTGAGTGTCGGGTCCGAGTAGACAGGGTCCGGGAGGCCAACTGGCAGCTGCGCGCCATGGGGTCGTGCGCAGGGCTGCCCCCGGAGAGGTCTCATTCCCGTTCGGGTAGAATGGCCACATGACGTGAACCGCAGCCCCAAAGGCTGTGCAGCAGTCTCGGCCCGGTGTAGGGCGTGCAGGTTTGCCTCCGGCGGCGGACATTCTCGCAAGAGCCATATCGATCGTTCACCGCCCCGGTGCGGCTAAGAGGAGCAGCAATGACACGTGAAGATGCGAGGGTAGAGAACACGTCTCATCGGGAGTCCGCCGATGAGACATTCGAGCGTTGGAGCCAGATGGCCTGCGAGAGCAGCATCGTGGATGCGGACCTTTACGGTCGTTACGACGTCAAGCGCGGGCTGCGTCACGTTTCCGGCAAGGGGGTCCTGGCCGGACTCACGCAGATCGGAGACGTCGTCGGGTCGGCTGCCGAAGGCGAAGAGTACGTCCCCATCCCCGGCCAGCTCGTCTACCGGGGCATCGAGATAAACGAGCTGGTCAACGGCTTCGCGTCCGAAGGGCGGCTGGGCTACGAGGAGACGGCCTACCTGGTCCTCTTCGGCCAGCTGCCTTCCTATAAAGAGCTGAGGTTGTTCGAGAACCAGCTTGCCTTGATGCGCGTCCTGCCGCGGCATTTCATCCACGATGCGGTTCTTCGCATGCCGAGCAGGGACGTCATGAACGCCATGGCGCGCGGCGTGCTCGCGCTGTACACGCGCGACGATAGCGCCGACGACATCTCCATCCCCGAGGTCCTGCGCCAGAGTCTGCAGATCATCGCCACGCTACCTCTGCTTGCGGTCTACGCTTATCAGGCGTACGCCGACCAGTTCTTGCACGAAAGCCTCGTGATCCACAGGCCCGATCCGGAGCTGGGCACCGCGGAGAACATCCTCCACATGCTTCGCGCCAACAGCCGGTACACGGCGCTCGAAGCTCGCGTGCTCGACCTGGCACTGGTGTTGCATGCCGAGCACGGCGGGGGCAACAACTCCTCGTTCACGGCTCACGTGGTGTCCTCCACCGGTACCGACACGTACGCCACGATCGCAGCCTCGCTCGGCTCTCTCAAGGGCCCGAAGCACGGGGGCGCCAACATCAAGATGGTGAAGATGTTCGACGACCTGCGTGAGGAAGTCGGCGACTGGAACGATGACGAGGCGATCGAGTCGTACCTGCTTCGCGTGCTGAACAAAGAGGCGTTCGACAAGTCGGGCCTCATCTACGGGATGGGTCACCCGGTGTACTCGGTATCGGATCCAAGGACGATCATCTTGCGCGAGTACGCGCGAGAGCTGGCCGAGGCCAAGGGGTTTGGCGACGAGTACCGGCTTCTCACGAAGGTCGAAGAGATCGCGCCCTCGGCGATCGCCAAGCAGCGCACCGTCTACAAGGGCGTGAGCGCGAACGTGGACTTCTACTCCGGCTACGTCTACAGGATGCTGGACATTCCCGAGGAGCTGTACACGCCGCTGTTCGCCTGTTCGCGGAGCGTCGGCTGGTGCGCTCATCGCATCGAGGAGCTGGCGAACAGGGGCAAGATCATCCGGCCCGCGTACAAGAGCGTGGCCGACAGGCGCGACTACTTGCCGCTGGAAGAGCGGTAGGCGGCCCTCCGGGGCGGCGGCGAGGCCATGCCCACGCTGTTCATCGACGCGGATGCGTGCCCGGTCACCCGTGAGGCTATCGCGGTGGCGCGTTCGCACGGCCTACCGGTCGTCGTGGTGGCCAACGGCACGCAGAACCTTGAGAGGCACGCATCGCGCTCGGGTGTGGAGGCGATCCGCGTGAGCAGCGGTCGGGATGCAGCGGACTTCGCGGTGGTCGAGCGGCTGTCACCGGGCGACATCGTGGTCACCCAGGATATCGGTCTGGCGGCAATGGCCATCGGCCGGAGCGCGGGCGCCATAAGTCCGCGAGGCCGCATCTTCCATCTGGCGACGATCGACGCGGAGCTGGCGGTGCGCCATGCCGAGGCGCGACTGCGCCGGGCAGGTGGCCGGCACGGGGGACCGCCGAAGTTCACGGACGAGGACAGAGAGCACTTCACCGAGCAGCTAGAGCGGCTTGTCTCCCGCCCCGACTTGTAGGTGTTGCGTCGCATTCTTGTGCTCTGGCTCCGACTGATTCGCGCTGCCGGGGAACCAGGCGAATCCCAGGGGAGGGCTTGACGTTTGTTCATAAGCCGCTATTGTAACGATTGTTACTAATCTGCCGGATGTTCCCACGTCCGCGCGGGATCGAACAGGGAAGAGGTGTGCTTATGAGGCTCGAAGGCAAGGTAGCGATCATCACAGGTGCCGGCTCAGGCATGGGGCGCGCCATGGCGAACTTGTTTGCCGCCGAAGGGGCCAAGGTCATAGCCGCCGAGTGGAACCAGGCGACCCTCGACGAAGTCGTAGCCGAGGTGAAGGCGGCGGGCGGCGAGATCACGGGCGTACAGGGCGATGTGTCCAAGCTCGAAGAGTGCCGGAAGATCGTGGAGACCGCCGCGAGTACTTACGGCACGCTCGACGTGCTGTGCAACAATGCCGGCGTCATGGACAACTTCGCCGGAGCGGCCCACTACAGCGACGATGTCCTGGCACGCGTCATGGGCATCAATGCGTACGGCCCGCTGTACCTTACACGTGAGGCTCTGAAGATCATGCTTCCCAAGGGCTCCGGCTCCATAGTCAACACCGCATCTGTGGCCGGAGAACACGGCGGAGCCGCAGGTGCCGTCTACACGATGAGCAAGCACGCTGTCGTGGGTCTGACGAGGAACACAGCCTGGTACTACGCCAAGACGGGTATCCGCTGCAACTCAATCATCGCCGGTGGCGTCGAGACGAACATCATGTCGAGCGTCGACCCGTCGACCATCGATCCCGAGGGCGGAGCGCAGGCGGGTGTCTATGCAAGCATCATCCCCGCAATGTTGAAGGCACAGGACATCGCCAATCTCGCGCTCTTCCTCGCCTCTGACGAGTCGAAGATGATCAGCGGCGCGAACATCCCTGCAGATGCCGGCTGGACTGCTTCGTAGGGTCCGGATCGTCCAGGTGTCAGCGATAGGGCCGCCCCAGGGCGGCCCTATCTGTGCGAGTGGGGCCGAGTGCCCCCCGGCCCGTCGTGGTCAATCCTGCGCTCCCAGCTCCTGCTCCACCGTATCGATGAGCTCGAACCTCTCTTCAGCGGACAGCGCGTCGAGATACGCTTTCACTTCCGGACACGGGGTGTCATGGGCGAGCTCTAGCGCATGTTTGATGGCCCGGTCGACGCGGTGCCGGTTGCCCGCGTCGTTGTCGATGTCCAGAACCCGGAACATCCAGCCCATGTGGCGCATGTAACACGTCATCGAGAACCCCTTACCCTGTGCCGTTGTCTCCTTCTGGACAGTTCGTACCCGTCTGCGCCCTTCGTCTGCACTCTTGCGAAGGCCCGATGCGCGGTTTACGCTCGATGCGCGTCGCATTGACCACGTCGGGGGGGACACACAATGGACGACATCAACGAGTCCGGGCAGTCAGTGCAGACCGCTCCGGTCGCTCCGCCACCGTACGGGCCTCCGGGAACTCCCTCGGCCACAGGCAGCCCTGCACCGGGAAAGAAGCGCAAGGGCTGCATCATCGCAGTCGCGGTGGTCGTCGCGCTTCTGCTGTGCGGATGCATAGGTTCGGCCGTACTGGTAGGCCGGGCCATGACCTCCGATGATGAGGTCGTATCGTATTCGGAGGCCGACTTCGACAGCGCTGTGGCCAAGATGGGCCTCACGTGGCCCGAATTGCCCGAAGGCGCGGATCCCGATGACTACGAACGCGTATACACGGGGCATAAGCCTGTGGACGTGACGCTGTCGGGATCCGAGATCTCTGCCTTGATGTCGTACCGTCACGGTTCGTCTTACTGGCCGATCAAGAGCATGGAGGTCAGTCTGACGGGCGGTAACAGCGCGGCTGCGTCGCTCGTTGTCGCCTACGCCGGGCGCGACTGGCCGGTGACCGTCTCCGGCAGTGGGACCGCATCCGGGCCGTCGCTGGACCTGACCATCTCCTCGGCGAGCGTCGCGGGGATCACCGTGCCCGCCGAGTACCTGCCTCTGGGCGCCGAGTTTCTCGAGAGCGTCATCAACCCGCGCCTTGCCAATGCGGGAATCTCGATCGACACACTGGAGGTCACCGACGAGGGCGTCCACATCGTAGGCACGACTTGGGAGAGCGCGCAGTACGTGCCCAAACCGTAGCGGGATAGCGCTCTAGCGTCGGCTGCCGAGTTAGCGCCTTGTCTCCATAAGCTCCTCGGCTTCATGCGCGGCGTTGTATCTCCGTGGCTCAAGCCACTGCTTTATCGTTCCCCGTTGCAAGGCTTTCGGCACTCGCGGTGGACTCATCCGCCGGGTCGTCTCGGGTACACTGTGGTGAGCCGCAGGGAGGTCGGCAGAGGCTGCGGCGACCACGATCCGATCCGGAGGGTCCGCCCGATGAACAGGCGTTTCGTCGTTCCCGATGTCGACGCGAGCACGCCGCTTGCCGACGCGGCTTCGGCGCTGCTGCTTTCAAAGGCCGAGCCCCTGTTCGTGCTTGAAGCGGACGCGCGTGGCGGGGCGGACGCCGACGCGGTGCACGACATGCGAGTGGCCTCGCGACGTTTGCGGGAGGCGATGCGGCTGCTCGGGCCGGTGTATCCGCGTCGTGAGTTCCGCGCCTGGTACAAGCGGGTGCGCAGGATCACCCGCGCGCTCGGCCCTGTGCGGGATTCCGATGTGTTCATCGACGAGTTTTCCAAGCTGGCTGGCGCGCTGGGCGAGGGCGGGCGGCGCGCGATAGCGTTCACGGTGGGTTACCGGGCGGGGCAGCGAGGACACGAGCTGGAACTGCTGAACCGTGAGCTGGCAGGCCTCGATCTCGAACGCAGCCGGCGCTCCTTCGAGAGGATGGCCGGGTCGCTCGGCGATTCGCCCGAGGGGCGCTCTCCACTTTCGGCCTTCGCGCATGTGGCGGTCGCCGAGAGAGCGGCGGCTGTCTTCGGCGAACAGCCTGCGGCACTGCGTGAGGAGAACTACCTACAGCAGCACTCGCTGCGTATCGGCTACAAGAGGCTGCGCTATGCGGTCGAGGTACTCGCGCCGTGCTACGGCGAGTCGTTCGACCTGGTGCACGATATCCTCACTGATTTCCAGGACGCCCTGGGCGAGCTCCATGACGTGCATGTGTTCCTCGAGGTGCTGCGCTCCCCCGACCACCGGACTGTCGCAGGTCTTGCGGGAGTCTCATCCTCCGATTTCGGTGAGGTGGAGGCGCTTCTGGAGGCCCGCGCACGAGCCGGCTTCCTGCGTTTCGCCCAGCTTGCGGCAGCGCACCCTCCCCAGGACTTGCTTCCACAGCTTTTGCTGCCGCTGACGCAGCGTCCGGAGCCCGCGCCGGAAATCGGTGTGGAGGCGCGGTGTGAACCGGTAGAGTCCGGGGAGTCGGAGATCCCGTCGCCGGTCATCGTCGGTGACGAGCCCTGGGCGGAGGGATGGGAAGAACTCGAGGTGGTGACGGACGCCGGGCCGGAGTTCGTCGAGGACGTGTAGTCCTAGATGCGCTTGTGACGCCCGAGCAGGCGGTCCACCAGCGAGAGCGCCTTGAGCTGTTCTACGCGCGCACGCTGTGCGTCAAGATCTGCAGCGAGCTTCTCGGAGCGCGCCCGCTCGGCCTCCAGTGTCTTCTGCTGTTCCTGCGCCACTGCCCGCGCCCACGCGACCTGTGCCATGAGGTTCGTGCGGTCGGCTTCGAGCTGGCCGATACGCGCGAGAGCAGTGGTCTCCTCGTCGGCCGGCATGTCTGGCATCGGGACCTGCGGGATGCTCTTGTCGGAGGAGGAAACGGCCTTCTTCGCCCGCTTCGCACCGGCCTTCTTGCCCGCGGAGCGCTTCTCGAGGGACACAGGTTTCGCGGATGCTGCGCGCTTGCTCTTCTTCGACTTCTTGCCCTTCGCCACTGCGCCGCCCCTTCGCTCGCCGCTCCCTGCCATCGTCGAGTGTACCGCAAGGCCGGACGGGCGCTTCCGGCGTGTAGACTTGAGGCGACCCGCAACTTCGGGGAGTGACATGGAGATAGAGCGCAAGTTCCTGTTGGCCGAGTTGCCGCCCGCTGCAGCGGGGGCGGCCCTGTCCCGGTTGCGCCAGGGGTACCTGGTTGCCGGTCCCGAGGTCGAGGTACGCGTGAGGGACGCCGACGGGACGTACTCGCTCACCGTGAAGTCGGGAACGGGGATGGTTCGCGAGGAGTTTGAGATCGCGCTTGATGCGGAGCAGTTCGACGAGCTGTGGCCCGCGACTGATGGTCGGCGTGTCGAGAAGCAGCGCTACACGCTCGCTGCGGACGGGCTGCGCTACGAGATCGACGTCTACGAGGGGGCGCTGCAAGGTCTGATGACAGCGGAGGTTGAGTTCAGCACGGTCGAGAGTGCCGAGGCCTTCTGTCCGCCGGGTTGGCTCGGCGCCGAGGTCACCGGTGACGCCGGCTACTGCAACGCGGCTCTTGCCACCCGGACTCCGGGGAGCACAGTCCTGTGAGGCTGGCCGCTATCGATATCGGCTCCAACTCGCTGAGATGCACGATCGTCGAAGTCCCTGTCGGCGGACCGCGCTTGACGCTCGACGAAGAGCGGGCGTACGTACGGCTGGGGCGAGGAACGGCCACCTCCAGCCGCCTGACGGAAGAGGCGATGGCGGAGGCTCTCGACGCGCTCGACCGGATGGTGCGGATCGCACGATCCTATGAAGTCGACATCATCCGTGCGATCGCCACCGCCGCGATACGGGGAGCCGAGAACGGCGGCGAGTTCACGGAGCGCGTGAAGGAGCGGACCGGCATCGACATCGAGGTCATCTCCAGCGAGCACGAGGGTCGGCTGGCGCTCCTGTCGGCATTGGGCAGCCTCGCGCTCGAGGTCGATGTCGCGGTGGTGGACATCGGAGGCGGCTCCGTCGAGATCGTGCAGGCCGACGGCAGGCACATCGACTCGGTCACCTCGGTACCGCTGGGCGCCGTAGTCATGTCGGAGCGCTTCCGTGCTAAGGACCCGATGCCGGAGGCCATGTACGAGGGACTTGGCCGACACGTCCGCGGGACGCTGGCCGAGGCTCTCGCCGGCACCGGGCGGAAGCCGCAGACGCTGGTCGGCTCCGGGGGTACGGTCACCACCCTGGCGGCGATAGTGGCGGCCGGGCGTTCCCCGGGGCTCACGAGCGTGCACGGCTTCGAGATGACTCGCGCCGAGGTCTCGCAACTGCGCAAGCAGCTTGCGCAGAGTACCGCGAAGCAGCGCATCGCCATCAAGGGGATGTCTGAAGGACGCGTGGACATCATCTTGCCCGGCGTCGTAGTGCTCGACGAGGTAATGCGCGCGCTCGGCGCCCAGAGCATCGTCACTAACGCGCGAGGCATGCGTGAGGGCATCGTGATCGAGACCGTCGAACGGGAGACCGGCGTTCTGCCGTCAGCCGACCCGATGCGTTCGGTGCGCGACTTCGCCAGGCAGTGCCGCACGGATGTGCCTCACGCCGAGCAGGTGCGACGCCTGGCGCTGATGCTCTTCGACGGCCTGGCGGAACCGCTCGGCATAGATCGCGGTCTGCGCCCGATTCTGGAGGCAGCGGCTCTGCTGCACGACTCGGGATACCACATATCGCACCAGCACCACCACAAGCATAGCTACCACCTCATATCGCATGCTTCGCTTCCCGGTTTCGGCGCCGAGGAGGTGCGTCTGATTGCGTCTGTCGCGCGGTACCACACAGGTGCGCTGCCGAAGGCGAAGCACGAAGCGATGATCGACCTCGGCGAGGAGGACCGCGAGAACGTCGCCCGCCTTTCCGCGTTGCTCAGGCTGGCCGACGGTCTCGACCGGTCACAGGGCCGACGCGTCGAGAGCCTGGTTGTGGACTTGAACGATGAAGGGCTGCTGCTGACCGTCTCGGGCCGTGGCGAGCTGGATGTCGAGCTGCATGGTGCCAAGCGCAAGTCGGACCTGTTCGAGCGTGTGTGGGAGCGTCCCGTGGAGGTCAAGGAGCCCGAGGCGGATCGTCGGGGTCTGTAGCGGCACGCATTGTTGGCGCTACACTGGGAGGGCCCGCACCGGGCGCTCTGCGCCCGAGCGAAGAGTGGAGGTCGACGTATTGGCTCGCGCAAAGACCAAGCTTGACGATCCATCGCTGTACGTGAACCGGGAACTCGCGTTGCTGGCGTTTCAGGAGCGCGTCCTTGAGGAGGCTGTAGACCCGGCCAACCCATTGCTAGAGCGCGCTAAGTACCTGGCGATCTTCAGCTCCAACCTGGCCGAGTTCTACATGGTGCGCGTGGCCGGGCTCAAGCAGCAGATAGCTGCCGGAGTATCCGGAGTTTCCGACGACGGGCTGACTGCCGCCGAGCAGCTGGCGCAGGTGCGGGAGCGCATACCCGCCATGCTGGCATCCGCGCGACAGCACTTCGAGGTCCTCAGGGCCGAGTTGGCCGAGGCCGGGATCGCCTTGCTCGACTATGCGGGCTTGAACGAGGAGCAGCGTGCGGTAGCGGACGCCTACTTCGAATCGGACGTGTTCCCGGTACTGACACCCCTCGCTTTCGATCCGGGGCGGCCGTTCCCGCATATCTCCAACCTCAGCATGAATATCGCGATCGTGGTCACGGGCCCCGACGGCGAGGAGCGCTTCGCCCGCGTGAAGGTGCCCAAGGCCCTGCCGAGGCTCGTTCCGGTGACCGCTGAGGGTTCGGGAGCAGGCCGCGAGCATGCATTCGTCTGGCTCGACCAGCTTGTCGTCGCCCATGCCGGTTCGCTGTTCCCGGGCTACGAAGTCGTCGCGGCGCACCCCTTCCGCATCACGCGTGACGCGGAGATGGTCATCCAGGAACTGGAGGCCGACGACCTTCTTGAGACCATCGAGCAGGGCATCCGTCAGCGCCGGTTCGGCTCGGTGGTGAGGATGACTGTGGAGCCGACGATGCCGGACCACATCCGGGACATCCTCGTCGAGAACCTCGACATGGATCCGGCAGACGTCATCACCATCGAACCGCCGCTGGGGATGAGTGATCTGTTCGCCCTGTCCAAGATCGACCGGCCGGATCTGAAGTACGCAACCTTCGTGCCGGCGCTCACGGTACTTCTCGGCGAGGGCGAAGAGAGTGACATCTTCACCGCTATCCGCGAGAGAGACATCCTGCTACACCACCCCTACGAGTCCTTCCAGCCAGTCGTCTCCCTGATCCGTCAAGCCGCGCACGACCCGGATGTGCTCGCCATCAAGATGACGCTCTACCGGGTAGGCACGGACTCGCCGATCGTCGAGGCCCTCATAGACGCTGCGGTAGCGGGCAAGGAGGTCGCCTGCCTCGTTGAGCTCAAGGCGCGTTTCGACGAGGAGAGCAACATCGAGTGGGCCCGGGCGCTCGAGGCTGCCGGCGTGCACGTGGTATACGGGCTCGTCGGCCTGAAGACGCACAGCAAGGTCGTGCTTGTCGTGCGGAGAGAGGGCGGCAAGATTCGCAGGTACGTGCACGTCGGCACCGGGAACTACAACACCGTCACCGCGATGCTCTATACGGATCTTGGCCTTCTGACTTGCGACGAGAAGACGGGTGAGGATGCTTCGGCCCTCTTCAACCTCGTCACGGGTTACGCCCGCAAGAACGACTACCGTCGCTTCCTTGTAGCGCCGGTGGATCTGAGAGAGCGGCTCTCGGCGCTGATCAACCGGGAGATCGAACACGCACAGGCCGGCCGGGGTGGTCGGATGATACTCAAGATGAACTCCCTTGTGGATCAGAAGATGATCAGGCTTCTCTACGAGGCTTCGCAGGCAGGTGTCGACATCGACCTGTTGGTCAGAGGGGTGTGCTGTCTGCGTCCAGGGGTATCCGGCATCAGCGAGAACATACGCGTTTGGAGTGTGGTCGGCCGGTTCCTCGAACACAGCCGGATCTACTACTTCGCAAACAACGGGGATCCGGACGTCTACATCGGAAGTGCGGATCTAATGCCGCGTAACCTCGACCGCCGCGTGGAGGTGCTGGCTCCAGTGCGGGATTCCAAGCTGGCGAACCGTCTTCGCGACGAGGTGCTCGAGGCGTATCTGAGAGACACCGCGAAGACACGTGCGATGCGTCCCGATGGCACGTATGAGCGCGTGGCCGCTCCGGAGGGGGAGGCTCCCTACAACGCGCAGGAAGCACTGCTGAAGATGCGCAAGAGCGTCGTTCGGAGGCGCAAGCGCAAAGGCACGCCGCAGAAGCGCAAGAGCGGCCGTCGCAAGGGGTGAGCATGAGCAAGAACGGTGCGGCCAAGAAGAACCACGCTGATGAGCCGGATGTCACATATCACGCGGATAACGAGGACTCCAGCCCGGTGAAGCCGCGCAAGATCGATCGTGAGACCTACGAGCGCGAGCTCCAGAAGCTGCAGGTGGAGCTTGTGAAGCTGCAGGAGTGGGTGAAGAGAGAGGGCCTTCGGGTCGTTGTGGTCTTCGAAGGTCGCGACGCAGCCGGTAAAGGCGGCGCGATCAAGCGCATCACCGAGGTGCTCAATCCCCGCGTCTGCCGTGTTGTGGCGCTGCCGGTCCCGACCGAGCGCGAGAACTCACAGTGGTACTTCCAGCGGTACGCGGCCCAGCTTCCGGCTGCCGGCGAGATCGTGCTGTTCGACCGCTCCTGGTACAACCGCCCGGGTGTCGAGAGGGTCATGGGTTGGTGCACCGAGGACCAGGTGCAGGAGTTCTTCCGCGACTGTCCGGAGTTCGAGCGGATGATCATCCGCTCGGGCATCATCCTCATCAAGTACTGGTTCTCGAT
>JAFGNP010000134.1 GCA_016926975.1 Coriobacteriia bacterium | reverse complement strand
TCGTTACCGGCAGCGGGTACGAACCCCGGTTTGGGCGAGCTGCGCCGACACCGGGCGGCGAGTGAGTGGGCAGACGACCGCGATCCGTGTTCGCGTCGACGCTGGGGAACCCATGGGACCCGAACGCTCTACGGCGTCGCCATCTCGGCCCGCTCGGGGCAAATGAGATATGGCTCCGCTAGGTGGTCCGCCGCAACCGGATCGCACACGGTCCGAGTGCTCGGAGCTTGACGACAATGACGCTCGTGCTCGAGGGTGGTAGTCGCAGGGCGGCGCGGCAGCCTGGTCGACGGGTCCGGCAGCTTTTGCAGGAAGGTCGGACCAGTACGGAATATCGACCACCGGGCATCGTACGGAAGACGGACATTGGAAGGCGACGCGTTAGCCGGTGCCGCATCATGAGCTTCCCGTGCGCGGAACGTACCGAAACCCGGACGGTCTGGTGCGATCGCGGCAGGTAACGTGCCCCTTCGTAACGGACTGCGACCGAGGTCACCGCCGGAGACGCCCGAATGTAGTAGGTCTTGATCGTCTCATCGGGCATAACGATCTCGACGGAGATCGCTCCCACCCGCTCCAGCGACGCGGGAAGGACCACGCTCCAGAGGTTCGATCCCTCGGCCCTTGTCCCCGTTAGGTCGCTTCCGATTGGTCCCTCTAGCCCGCCCCCGCGAGTAACTCGTTCGGCAAGACGCATGGTCACGCGCCGTGCGTCGCCGGTAACCGGCACCTCTACCGTGCCATTGGCTCGAAGTGGTAGTACACCATCTGCAGGATGTCCACCGTAAAATGCTTGATCACAACTAACGGTTCCATTCACCTCACGGCCACAATTGTTTCCCACGAGTGCGTGCGCTGTCACACGCTGGGATACGATCGTTTGAGAGCCGTCCACATTCCTCGCGTGGGCTGGGCTGGCATAGGCGAACGCGAGGACCGTCGCTGTGGCCACGATTGAGCCGGCGAAACTGATCATTCTACGCACAGCAAGCTCAGCTAGTCATCCGCGTGAGTGATATGGACATCGAGAGCCTGTTCGGCTACCTGAGCCCGCGATCCGTAAGTGTCGCACGCGCTGTAGGCACCTTTGTGAATGCCATACGCGGTGTTGACCGCGAATGTCGGCGCGCCGCTGTCTCCATTGGTTGAGCAGTAGTTCGCACGAATGAGCGCGCCAACTGGCGGATTACCTGGGCAGCAGTGCGCCGTCTCGGTCACGTCTCCACAATCGCTGCGACCGTAGAAGGCGCCGGTGATGCAGATGCGGTTGCCGACTTGCGGCGTCGCGTCATCCCGGATCCGATACTGATGATTTGACGTCGTGTCTGGGCCTCCGGTCACGAACACCCACGAGCGCGGATCCCAGCCGGAAGAATTCAAGATCTTGATTGAGCCGACGTCGCCAAAGCCGTTGATTACGCTGGTCTCGAAAGGCCCAAGGTTGTGTTGGGAGCCGGTCGTGAAGTACGTCCACCATAGGTTAGTGTTGTCGAAGGTTCGGCAGTGGCCAGCGGTGAGCTGGTACAGCTGATTTGTCGCATTGCCGCGCGCTACGAAGGCGCCTGTACACGTCCGACCACTCGGTGGGGTATCGATTGCGATTGTGATTCCGCCTCGCAGGGGGGGATCGCAAAATGGATTCGTCTGGTAGGTGCATGCTTGATCTCTCGCGTGCCCCTCATACTGCCCGATGATCAGAGCATCCCCGTACTTATCCGCGGTGTCGTTCACGAACTGCCGTTGCCCCGCTGTCAACGGGTAGTCGCTCGGTAGCGACAGACGGACGGCATTCCCGGGGGTCCGGATCCCTACAGTGATGTCGCCCGGAGCGTGGGTATTGACGTCGGGAAGTCTCCGAGCTATGTCGGCTACGGCCTCAGCAAGGGCTTGCTCCGAGGACCGCACATCTACGGTCTTCACGGCTCCGTCGAGTCCCGCTCGTGAGATTGCCTGACTGGCGGCACTCTTCGTCTCGGCGGTACCGCTGGCGAGACCCATCGTGATTTGGTCGTCGCGCGCGACGTCCACCCAAACCCCACCGAAATGGTCTCCTAGCAGTTCACGTGCATAGTCGACTAGCTCTGGGATGCGGTCCTGAGCCGCCATCCGTTGGGCCGCTACGGCGCTCGAGACATGGTGATCCTTCACAAATTCCTCCAACTCGAAAGGATCAGGACTGAAGTCTTCGGCAGCAACCGAGCTAGGGGCGAAGACTAGGCCGAGGCACAGGAGCGTGGCCCCCACTGCACGCAGCTCGAACCGGAAACGGGTCCACGCAGTCACGTCGCGGATCGTAGACTTTTCTGTGTTGGCCCGTCAAGGAGGGTCTAGTGCACAGACGCCCTCGAGCAATTCGTCCTGAGTCGGCGCCGGGTACCCGAGGCCCTGCTCGGGATACCACCGTGCAGGGGCTGATGCCTCAGCGAACCCCTTGCGGGCCGTCGAACTCGGCGACGCAGTGTCGCTGCCAGAGAGGTTCCTGACCTGGCCGACTCGCGAGGCTCGGTGTGCGGCTCGTGGCTCAGCAGAGGGGGAGTGAGCGTAGGGCGGTGGGGGTGACGGTTCGCCATTCGCGGGGTGGCTGTTCGCGCGGGGGTTCGCGGTGTGATTGTCGTCCTGGGTTCCAGGCCCAGGTGGTCGCGGCGCGGGATGGAAAGACGATCCGCAGGTTGGCCGACGCGAGGGCGTGGCGTGCGCAGACTCCGACTGAGCTGAAGCGCGGGACGATGGTGGCGCCGTCGCGGCTGACGTTAAAGGAGGTTGCGGGCGCTTGGCTGTTTGGAGTGGCATGCGATTGCCGTCCGGGTTTCAGGCGCAGGTCTTCTCCGCGCGCGACGGTAGGACGATTCGCAAGACGTTCGAGGCACTCGCGGAAGGCCTGGCGCGCTGAGAGCCTGGCAGCTTCGCGGCGCGGCGCGATGCGAGCGCCGTCCCGCGGGACACTCGAAGAAGCCGCAAGCGCATGGCTGGATGCAGCGCGGCAGAGGGCCGTGAAGAACCGATCGCGCGATCGCTAGAAGCCCTCGCCACTGCGTAGCTACGCGCAGGCATTGCAGGCTGAGGTCTTGCCGGCACTCGGCCGGATGCGCGTGTCCTCCGTCACGCGGAACTCGGT
>JAFGNP010000133.1 GCA_016926975.1 Coriobacteriia bacterium | reverse complement strand
GACGCGACGGAAAGTGCCACAGAAAAGAAGACCCCCGGGGGCGACCCCGAGGAGAGCTGAAACGGTGCGGTAAGAGCGCACCAGCGTCACGGCAACGTGACGGCTTGGCAAACCCCATCCGGAGCAAGGGCAAATAGGAGCGGCTACGACTGGCCCGGTCATCGCTCGGGTATGCCCGCTCGAGGCCGTCGGCGACGGCGGTCCCAGACAGATGGTCGCACTCGACAGAATCCGGCTTACAGGCCCACTCCCACACACACGCAGCACTCAGGCCGACAGGCGCTCGCGCACCGTGCTTGCCAGCATCGTGCCGTCTGTACTGCCGAGGCGCACGTACTCCCCTCCTGCGACGCGAGCGAGGTCCCTTGCTGCCGCGCCGGCTCCGGGACCCGAAGTATCGATCACGAGCGTGTGGATCGCGCTCTCCTTCAGCCGCGCAGCTGCAGAACGGGCGTCCTCACTGCCGAGGCCGGCCCCGATGCCGACATTGGCCCGACCGTCGGTGAGCAGTACCAGCCATGGCACGACGGAGTTGTCCCGGCGGGATTCGGCGGTCAGCACTTCAAGCGACTTGAGAATCCCGTGAGCTATCGGTGTGGCACCGCCGGTTGGCAGGGACCGCAGTTTCAGCTGTGCGAGTTCCACGCTGGCAGTCGGCTGTAGCATCACTTCGGCGGACTCACCGCGGAAAGCGACCAGTCCAACGCGGTCTCGCCGCTGATAAGCGTCGACAAGAAGCTCGAACACAGCCGCTTTTGCGGCTTCCATCCTGTTGGACACGCCCATGGACCCACTCGCATCCACACAGAACACGATCGAGGCACCGACCCGGCGCTTGCGGACCTTCGTCCGGATGTCCTCCGGTTCCACGGCAATCGCAAGCTCGCTCTTACGTCCCGCCTGGCGCGGTGCCGCAGCGCGTACGGTCGCATCAAGTGCGAGATCCACAGGCTCGCCGGGACGAGCAGGTTCCGCGCGAACGTACCGGCCGGTTCGGTCGTCCGAGGTTGTCTCCTGGCGTCGCCCGCCCTGCGTCCTACGCATGCGATCCATTCCTGCCACGAGCTCCGCGGTGATCTGGTCTGCCGAGGCAGGTTCCGCCATGCCGGACTCACGCGGGATATCAAGGACAGCGGCCACCCCGTCGCCTGAATCCCCACCGGCTGGTTCCTGAGGTTCCCGGCCCGTAGAGGTTGCGGCAGCTCCCATGAGTTGCTCGAACTGCTCCTGGTCGAACTCCTGGTTCTCGAACGGAGAGCGGCGCATTCGGTGGGCGAGCACCATAGGGGCAACGGCACGAACGTCGGCAGCAGTCACCTCACGTCGGCCATCCAACACCGCATACGCGGCGGCTGCCCGGCCCATCACCAAGTCCGCGCGGTGGCCGTCAACGCCCATGGCCGCACAGACCGATGCGATCATGAACAACAGGTCATCATCAAGCTCGACGTCGGGCAGCGTACGAATGCCAACGGTGATCTGCTCGATGAGGGCACTCTGCGCGTCTTGCCATTGGCGGGCGAATCCTTCGCGATCGTCCTCGAAAGCCCTGCGTCGCCGAAGGATCTCGACTCGCTGGTCAGGTTCCGCAATCCCCTCCACGTCAACGCACAAGCCGAAACGATCGAGCAGCTGCGGGCGCAACTCCCCCTCTTCAGGGTTCATCGTGCCGACCAGCACGAATCGGGCGGGGTGTTCGAAGCGGACCCCCTCCCGCTCGACGACGTTCGTGCCGCTGGCGGCCGAATCCAGCAAGGTGTCGACGAGATGATCGTCGAGCAGATTGACCTCGTCGACGTAGAGAAGGCCTCTGTTCGCATCGGCGAGCAGGCCGGCTTCGAACCTGCGCTCTCCATGCTTCAGCGCGCGCTCGAGATCCATCGTGCCGACGACACGGTCTTCGGTTGCAGACACCGGAAGATCCACCAGGCGCGGACGGCGCTTCGCTACGGGAAGCTCCGTCCCATTCGACCGCCCTCTGCACTCCTCGCACAGTTCCGAGGGATTCGCAGGACTACAACCGAAACGACAGCCCTCGACAACGTCGATCTCGGGCAGTATCCAGCGCAACGCACGCACAGCTGTGGACTTGGCAGTACCTTTGTGGCCCCTGATCAGGACTCCACCGACGCGTGGATCGACGGCGTTGATGAGGAGTGCGGACTTGAGCGTGTCCTGCCCGACTATAGCGCTGAACGGATATGTCGTCCGATCGTCTAGCGCCATTCATCCTCCTGAAAGAGTAAGGCCCGCCTACAATATAGTGTAGACAGGCCCTCTCTGTCATCTATAAGTTGTGGTCATTCAGACTTCCATTGGAACGATCCGCACGCCGCGGGCGTTGTCGTTCCGACCTTCGGGCAGGTATTCGAGTAGACGCAATCTGCGCAGGTGTACCCGCCAAGATCGAGTTCCCCCGCCGACTCGTAGCTGCTTCTGGAGACCGGGTCTATGACCTCGAGATCGGCAAGCGCGGGCGCCACCAACTCATCGATCTCTTCGGGCTGCGCGGCGACTCCTTCTGTAACTGCGTCAACGTCGGCGGTGGTCCGAGGTTCTGCCACGCCGGCAGAGAGCGCGACTTGATCTGCAGGCGGCGGACCCGCCCACTCGACATCCGGCTCGGCTGGAGCACCCTCGGGGAGCTCATCCCCAAGATCCGCCGACTCCTCGACTGCATCGACGGCCTCATCGATCAGATCGACAGCCCCTGGTACCTCCTCCACCGACTCGATGTCCGAAATGCCAGACTCCGGGACCGTCTCGGAATCGCCGACAGACTCCGGAGCTACGATCCCCTCCTCTTCGAGCGATGAGGCCGCACGCTTCAGGGCATCGGTGATGGAACCGCTGCCTGACCGGACTTCTCGCGCGGCCTCCCAGACCGCGTAGGGATCCTCGACAGCGGGCACCTCCACTGCGGGGTACGAGTCTTCCGCTGCTTCCAACCCCGGGGCTCCATCCGATTCCGGCAGCTGCGGGGCTTGTTCCTCCGTGTCCGTCTCCGGTGCGGTGACAGTTGCCACGGGCTGCATGACCAGGACCGGCACGGCAGAGCTGAGATCGGCGATGAAGACCTCCCCCGTTAGCGCCACAGACCCCGATCGGGTCGCAGCGCTCAACGCCGCGACAGCAGCCTCGCGAGTGGGGAACACGTCGGGCAGACAGACGCTCAGCGACGAATCCAGCGGGCTGCGTTCAACCACGAAGAATGACATGACGACCCCCCGTCATCAATGGCCTGCATCACGAGACATCCACCAACATCATAGGCGATACCGGGAGGCACTGACGAACCGACTCGACACAAGGAGCCTGCGTACCCGTGGTAGGATTGACCATCGAGAATGTGACGGAAACAGCATGCTAGGACCAACCGCACTTGCCACAGGCGCGTTCGTCACGGTCGACATCGAGACCACCGGATGCCGCCCGGGAACCTCGTCCGTTATCGAGATAGGTGCCGTGCGTGTGGAGCATGGCACCATCACTGACAGCTTCACCTGTCTCGTCAGTCCCAACGACACGATCCCTGCGCCGATCACCCATCTCACCGGCATCACCGAGGAGATGGTCGCGGGCGCTCCCGCCATCGGCGAGAGCATAGCCCAGTTTCGGGAGTTCCTCAGGGACGCGGTACTCGTGGCGCACAACCATCGCTTCGACATGAGCTTCTTGGACTACGAGGCGGAACGTCAGTGGGGAACTCCGTTTGCGCGTCCGATCCTGGACACCCTCACTCTCGCCAGACGTCTTCATCCGGAGCTTCCGCGTCACAACCTGCGGGACCTCGCGCTCTTCTACGGTGCCGAGACTGTGCCTACCCACCGCGCGCTGCCGGACGCCCTTGCGACAGCAGAAGTCCTGATACGTATGCTGCCGGAACTGGAGAGCGCCGGCATGACCACTGCAGCTCAGGTTGCCCGGCTTTGCGGGATCGCCGAGCAGAGCCATCTTGCCCGCAAACTCCCGCTGGCGACGCATGTCCCCGACGGGCCTGGCATCTACCTGTTTCGCGACGCCATCGGCTCGGTTGTCTTCGTCGGCCGGGCGAAGTCCCTGCGCACGCAGATTCGCAACCACTTCTATGCCTCGGACGACCCCGAGTGCCCGAGCGCCGCTTCAGAAGTCGTCTCCATCAGTCACTATCCGCTGGTGTCCGCCCTAGACGCGACCCTGTTGGAGTTCCGCCTGATGGATCGATACGTGCCCGCCTTCAACCGCAACAACCAAAGGCAGAGGCGTCCCGTGTACTTGCATGTCGACACAGACTCCGAGTACCCGTCGATCACCGTCACGCGAAGGCGGCTGCGTACAGGGGAGCTGATGGGCCCCTTCGGAAACGAGTGGGCCGCCAAGACCCTTGCGGACATGCTGTCTGACTACTACGGATTGAGACGGTGCCGACTAACGGCTGCCGAGTGCATGCGCCGCGATTGCCCCCTGCGGGAGAACAAGAAGTGTCAGGCATCTGATGCTTACGCAGCGGGCCACAAGTCGTACGCCACGACTCTTGCAACGGCCCTCTCGGCGTTCAACGGCGAGGGCGCGCGGTTCAGGGAAGTCCTACGTTCGATGCAGGAACAGTCAGCCCGTGCCGAGCGGTTCGAAGACGCCGCTCGCTACAGAGATGCCATTCGTGCCCTGGATCGGACGCTTGGAGCTCTTGGCGTAGTACGCAGAGCCACCGGCGAAGGGCTCAGCGTGATACTCGAAGGGGACAGCTCCGACGTGGCCGTGATCGTCTTGGTACGGGGTTGGCACCTGACAACGCTCCGGTTCCGGCGACAGGAGGTCACCACAGCCGAGTTCCGGCACCGTGTGGAGACGGCGCTCTCACGCGCTCGGCGTCACGCTCGGCGAGAACGTGCGATAACCCCGCGCCGCCTGCGCGACATGGTTGTCATCGACAACTACCGCCAGCAGCACTCCCCCACGGTCCTCGTCGACAGTGACGGCGATCCGCTCGATGTCGATCGGGTGGCGTCTGCGGTACGACGGCTCATGCGGGTTCCGCGCAAGCGTCACGCAACCGCTTGAGCCGACTCACGTTCTCGGCATCCTTCAGTGGAACCTCGCCGGGCATTTCCGTTATCACCGGAAGCCCGCGCAATCTGTAGTCCTCGAAGATCTCCGAGAATCCCGCGTACCCGATCGTCCCCTCACCGATCCAGGCGTGCCGGTCTTTGTGCATGCCGGCTGCGTGCAGACAGTCATTCGCATGGATAGCCTCGATAGGCATGCCGCAACAGCGCTCGAAATCATCGACCAGAGCCGTCAGTGCGCCGGGTACGGACAGGTCCCATCCCGCCGCATGCGCATGACAGGTGTCGAGACACACTCCCACACGGCCTTCGGATGTTCCGAGCAGCGCCAGGATGGCGCCGAGTTCCTCCGGACCGTCACCAAAAGTCGTTCCTGCGGCAGCCGTGTTCTCGAGTAGGAGGCGTGTCGCGCTCGAACCCGCTTCGGCGAAAGCACGGTCTACACCTGCAGCAATGCGAGTCGCGGTGAAAGCGGGATCTGATCTATACCTTGTTCCGACATGGGTCACCACACCGTCAGCGCCCAACATGTCCGCTCGGACCAGCTCGTCTGCGAGGGCGGCAGACGATCTCTCCCAAAGCCCATCGTCATCACTTCCGAGATTGATCAGGTACGACGTATGGACCAGTACGCCGGCCATCCCCGTTGTCTGTACGCGAGAGCGGAACTCCTCGGCACACTGGACGTCCATTGGCCTTGCGTTCCATTGACGCGGGCTCTTCGAGAAGACCTGGATACACTCGCAACCTACGGATGCGGCGTATTCGACAGCGCGCCCGTATCCCGCCGAAACCCCCACGTGCGCGCCGATCGGCATGTCACCACCTCCTGGAGAGTGAGTCTACCGTTTCGGACCCCGGCCTCATAAACTCGCTATATGGATGACTCGGCACACGAATGGCAGGGCAGGGCGATCCTGCACGTGGACATGGACGCCTTCTTCGCGTCCGTCGAACAGCTGGACAATCCGCAGTGGCGGGGCCTTCCGGTGATTGTAGGCGGCCTTCCGGGCGGTCGAGGTGTCGTCTCCGCCGCCTCTTACGAAGCCAGCCGTCACGGCGTCAGATCGGCCATGCCGTCGTCGCACGCCGCACGCCTGTGCCCTGATGCGGTGTGGGCGCACCCTCGCTTTGACCGCTACAGCGAGCTTTCGGCCATGGTGTGCGAGGAGTTCCGGTCTGTGACACCGATCGTCCAGCAAGTCTCGATCGACGAGGCGTACCTCGATGTCTCCCCCACCCCTCACCTGAAGACCGACCCGCTATCCATCGCGCGTTCGCTACAGCACCGAATCGATGAGCTCGGGCTTTCGTGCTCGATCGGCCTGGCGACCACCAAGACCGTGGCGAAGATCGCCTCGGACTGCGACAAGCCGCACGGCATCACGACAGTTCTCCCTGGCACGGAGGGCGCGTTCCTCGCCCCCCTTCCGGTGACCGCCCTCCCTGGCGTGGGCACCGTGGCTGCCAGACGTTTGCGTGAAGTGGGTATCCGGACTCTCGGAGAGTTGGCGCGCCTGGATCAGTCGAGCGCCCGGCAGCTCCTGGGTTCAACAGGGACGGTTCTAGTGGAGCGGGCGGGCGGCGTCGATGATCGCCCGGTCGTATGTGAGAGAGATGCGAAGTCAGTCTCCAGCGAGCAAACCTTCTCAAAGGATGTACACAATCCCAAGGATGCCGAGTCCGCCCTGAGGTCGCTCGTGCAGAAGGTCGCTTCGCGCTTGCGTTCGAAGCACATTCGTGGCCGCACCCTCACTGTGAAGCTGCGCTATGCGGACTTCACGACCCACACCACCAGTCGCACGATTGCGCTATCGACGGATCTCGAGGGCGAGATGCTGCCGGTCGCCCTCGAGCTGCTTCATGGTGCGTGGGCTGCGGGAGCAGGGCTCCGACTGCTAGGATTCTCGGTGTCGGGGTTCGGTGAACCGGTCCTACAACTGGATCTCCTGTCCGATGAGGCTCCCCGTGACAGGCAACGATCGCAGGCGCTTGCGCATGGCATCGATGCGGTAAGGGAGCGTTTCGGCAGTGGCTCGATCTCGGTGGGTTCTCAGAATCTCGAAGATGTTCGTAAGGGAGAGGAGCGGTCCGATGAAGACAGGGACGCGTAGACTCATCACGCTGACGGCGGCATGTCTGCTGCTGGCCGGGATGCTGGGATGCGACCAGCCAGACCAGACCGTAGAGACGTCTCCGGCCGTAACGGAGGAAGCCGCCCCTGAAACGAAAGGGCCGCTCTCGGAATCGGAGCGGGTCATCGGCCTGACAGAGCTGGGCGAAGGCCGCGTCCGTGCAGTCGGCTTGCTCCAGTACCGGGCGAGCGAAGGCGCCATATGGGTGATCGTCGACGGTGTGGCGGGCCAGGAAGCACCGGCTGACGCACCGGTCATAGCGGTGATAGAGAACATGTACGATCTCGACTCCGCTTGCAGTACAAGTGGCGCTCTGGTCTATGCCGAGGGAACGCTGGCCGAAGACGACAGCTCGGGCCCTGGCCCGGCGCTCACCGCCGAATTCGTGGCGCGCGCGGACGAACCACAGTAGGGCTTCGCGGATACGCGGTGAGAATCGGCGGGTGTCCCTGCGGAGTCACTCCGCAGGGACACCCGCCGATTCGTTCTCTTCAGCTCCCGCACCACCAAGCGTCGGCCCCAGCGGCCCCGCGCCCACACCGCGCCTGAGGCGCACGAGCTCCCGCTGCTCGTCTCGCACCGTATACGGTTCGATCCGTTCGGCGATGAGCGCGATCCCGCGTTCGCAGTTGTTCTGCAGCACGCCCTCGACCAGGTACGCGCGGTTCTTCACGATCACGTCGCCGTAGCGGTTGAGCGCGTCCTCGAAAACCACCACATCGATGAGGCCGGTAGGATCCTCGAGCGTGAGGAAGCACGTGCGCTTGCCCGAGCGCGTCCGCGGCGTCTGAGCGCGTTCGCGTACCCCGCACACCCGGATGCGCGAGCGGTCCTCACAGGCGGGCAGGTCGCGCGCCCATGTCACGCCGCGCCCCTCGAGATCGGCGCGCGCCAGTGAGAGCGGGTGCGCGGTGATGGCCAGCCCGAGGCACTCCAGCTCGACCGAAAGCCGCATCGCGGGCGTCCAGCCCGAGACGTGGCCGGTGTCGACAGGCTCCTGCGCACGTACAGGTGCGATCAGCAGCGTGTCGTCACCGGCCACGCCCTGCCTGGCGATGACCGCCTTGAGCTCCGGCAACAGCGCGAGCATCTCGT
>JAFGNP010000132.1 GCA_016926975.1 Coriobacteriia bacterium | reverse complement strand
TTGAGCTGTGGCCGCTGCGCCTCGGGCCAAGTCCGTTCATCCACCAGGAGTCCATCCACCCACTCATCCAAGTCGGCGGCGAAGTGGAAGCGCAGTTCGCGCGTCAGCTCCAACGCATCGTGAGCCGCGCGGCCTGCAAGAAAGCCGTGCCCGTCGAAGTGCTGGTCGAGCACAGCCTCGGGGGCGTGCACCCTCCAACTCCCTGGGTCGCCAGTGCGCTCAAGAGCGTTCCGCCACTGTCCGAGCCCGGCCTCCTCTCCAACGTGGATCTCCTGTCCCGATCCGATCAAGCCGATCAGGACACACCACTCCGGGATGCGTTCGCCGAACTCCACGAACGCCTCCGGCTCGGAGACGGGGAAGGGCAGCGCCTGTTTCGCGGCGACCTGCTCCGCATCCCAGGCGCGTTGCGCCTCGTCGTAAACGATGACGTGCTGCGGCGGGACCGCGGACTTGTCGCCGAGGTACTGCTTGACGTAGTTCTTGACGTCACGGACGAAGGTCTTGCCGCCGCCGCCGGCGCCGCGCAGTTCGTACTGCAGCACCGTGACGAGCGGCCCGTTGCCGCTGAGGAAGATGGCCGGTGCTGTGGGCTTGCCGCCGGCACGCGCCACGGCGAGGTCGTTGAGCAGCGGCGAATGGACAGCGCGCAGCCCCACGAGCGTCTTGCCCGAGCCCGGGACGCCTGTGACCAGAACGAGATGCCGCGTGCGCGCGCGTGCGGCCTCGTGCGCGATGCGGGAGATCTCCTCGACGGCCGGGTCGGTGTCGGCGCGGGCCTCGGGGATGTCGCGCAGGTGTCCGTCGTTGAAGAGCTCGCGCGCGGCCTGGACGAGTGTGGGGAGGGGGCAGTAGGCATCCTTGGCGAGGAAGGCGTCGGCGGTGAGTGGCCCTTTGGTCCAGTCCCGCTGCAGCTTCTGGATGAGCTCGTGGAGGGAGTCCGGGCCGGCGATGTGCACGCCATCCCGTACGCCGGCGTACCCGTGCGCGCGCGTGGGCACCACGATGGCGTGCACTTCGCGATCGGCACAGTGCCGGTGGTAGCAGCGCAGGTCGCGCGCGTAGGCGGACGCCTGATCGAGGTCCGCCTGCTCTGGATCGGTCTTGCCCTTGAGCTCGAGAACGACGACGGCACCACTGACCAGTAGGACCACGTCAGGCCGGCGCGACTCGAGCGGCAGTTCGTACTCGAGGATGGCGGTGTACTGAGCGGCGAGGTCGTCGACTTCGACCACCGCGCCGACCTCGTGCTGCAGCTTCGGGATCGAGTCGTCCCAGGCGAAGACCTGGGATTCGCTCACGTCCGCGAGGAACTCCTGGAGTGAGATGCGGACGACGCGGGGCTCTTCGTCAGCAAAGGTGGGGAAGTCGCTCTGCCAGCCACAACGGGCACAGGCTTCGCTGGCGTTCCGATCTCCGCGGCCCACGCGTGCGCTGTGCGGCTCGGTGTCGGTCAACTAGCGGCTGTCTCCACAGCGTAGGACCGAACGGCCCTATCGATTTCAGCTAGCCAAGCGGGGCCATGCTGACACGAAGTGCGACGACTCAGGCAGTCGTCAAGGTGATGGAGCAACCGATCAGGTTTAAGGAGCTGGCCGAGCGACCTGAGCAAGCATCCGTACTGTCTCAACGTCAGCGGCACGATGTCGACCGCAACATTGTCGCGTATGTCGTCACTCCA
This sequence comes from Coriobacteriia bacterium, assembly GCA_016926975.1. Lineage (GTDB taxonomy): Bacteria > Actinomycetota > Coriobacteriia > Anaerosomatales > Anaerosomataceae > UBA6100. The sequence continues at coordinate 4,478 of JAFGNP010000132.1, read as the reverse complement.
GTAGACCTGCGCCAGGAACTGATTCGCCGTATTTGGGTCGATCCTCGGTGCGAGGAACAGTCCCAATGTGCGCTGGTCGGGGCGCCGTCTCATGACGTCGAAGACGTGCCGAGGAACAGGTTCACCCTCCGCGCTCCATTGGTTTGGGCCCGTTCGCAGTGTCACCTCAACAGCGAGTGTGTGGCCGACATACTCGAAAACCATGTCTGCGACACCACCCTTGGCTGTGTGAAGCGGGTTGACGTCTGAGTCGACTGGGAAATTCCGGGTGTCAGCGACTCGGCAGGTGATGGCGTCCACGGCCAGAAGCGAGCGCCACACAGCCCATTCGAGCAGGGCCGGACGGTACGGACCCATATCATCGTCAACCTCGATGTCCTGCAGAAGATGCAGGATTTCTGGAAGACACTCGGCCTGACGGCGGTAGAAGAACTCCTCCCTCAATCGGGCGACATCATCAGCCGTGGACTTGTGCTCAAGCTTGAGCTGCGGCAATGCCATAGCATCGTAGTCTGGCGCTTCGACTTCGGAGACCGAGACCGCTGCTGCGAGTGACGCTCTCTCCTGGCTGAGTCTCCTGAGGTCGTTGCGAAGGAACGAGGCGTCGTCACTCGGGAGCTCCGGACGGTCCGCGCTCCAGAACCATTCGCTGAAGAGATCAGCCTTGATGGAGGGTGGGCGCCAGTCCGCAACCCGCCGTGCAGCGTCCTGTGCATCTTCTGAGATCACGAGTCGTGCCCCCCGAACAGTGAAGAGTCCAGACATCCGGCAGTAGCGGATGGTGGTATCTGCGTAGTCAACGAATGTGGTGGCTCGCCGTCGCAGGCGATTCTCGGCTACGACTCCGACGAGCGTCTCCCATTCGGCCCCCTCACGTATGAGTCTCGTGAGCAGCTCGAACGCGTTGACTGAAGCTCGGGTGTGAGGACCCTTGCCCCCGGCACAGACAGCCCGCAGCTGTTCAGCGCAGTCGGCAGAGTCCAGGTAGGCTGCGTCCTCCTGGACCAGCGAGACAACCTCTCGGAGCGCATCGCATCGTTCGTCAACCTCGTCCGCGTACAACCTTGCTGCAACGCGCATGGCAGTCGAGACAAAGTGGTTTCGGCGCGCGACGGAACCGCGGAGTCCATCAATCGCGCGGCGGTACGCGGCGCATTCGACTGCAGCTCCCTGAACGTCATCGTCCTGCAATGACGTGACCAGGAAGAGCGCGATCTCTTGCCGCGAAGGCCCTTCAAGACCCAAGTCTTCAAGGGCTAGGGTAACGCGGAGCATGAACGCGAAGGGGTGGATACTGAAGCCTTCGTACTGGCCGAGCCTCGAGGTCTCCAGGGGTGGGGGCAACTCCACCTTGAGCAACTGCCTCAGCCAGGCCTCCGTGGCCAATGGCTCGCCCAGCAAAAGTCGGTTTCCGGCTTCTGTGATGACAACCGGAGGTCGGCTCTTCAATGCCACGGCGAAACCCATCTGATTCGCCGCGGCGGCCCATTTCCGACCGGAAATCGCTTGGCCCGACGGCTGCATGTCGCCACTGAGAATGCCTTCGTCGCGCAGAGCTTCGTAGAAGGCCACCTGCACGGTCTCGTCGAACCGCTGGCCCTCGAACCGCTTCAACACCCGAAGGCCGGCAGCGATCCGTTCAGGATTCCGGACCGTGGTGTTGCCCAGATTCCAGGTCTTCACTTCGCCACGAAGAGATACTCGGTTACGCGATTACGCGTGTTGCCGACTTTGTGTGCGTGGGTGCCGAATGTGTAGGTGTGCGATATGTCGATGACGTCAACGCTTCGACAGTAACGTCGCAAGATCGCGATCATCTCGTCTCGCGTCGGCAGGCAGTTGGAGGAGTACGACACGATGTAGGTAGCGCCTCGATACTTGCCGAACAGGCGGTCAAACGCATCGTAGACCGTCGCGCGGTGCTGGAAGGGCGTATCGCGGCGCACTATCTTCTTGGTCTTCGTGTGCGGTTGAATCTCAACGTCGCGCCAGTAGGAGACTAGCCCTTCAATGAAGTGATAACGGCGTGTGTACTCGTTGTCGGAGTGAGGAGTGAAGTAGGGGGGGTCGACATACACGAGATCGTACTGGTCGGGCGCAAGGTCGAACACGTCAGAGTGGAAGGCCTGACACACTCGACCGTTGTCGAAGACGGCCTGATTCCACATCTCCGCGGCCTCAACGAAGTGGTCGCGCAGGCTCCGGCGGAGGTCGCGGCGGCCGTCGTCGTAGCGATGCCCCGTGTAGGTGAACACACCCCTCGCGCGTCTCTTCAGGCATGCCCGCGTGGCTGCGGACAGGGCTATGGAACGCTTGCGCTGGCCTTCAAGCATGGTGAGGTTTGCCCAGAGTTCATCTAGGAAGAGATTGTCGTCATCGCTGAAGTAGAGGCCGGCAAACGTCCGTCGCACGAAGTCGTCAGCCCTGGGATTGGGGGACGTCAGCGCGATCAGCTCGCTCGGGCTGAGCGTCTCGTTGGAGTTCGCAACCGACGCATTGGCCCAGTGGTAGGAGAACGCCAGCATGTCACCTGCCGTGACGGACAGGCCAAGCCGCTTGAGCAGATATGCGACGCAAGCAGAGCCGGTGAACGGGTCGAGCGCCGATTCCGCCCGAAGGTGCGACACGACATCCGCGATGACGGGAAGTAACCTGCGCTTCGACCCCATGAAGCGCGTCTCAGGGTAATGCCGCGCTGCTGCAGCAGCAGCCACGACAGCCGACTCCGATAACTGTGCGCTACTCATCCGCTGGCGTGACGCTGGATATCAGGAGTTCGGCGACCGAGCCCCTCCGGCTCCCCAAGCAGTTGATACTACGTGGCATGGCGATCGGCGTGATGTGCCAACCTGCATACAGTCGCCGGACTAATGGCGTATCCGAGTTGGACAGGAGCACATGGCACCCGCGCTCCGCGAGCGAGGCCGCAACCGTCGCGAGCCGTTCGTGGTCTGACAATGAAAAGCATTCTGCATGGTAGCGGTCGAAATCCGCGTAGCCACCTGCTGGGACGTACGGAGGGTCGAAGTAGACGAGGTCCTCTGATTGGCAGTCCGCCACCGCACTCTGGAAATCCGCCGTCGCGAGGTGGCAGTCCTGCAGGGCCCGACTTGCAGCACGGATCTCCGCCGCTGGCACCAGGGTCGGGTTCGTGTAGCGTCCCATCGGGGTGTTGAACTGACCCCTCCTGTTCACTCGCCAGAGTCCGTTGAAACACGTGCGGTTCAGGAAGACCAATCGCGACGCACGTTCGATGTCCGTTAGCCGCACGGGGTCAAGCGCGCGCACATCGTTGTAGTGAGCACGCGAATACACATGGTTTCCTAGGTCGTCGATGAGGGCCTCAGGGTCGTCACGTACGACCCTGTAGCAGCGCATGAGCTCGTCGTTCGCGTCACTCAAGTACGACTCCGGCTGGGGCATAGCAAAGAACAAGGCACCTCCACCAAGGAACGGCTCGAAGTACCGATTCCAGGTCGCTGGTGCAAGCCTGCGAAGCGTGCTCACGAGACGTCTCTTGCCGCCCGCCCACTTCAGGAACGGCGTAGTGGCAAGGTCTTCGCCGGCACTGTCACGGAGTGATGCTGCCCGGGTTGTCAAAGCGCCTTCCGCTCTCCTCGGATCCTTGAGCGCGACTCTGTCGAGCCGTTCGGGTTCGCCATGGCGCAGTATAGAGGTGCGATCGGACGGGATGACACCGTGACATCAGTGTATTCGAGTCGGCTCGCGAAGATACAGGTTGAGGGCAACCCACCGGCCGCCGTAACGGTTTCGGAGTCGACGATCCGAGTTTGATCGTGGCATCCTCTCCCTGAGTCCCACGACCGGCTCCGGGAGGCGTCATGACCGAGCTCCTCGCCATGACCTGCGACGCCTGCGGCGAGCCCATGCTGCCCAACGTGAGCACGCTCGACGCGGACGGCTGCCTCTGGATCTGCATCAACCCGCGCTGCCCGGAGCTGCACGCCGAGGAGCTCGACGCCGCGGACCTGGAGGAGGCCGGCGTGCCGCAGGCCCTCGCCGGCCGCCTCGCGCGCCTCATCCTGCACTACGCGGAGGAGGACGAAGCACCGCCGCGGACACGCGAGCAGGCGCAGGCCGATCTCGCGACCCTCTATGCGCAACTCCTCGAGATGGGACGCCTCGCCGAGACCACGGCCGCCATCACCGGGCGCCTCGACGACGCTCTCCTCGTCTCCTATGAGAGCGACGCCTTCGACGAGGCCCAGCAGGCGAAGCAGTCCCTCGCCGTCGCCGCCGCCCTCTGCGCCGCCGCCGGCCGCAGCGCCGCCGAGGCCCTCGGCTACGTGCGCGTCATCGATCCCGAGCTGCCCGGCTTCATGCCCTTCGGGGGCGAGTGAGCCCCCACGTGCGCGCGCCGAACCGTGCGCGCGCCGCACCGGCCCCGCGCCTCAGATCGACTGGCGCCGCAGGAGCTGCGCGTTCGCGGCGACGATGATGGTGCTGGCGGCCATGAA
>JAFGNP010000131.1 GCA_016926975.1 Coriobacteriia bacterium | reverse complement strand
CGAAACGCTCCCTTACCCCGCGTCTACCTGGGCGTGCACTACTTCGGCGATATCGCCGGCTCGTGGCTTCTGGGGGCGGGCCTGCTGGCGCTGATGGTCCTGGTCTCTGCGCGCTGGGGGGCCAGCTCGACCACAGATGACCTCAAATCGCCCGAGGCAGACGAAGAGTGACGGTGGTTCCGGTGCCCGGGTCGGAGGTGATTCCGACCGTGCCACCGGCTTGTTCGGCAACGTTCCGAACGAGTGACAGGCCGAGGCCGGTTCCGCCGCTCGCGCGCGATCGCGCACGGTCAACTCGGTAGAAGCGTTCGAACACTCTCTCGATGTCGGCCGCAGGAATCCCTATTCCCGTATCGGCAACGTTGATGGTCACCGTGTCTTCGTCTGCCTCCACGCTTACGGCGACCTCACCGTTCTCCGTGTAGGTGATCGCGTTCGACAGCAGGTTGTCCAGGGCTATGGTCAGGTCAGTCGTTCCACACCTGACTGCCACATCGACTCCCGTCACGCCCTGAAGATCGGACTGCAGCGTCAGCCCCTTCATCGCAGCGGACCTTCGATGCGCCGCCAGCGCGAGCTCCAGCGTCCTTCGGACGTCCGCTACATCTTCGGTATCGGGGGTGCTCTCGATCCGAGAGAGGTCGAGCAGGTCCGAGACAAGGCGTTGCATGCGTGTTGCCTCATAGCCGATCTTGGCGGCGAAGGCGAGCGCCTGACCCTCATCGCCGTCACGGGCCGCCTGGTCGGCCGATTCGGCAAGCAACCCTATCGCTGCCGTGGGAGTCTTCAGCTCGTGAGAGGCGTTCGCGACGAAGTCCCTCCTCACGGCATCCAGGCGCATCCGGTCGGTGACGTCGCTGGTGACCACCAGGGTTCTGGTCACCCCGTCGTGCAAGCCGAGTGGTACTACGACCATGCTGTGGTAACGCTGGTAGGGATCGGGCCCGAGGTCGACCGAAGTCGCCTCGGGAGCGGAGAGCCGCCCGGCTATCGCCGATTGGATCGAGGCGGGCAAGCCCAAGTCGGAGAGCCTGCGGCCAGGCAGTTTGCCGGGAGGCGTCTGGAACATGGCGCCGAAAGCTCGGTTGGCGAGCTGCACTCGGTCTCCATCTAGTAGCAGGACGGCATCTGAGAGACCGTCCAGCGCTACTCGCAGGGTGTGCCTCTCGGCCTCCAAAGCGGTCAACCGCTCTCGTAGCTGGTTCTGCAGTTCCGAGAGTGCGTTGGACAGTGGCAGCAAGGGTCCGTAGTCGCCGGGTATCGGAGTGGTGAGGTCGCCGTCGGCCATCGCCTGTGCAGATTCAGCCAGGACTTCGACCGGTCTGGCGGTGGACCGGGTGATCATACTTGCTGCCCCGGCTGCGACTACGAGGACTACTGTCAGCAGGAGCAATCCGGTTCTGCGCGCTCGCGCGGAGAGCGCATCGATGTATGAGAGCGATTCGGAGGCTCTGAACACGACATCAGTTCCTCCGTACGTAGCAGGTACAGCCGTGTACATGCGTTCCACGCCCTGGGTGTCCGATCGTCGCACGTCGGTGCCGGTGACGCCGCCAAGTGCGGCTACCACTTCCGGTCTGTCACTGTGGTTGTCCAGCGCCGAGGCGTTCTCTTGACTGTCGGCCAGCACAGTCCCGTCTGCGGCGATGACCGTGAGTCTGGTCGTTCCATCGCCTGCGGCTTCTCTCAAGATCTCATCCAGCGGTAGGTCGCTGTGTGCGATGGCGGCAGATCCCGCCTGGGCGATCGCGACGAGGTTCTGCTCCTGTTGCTCCATCACGGCGGCGCTCAGCGGCGAGTACATGCTCCACGCCCAGGCGGTCACCAGCAGGCCGATCACCAGCGTGAACCCGATCATCAGGCGCAGTCTGTACGACGAAGTGGATGGAGGGGCGCTCATCACCGTGAGTCTCGGTTCTGCTTGGGCTGTGGTTCGAACCGGTACCCGATACCGTGCACGGTGTGTATCAGGGTGAAACCGGAAACCTCATCCACCGCCTGCCGAAGTCGGCGTATGTGCACGTCAATAGTGCGTGAAGATGGGAGATGGTCGTACCCCCAGACTTCATTGGCCAGGCGCTGACGCGACATGAGCATACCTTCGTTCCGGGCAAGGGCCACGAGCAGCTGGAACTCCTTGAGTCTCAGCGTCGCGGGCCTTCCTGCCACCGTGACCCTAAGCTGACCGGGCTCGATCACGAGGTCCCCCGTACTCAAGGTCTCGTCGCTGTCGATGACCGATCTTGCACGCACCCGACGAAGGTTCGCGCGCACTCGAGCGAGCAGCTCCTCCATAGAGAACGGTTTGCCGATGTAGTCGTCGGCGCCTGCGTCCAGACCGCGTATCACGTCGCGTTCCGTGTCGAGTGCAGTCACCATGACGATGGCTACATCGCCGTTGGCGCGCCTGACCTCTTCGGCGAACCTGTAGCCGTCCAGACCCGGCAGCATCAAGTCGAGCACTATCAGATCAGGTGGATCGTTCAGCGCCATTTCGAGGCCCTCGATGCCGTCTCCGGAACTCGATGTCGCGAAGCCGGCTCTCTTGAGCGCGTATTCCACCGTCTGCCTGATTATCGGGTCGTCCTCGACCACCAGGATCTTCGCCATGCCCGTCGCCTTCCGCGATGTTGTCCGAGAGCCATTGTGGCAGGTGGACTCCTCAATGAACACGCATTTAACAAAGAGTTCACCTGTCTTTCTGCATGTGTAACAGAGGTGCAACCACTCGGCGATCGCCCGCAAGTAATGTGAGACCAGTCGGCGAAGTGCCGACGTTCTCGAATCTCGAACATAAGGAGCAGAAGTGCATATCAAGAAGCATCTGGTGTTTGGCCTCGCGTTGGCGGTGGTCTTCGGTACGCTTGCGCTGGCGGGTTGCACGGCCGAAGAGGAATCGTCTGCCGAGGAGTCGGCAACGACCACCGAAGCGGCTGCTGAGCTTGAGGGCACTATCGATGTGCAGGGTTCGGACACGCTGCTGAACGTCTCTACCGCATGGAGCGAGGCGTTCATGGACGCGAACCCCGGCGTGGATATCTCGGTCCAGGGCGGCGGCTCGGGCACAGGGATCGCAGCGCTCATCAACGGCACCGTGGACTTCGCCAACGCGTCGCGTGAGATCAAGGACGAGGAGCTAAGCGAGGCCGAGGCCAAGGGGATGTCGATCGTCGAGCACAAGGTCGCCATCGACGGCAT
>JAFGNP010000130.1 GCA_016926975.1 Coriobacteriia bacterium | reverse complement strand
GTCCTTGGTGCGGTCGTTCTGCGGGTTGTCGAAGACCTCCTGGGGCGTGCCCTGCTCCTGGATGACGCCCTCGTCCATGAAGACCACCCGGCTTGCCACGTCTCGGGCAAAACCCATCTCGTGGGTGACCACGAGCATTGTCATGCCGGCCTCGGCAAGCTCCTTCATGACGTCGAGTACGCCGCGCACCAGCTCGGGGTCGAGCGCCGAGGTGACCTCATCGAAGAGCATCACGTGCGGGTCCATCGCCAGCGCGCGAGCGATGGCCACGCGCTGCTGCTGGCCCCCGGAGAGCTGTGCCGGGAAGTAGTCCACGCGATCGCCCAGACCGACGCGCGAGAGCTGCTCGACGGCGATACGCTCAGCGTCTTCCTTGGAGCGCCCCAGCACCTTTCGCTGCGCGAGCATCACGTTGCCCTTGGCGGTCAGATGCGGGAACAGGTTGAAGCTCTGGAAGACCATGCCGATCTTCTCGCGTACCTCGTTCACGTTGGTGTGCGGATCGTTGACCTGGACGTCTTCGAACCAGATCTCCCCGCCAGTGGGCTCCTCGAGACGGTTCACGCACCGCAGGAGCGTGGATTTGCCCGAGCCCGACGGCCCGAGGATGACGACCACTTCGCCGCGCTGAACGTCCATGTCCACGCCCTTGAGGACCTCAAGGGCGCCGAAGGCCTTGCGGAGGTCCCTGAGGCGTACGACTGGCTGGTTGGGTGCGCTCTCGGTCATGGCACTCACCTCGATTCGTGCTTGGCCGGGGAGTTGTCGAAGTCGGTCTGCGGGCCCTCGCCCACCGCCGCAGTCGCGCCGGGCTGGAAAGCGTCGGGCTTGGCCGCCGAGGCGAGCAACTCGCCGCGCTTCCGTCTGCCGGACGTTGCGGTCACACCGTGCTCGGACTGCGCCAGCCGGGTCTCGAGCCTACCGACGAGGTTGATGAGCGGGATCGTCACGATCAGGTAGTAGACGGCCGCCACTACGTACGCGGTGAGGTTGCCCGAGCGGGCCGCGTGGTTCTGAGCACGCATCATCAGCTCGAAGATGCCCACTGCGGCGAAGAGCGCCGTGTCCTTGAACAGCAGGATGAACTCGGAGGTCATCGTCGGCAGTACGCGGCGCACGGTCTGCGGGATGATCACGTGCTGCATGGCCTGCCAGTACGTCATGCCGAGCGAGGACGCCGCCTCGAACTGACCCTTGGAGATCGACTGGATGCCGGCGCGGAAGATCTCGGCCAGGTATGCCGACGAGTTCAGTGAGAGCACGACGACCGCCGAGAGGAAGTCGGGGAGCCGAACGCCGGAGGCGCGCAGGCCGATGAAGACCACGAAGATCTGCAGGAACAACGGCGTACCGCGAATGACGTTGATGTACGCCGAGGCGATCCAGCGGACCGGCGGTACCTTCGCCATCTTCATGAACGCGACGCCCAGGCCGCCGATGATCGAGATCGGGAACGCGCACAGCACGAGCGCGATCGACATGTACCAGCCCTTGAGCAGCAGTGGGAACGAGATCACCAACTGCTGCGGCTTGAGGAAGATGCTGAGGAACGTGAGCGAGTTCCAGGCCTCGACCCACTTCTGTTCGTCGAGCCAGCGCGAGATGACCTCGGACTGCTCCGGGGTCTCGTAGGTGACGGTGAGGTCGGTCTGTTGGCGGACCTCCGTGGCACCGCTCGCGGTGGTGACGCCGTATTCCATCGGGATCGCGTACGTGCCACCCTCGATCGGCGTGTCTACGTTGCCGATCTCCATGAATATGTTGCTCTCCGCAGGGACCGGCTCGGCGAAGGTGACACGCACCGCGCCGTTCTCAAGCGTCTCGAACGCGTAGGTCGCCGAAATGCGGGTCAGACCCTCGAGCAGTGTCAGATCCACCTCGGCCGCAGTTGCATCGAAGCCCTCCGGGAAGAGGACGTCGATGTACGTGACCTCCCCGTCGGCGTCGGTGGCGCCCTGGAACGTGAACCGCGTGAGTTGGCCGCCAGTATCCTGGTCGATCGTCATGCGGGCGCCGGTCATGGCCATGGCGACCGATGCCGAGAACAGCATCATCGCGGCCACGGCGAGCACCAGCACCATAACGATCGGGCGGCGCCTACGAACCTGCTCGGTCATCGAGCCCCCCTCGTCGCCGGAAACGTTGCGAGGGACCCCTGACGAATCAGGAGTCCCTCGCAGAATACCCTATGCGGCGCGCCACGCACACCCGTACGGACGCACTCAGCGCACGAACTGCACGCTACTCGGCAGGAGGAGCGATGCCGAACCACTTCTCGTAGATCTCGGCGTAGGTGCCCTCTTCCTTCAGCTCGGCCAGAGCCATGTTGATCGCCTCGGTCAGACCGGGGTTGTCCTTGCTCACACCGAAACCGTACTGCTCGCCCGTGGGAATCTGCGCCACGATCTCGAGGCCGCGGTCATCCTCCTTGAGGATCTCGGTCGAGACCGGAAGGTCGTTCACGATCGCGTCCACGTTACCGGCCTGCGCGGCGGCGAAGGCCTCGGTCGCGTTCTTGAAGGGGACGAGTGTGGCATCCGGGATGTTCTCCTGCGCCCATGCCTCACCCGTCGTGCCCGACTGCACGCCGATCCGCTTGCCGGCCAGGTCCTCGGGGCCGTTGTACATGGAGCCCTTCGGCATCACGAGCGACTGGTTGGAGTCGTAGTAGGGATCGGCGAAGTCGATCTCCAGCTCGCGCTCGGGCTTGATGGTCATGCCCGACGCGATCACGTCGAACTTGCCGCCAGCCTTGAGGGTCGGGATGAGGGTGTCGAAGATCTCGGTCATGAAGACGACCTCGAGGCCGAGCTTCTCACCGATGGCGTCCATGAGATCGACGTCGAAGCCCTCAGCCACATCGCCATTCATCGACTCGAACGGCGGGAACGCGGTATCCGACCCCACGAGAAGCTTGCCCTCCTCGATGGTGGTGAACTCCGGATACTCTGCTTCGGCCGGTTCCTCGGCCGGTTCCTCGGCCGGTTCTTCGGTCGGCTCTTCGGCCGGCTCCTCCTCGGCCGCGCACCCGGTGAACGCGAACGCGCTCAGCACGAGGGCGAAGGCGAGCATGAGTGCCAGCCATCTGCTTGACGTACGCATGTGCTTCCCTCCATCGGTCACCGGCGGCGCAAACGCACCGCCCTTGTCAGGTACCTCCCGCAGAACTATACCCCAAGCCCGCGACCTGTGACGCGAATGCTACAGCGCCTCGGTCTCCAGCACGGGGAAATCCCCGAGCCATTTGCGCGTGATCGTGTCGAGCACACCCTCGGACGCCAGCGAGTCGAGGACGGTGCGCACCTCGGTCTCGAGTTCGGGCGCGTCCTTGCGCACCGCTATGCCGAGCGGGTACGCGGAACCGTACTGGCCGACGATCCGGATGTCTTCGTAGTCCCGGGCGATGTACGTCCCTACTGAAGCAGCACCCACGACGACGTCGACATCGCCCGCCGCAAGAGCCTCGATGGCCTCGCGCAGCGAGTCGTAACCCGTCGTGAAGCCCTCACCGTACTCGGACTCCAGCGCCCAGAACGCGGCACTCTCGCGCTGAGCCCCCACACGGAGCTCGCCGATCGAGGCCTCGGAGTACTCGGGCGCGTCGGTGCCGCTCGCAACAACCGAGAAGATCGCGGGTCCGTCCGTGAGGTACGAGCCGGCGGTGCTCACGTCGGCCAGAATCGCCTCCGTGATAGGAGTGGCGCCGAGTGCGATGTCCACCGTGCCGCTGCTCAGGGCGGCCGCGAGCTCCGCGGGCTTGACGTCGACGATCTCAAGCTTGAGCCCGAGCCGCTCGGCGATAGCCGCAGCGATATCTACGTCGATGCCAGCCTTGACGCCCTTGTCCTCGCCCGCGAACGGCGGATACGAGAGGTCGAGGCCCGCCCGCAGAACCCCCGCCTCGGCGATGACCGGCGGCGCGATCTTCGGCTCGAGTACCGGTTCTTCGGGCTCCTGACTGCAGGCGGCGGCCCCGCCGAGCAGCGCGAATGCGAGCAGCGCGATGATGGCGCGACGTGCGATCGTCATGCGATTCCCTCCGCGGTCGAGTTTGTGCTTTCACCCGGCTGACCTGGTCTTTGGCCCCACACTCGCATAC
>JAFGNP010000129.1 GCA_016926975.1 Coriobacteriia bacterium | reverse complement strand
GGCCCGGTATGTACATCGGATCGACCGGTCCCAAGGGGCTCCATCACCTGGTGTACGAGATCGTCGACAACTCCGTCGATGAGGCGCTCGCCGGGTACTGTGGCAGCGTAGAGATCGTGATCCACCCCGACAACGCAGTGACGATCACCGACAACGGGCGCGGGATACCTGTTGACAACGTCCCCAAATACCGGAAGTCGGGCGTCGAGGTCGCGCTCACCATACTCCATGCAGGCGGCAAATTCGGCGGCAGTGGCTACAAGGTCTCCGGCGGCCTTCACGGGGTGGGCGTGAGTGTTGTGAACGCGCTTTCGAGCCGGCTCGAGATAGAGGTCAAGCGAGACGGCCAGGTGTGGGAGATGGCGTTCGAGCGCGGAAAGCCACTCGCCTCACTGAAGCCCACCGGTAAGTCGAAGGCCACGGGAACGAAGATCACCTTCTGGGCCGATCCCGACGTATTCGAGACCACCGAGTACTCCTGGGAGACGCTCGCGTCGCACATGCGTGAGACGGCGTTCCTCAACAAGAATCTCAAGATCACCCTCACTGATGAGCGCGAGCTCGAGCCGCGGCGGGAGGAGTTCCGCTACGCCGGCGGCATCGTGGATTTCGTGAAGTACTTGAACGAGAAGCGCGAGACGATCCACGCGAAGCCCATCTACTTCGAGGCCGAAGGCCCGGAGGGTGTCGTCGAGGTGGCACTCGGCTGGAATACCGGCTACTCGGAGACGGTGCTGGCCTTCGCCAACAACATCAACACACATGAGGGCGGCACACACCTGGACGGTTTCAAAAACGCGCTCACCCGCACTATCAACGACTACGCACGACGGCAGGGCATCCTCAAAGAGAAGGACGACAACCTCTCAGGCGAGGACATCCGTGAGGGTCTGATCGCCGTCATCTCGGTGAAGTTGACCGAGCCGCAGTTCGAGGGCCAGACAAAGACCAAGTTGGGCAACACGGAGATGCGGTCCTTCGTGCAGTCGGTCGTGACGACCGGCCTCGCCGAGTTCCTCGAGGAGCATCCGAAGCCGGCGCGCGCGATTGTGACCAAGTCCACGCAGGCCGCCAAAGCCCGCATGGCCGCCCGAAAGGCCCGCGAGCTCACGAGGCGCAAGGGGCTGCTCGAGAGTTCGACGTTGCCGGGTAAGCTCGCGGACTGCTCGATCCGCGAAGCGGCGCTCACGGAGATCTACCTTGTCGAGGGCGACTCGGCGGGCGGCTCAGCCAAGCAGGCACGCGACAGGAGCTTCCAGGCCATCCTCCCGCTGCGGGGCAAGATCCTCAACGTCGAGAAGGCCGGCATGACCCGTGCGCTCTCCTCACTCGAGATCCAGGCGATGATCACTGCGTTCGGCACCGGGATCCAAGAGGAGTTCGACCTGTCTCACGCGCGCTACCACAAGATCATCATCATGACCGACGCGGATGTCGACGGCGCACACATCCGCTGTTTGATCCTCACGTTCTTCTATCGCTACATGCGCGAGATGATCGACGCGGGCTACATCTACATCGCTCAGCCCCCGCTGTATAAGGTGAGCTACGGTAAGAAGCACCAGTACGCCTACAACGACAAAGAGCTACAGAACATTCTCGATGGGTTGTCTGAGACCACGAAGTACTCGCTCCAGCGCTACAAAGGTCTGGGTGAGATGAACCCCGAGCAGCTCTGGGAGACCACGATGGATCCCACGAAGCGCACACTCCTGCAGGTTGAGCTGGACGATGCGATGGCGGCCGAAGAGGCATTCATGGACCTCATGGGGGACGATGTCGAACCCCGGAGGCTGTTCATCCAGCGGCACGCCAAGAACGTACGCTTCCTGGATGTGTAGCGCGTGATCCACCCGGAGGCCTGTGATGCCAGACCAGCCCAAACCATTCGAACCCCCGCCCTGGGAGCAGGAGGCCTTCGAGCGCTTCCGCAAGGCGCAGGACGAGGCACGCACTCAGGCCGAGCTGGAGATGGCACTGCAGCAGGTCCGTTCACCGGAGACGGGTGGCGATCGCCCGGCCGAGACCGAGGCTCTCACAGAGGCACCCTTGGTTGTCGACCAACCGGCCGAGAGCCGGGAGCCCGGACTACAGGAAGCCGGGAGGCCGGCGTCGCTCTCCGAAGCGCGCATCGACGCGATGCTGATCGAACTCAGGAGCGAGGAGCCGTCGGCGCCCGTCGCGAACAAGGGTTTGATATACGGCACGATCGCCTTCATGACGGTCACCGGCACATACATAATCATCCAGTCGGCGTTGCTCTTCGGGAACGTTCGCACCGATGCAGGAGCCGGCACGTTGTTCGCCGGCATGATGTCGTTCGTGGTGCTGCTGATCGGCCTCGGGTTCTTCGGCGGCGCCTTCTTGTTGTTCCGCAAGTACCGCCAGCATCTGTAAGGAGACACCCTCAGTGACTGACCAGGAGATCGCCGCAAGCGTGACGCCCATCGACATCGAGGACGAGCTACGACGCTCGTTCCTGGAGTACTCGATGAGCGTCATCGTCGCGCGAGCCTTGCCGGACGTCCGTGACGGCCTCAAGCCGGTACACCGCAGGATCCTGTACGCGATGCACGAATCAGGGCTCACCCCGAACCGTGCGTACAAGAAGTCGGCCTGGACCGTCGGTGAAGTGCTCGGCAAGTACCATCCGCACGGCGACACCGCGGTCTACGACACGATGGTCCGTATGGCTCAGGACTTTGCCATGCGCGTGCCGCTCGTAGACGGCCATGGCAACTTTGGCTCTGTTGATGGCGACTCCGCAGCGGCCATGCGGTACACGGAGTCGCGTCTCGCGCGGCCCGCCATGGAGCTGCTCCGCGACATGGAGAAGGAGACCGTCGACTTCGG
>JAFGNP010000015.1 GCA_016926975.1 Coriobacteriia bacterium | reverse complement strand
GATACGGTCCGACGCTTGGATCCTCTCGCGTGACTGCGGATCTCCGTGACGGTGCGCAAATCGTCCGTCAAGGGTCATTCCTTCTTGCCGACGCTCTCCAGTGGCTGCTTATCCGGTACGTCCGGTTCAGCAACGGGGTTCGAGTCAGTACCCGTGGATGGTCTGTGACCGTTGGAGGGCAGATCGAGGTGTGCCCGTATCTGCGCCTCTATGGTCTCGCGGAGATCGTAGTGTTCGGAGAGGAAGTCCTTGGCGGCCTCCCGGCCCTGGCCAAGGCGCTCCTCGCCATAGGTGTACCAGGACCCGGACTTCTGAACGATGCCCTCCTCCACACCCAGGTCGAGCAGGCTTCCCTCCTTGGAGATGCCCTGACCGTACATGATGTCGAACTCGGCCTGGCGGAATGGAGGGGCGACCTTGTTCTTTACGACTTTGGCGCGTACGCGGTTGCCTACGACGTCGGTCCCCTGCTTGATGGAGTCGATGCGCCGGATGTCGATCCTAATGGATGCATAGAACTTGAGTGCGCGGCCGCCGGAGGTGGTCTCCGGGCTACCGAACATCACGCCGACCTTCTCTCGAAGCTGGTTGATGAAGATGCAGGTGGTATTGGAGCGGTTTAGAGAGCCGGCCAGCTTGCGCATGGCCTGGCTCATCAGCCGGGCCTGGAGGCCGACCGTCACGTCACCCATCTCACCCTCAAGCTCAGCTCGAGGTACAAGTGCAGCGACTGAGTCGATGACGATCACGTCGATCGCTCCAGAACGTACCAGCATGTCGGTGATTTCAAGTGCCTGTTCACCGGTGTCAGGCTGTGAGATCAGGATGTCGTCGATGTCGACACCGAGCCGGGATGCGTATGCCGGGTCGAGCGCGTGCTCGGCATCGATGAAAGCTGCAACGCCCCCGGCGCGCTGCGCCTCGGCTATGATCTGCAGTGCGAGTGTCGTCTTGCCGGATGATTCTGGGCCAAAGATCTCGACGATCCGGCCTCGAGGGACGCCGCCGATGCCAAGCGCTGCATCGAGTGCCAGCGATCCGGTGGGAATCGATTCGATTACCTGAGTCGCAGCGTGTTCGCCCAGGCGCATCAAAGATCCCTTGCCGAACTTGCGCTCGATCTGCTCCTTGGTCAGGTCGAGGACTTTCTCCTTCTCGCGTTCCATGCTACCCGCTCCTTTTCCCGTTCGGGCGGCCCCCTGAAGGTCGCTTCAGACGGTACACGAACATACGTTCGGTGTCAATCACATACCGAGCGGGATCGTAGCCAGTTCAGCGTAGACCGGTCCCCGCGGCGTCAGTGTCGACTGGAAGAGCGTAACGCTCCGCACTGACACGCTGACGGCGCGCTCTTCGGCCCTGTGCAGCACGCGCTCGATCACATCGAGTGCGTCGGAGGGGACCCTTCTTGGGTGGCGCGCCCTGCACAACGTGACATGCGTCTTGAAAGAGCGCCCGTCGGGCTTGAAGTCCAGGAACGAGACCGAACTTGCGATGCGCTCGGCAAGGGCCGAAGTCTCATCCCCTCCGGCACTCGGCGCGATCCAGAGAAGCGATGCGGAGCGCGGACGTGGGATGGCGCGCACGACGTCAAGGCGCAGCCGGTAGGGATCCACGCCCGATACCGACTCCCCCACCCTGCGTATGACCTCATCGGTCTGAGATTCCGACACCATGCCGAGGAACCTGAGCGTCACATGCAGGTTCTCGGGAGCGACCCACTTCTCGCCCGCCCATGCGGGGTCTGCGCTCACGAACGCTTCGCGGCAGGCCTGGAAGGTGCTGCGGACGCTGACGGGCATCGTGACGGCCAGGAACGCTCTGACCATCTATGTTCCCTCCATGGCTCGCCGAAGGAGGTTGAGGGCGGCCAGCGTCGCGCGGTGACGGATGAGTTCCCTGCTGCCGCTGAGTCGTCTTTCCTCGGTCTCAATTCGGCCGTCGACGTGGGCGACGGCGAACCAGACAAGCCCCACAGGTCTCGAGTCGCTACCTCCGCCGGGGCCGGCGACTCCGGTCGTTGCGACGGACAGCGTAGCGCCTGGCAGTGCAAGCGCCCCACGGGCCATCGCGCGCGCGGTGTGCTCGCTAACCGCGCCGTGCTCGGCGAGCACCTCGGGCGGGACATCGAGAAGACGCGTCTTGGCGTCGTTGGCGTATGCGACGACGCCTCCGCAGAAGACCTCCGAGGAGCCCGGTACGTCGGTGATCGCTGCGGCGATGAGTCCTCCGGTGCAGGACTCGGCGCAAGACAGGTGCTCGCCTGTGTCGTGAGCGAGTCTCAGAACGGTCGCCGCAAGCGTCGAGCCGTCGTCGGAGTAGCATGCGTCCCCGAGGGCTGTCCGCGCAGCTGCAGCGGCGGGGCCGAGATCGGTGGGATCGCCGTCCCGACCGTAGAGGATGACCTCGATGTCGCCGGGTGCCGCAAGCAGGGTCAAGTCCACCCGGTAAGACGCGATCGCGGGCTCGACGAGCTGTTGCGCGTCGGACTCCGTGATATCGGTGCACTTGAGGCGCACAGCCGGGTTCGGTCTGCTTCTGCCCTCGAGCGCAGCAGCAAGAAGCGGCCGCATCTCGTTCGGGGGGCCGGGCAACAGTATTACGGTCGTGCGATCCGTCTCCACGAGTTGCCCCGGAGCGGTGCCGGCGGCAGTGGGTAGAACGATAGCCCCGTCGATGACGTCTGCCTGTCTGAGCATCTGAGTGCGGGCCTTCGGCTGCTCGTGGACCGAGGCGGCGCGCTCCAGCGCATCGGTGAGCGATGGATCGCGATGGATGTCCCTGCCGAGCGCCCGTGCGGCCGCCTCGCGGGTGATGTCGTCGTGGGTGGGACCCAGCCCCCCGGTGACCACCAGGATGTCGTAGAGGCCGATGAGTGCTCTCAGGGAGGATTCGACGACCTCTACCTCGTCGGGCAGTGCGGAGATCATTCGGACGTCGTATCCGGCCTCGGACAGGGTAAGCGCTATGTCCCCGCCATTGGTGTCCCGGCGCAGCCCTGTCGTCAGTTCCGTGCCCACGGTGACGATCGCTGCGGTCGGTGCGCTACCCATCTTGCGCATCCCGGTCTGCGCTCCGATCCCAGGGGCCGGTGAGGATATCGCGGGCGTGGTAGAAGTAGTCCATCATGGAGGCGATCGTAGCCAGTACCGCCGCCGCCATGACCGCCCACGCCAGGCCGTTGAAGATGTCCGTTCCCGCAGGGCCGAGCACGCTAGGCAGCAGGGTGCTTCCTCTGAGCATGAAACCCACGATCGCCACGATCTGCAGGACTGTCTTGATCTTGCCGAAGTTCGAGGCGGCTATCACGCGGCCTTCGGCAACCGCGACCATCCGCAGACCGCTTACGACGAGCTCCCGGCTGATGATGACGAGGGCTACCCAGGAAGGCAGCCGTTCAAGGTCGACGAGCGCGACGAGTGCGGCGGTCACGAGGAGCTTGTCAGCGAGCGGATCTATGAACTTGCCGAAGGTGGTCGTCTGGTTCCGGGAGCGCGCGACGTACCCGTCGACCGCATCGCTGGCGGCAAGGACGATGAATATCATGGCCGCCACCCACGGCTGCGCGATCCGCCACCACTCGGGGACATTCAGCGCCTCCGGAGCCTCGCCGAGCAGTACGACGAGGAACAGCGGTATCAGAACCATACGGGCAAGCGTTATGCGGTTGGCCAGGTTCATGTTGCGAATCACTGTGTGACACCCACCAGGTCGTATCCGACAGCCTCCGAGATCCGCACGTCGATGAACTCGCCGACCGGCGCATCCGGACCAAGAACGGTGAGGCCGTCAACGTCTGGCGCCTGTCCGCAGGTCCTGCCTACCGACTCTCCGTCCTCGAGGCCTTCGACGAGCACTCTCTGCATGGTACCAACCAGAGCGGCGGCGCGTGCAAAGCCTACCGCATCGGCGGTGTCGCGCAGGCGCTGCGCGCGTTCGAGGCGAGTATCGTCTGGAAGTTGGTCGGGCATGGACGCCGCCGGTGTGCCCTCCTCGGGGCTGTAGACGAACACGCCCACGTAGTCGAATGCCGCTTCGGCAAGAAACGCCTCGAGCTCGGCGGCCTGATCGTCGGTCTCGCCCGGGAAGCCGGCTATCACGGTGGTTCGAAGGACCACGTCCGGCAAGTCCAGGCGGATACGGTCGAGCATGGCCATGTGCCGGTCCGCGTCGCCGGTTCTGCCCATGGCCTGCAGTACGGGCGCCGAAGTGTGCTGGAGCGGTATGTCGAGGTAGTGGCATACGTGTGCGCTGCGAGAGATAGTCTCGAGGAGCCGGTCGTTGACCCCGTCCGGCTGGAGGTACATCAGCCGGATGCGGAAGTCCCCCTCGATGGTGTCGAGACGTGCGACCAACCCTGAGAGGTCTATGTCGTCAGCCAGGTCCTGCCCGTAGCTGGCGACGTCCTGGCCGACGAGTACGATCTCCCGCGCACCGGCCTCTACAAGGAAGAGCGCTTCGGCGAACAACTCGTCAGGTGGCGTGGAGACGAAGGGACCCCGGATGGACGGTATCGTGCAGTAGGAGCATCGCCTGTCACAGCCCTCGCTCACCTTGAGGTAGGTGGTGGGTCCGGGCGATGTGCGCAGCGCGGGTGTGTGTGACTCAGCGCTCACACCGGTGAGGCTCTCGAGCAGGGATGTCAGGGAAGGTTCGTCGGCCACCGCGAGAAACGCGTCGGCCTCTGGCAGTGCTTCGGTGAGGTCGCTTCCGTATCGCGATACCATGCAGCCGGCGATCACGAGCTTGCGCCCGGGGCGAGCAGGCCGCCACTCGCCGGCCAGGGCGAATGCCCCGGCGATGGACTCCTCGGTCGCAGGTTGGATGAAGGAGCATGTGTTCAGCACGACGACGTCGGCCTCGTCCGGATCGGTGACCAACCGGAAGGCGGACGCCTGCACGGCGGCGGCCATGCGGTCCGAGTCCACCTCGTTCTTAGGGCAGCCGAGTGTGATGAAAGCGATAGCTGGAGACTCCGACACGGCGTCCTACCGGTAGTTCACGAATTGCAGAGGTATGCCGTAGTCGCGCTCCTTGAGAAAGCCTATGACCGACTGCAGTTCGTCGCGGCTGGCGCTGAACACGCGCAACTTGTCGCCCTCGATCTGCACCTTTGCCTTGAACTTCTCGTCGCGTATCTCCTTGTTGATCTTGCGAGCGATTTCCGCCTCGATCCCGTTGACGATCGTGCCGACGGTGCGCGACGAACCGCCGGAAGCCGCTTCGATCTTGCCCCACAAGATGGCTTGCAGATCGATGTTGCGACGCACGAGCTTTGTGGAGAGTACGTCCTTGACCTGTCCGAGCACGAAGTCGCTCGGGGCCGAGATCGTGATGGCCGCAGCAGTTCGATCCAGGGAGATGGTCGATCCGCTGTCCTTGAGATCGTACCGCTGCAACAGCTCCTTGACGGCCTGTTGGACTGCGTTGTCGACCTCCTGCATGTCTACCTGGGAAACGACATCGAAACTCTGTTCCTTGGCCATGAGTCCTCCTGGTCGGTGAATCTGACTTCAGTCCGCAGCTGCGGTGACGGTGACCTCGGCGATGCCGTCGGTAGCGGCCGGTATCTCGACGGGCCGATCATCGCGCGTGATCGTGACCGCCGCAGGCTTCCCTACTCGGATCACGGCGTCACTGGTGACCGTCCACTGCTTGGACTGGCCACCCGGGAGCGTGCCATCGTACGCCAGGAGAGAGTCCACGGTGACCTGCAACCACGAAGACTGGCCCTCAGCGACATCTATCTTGAGCGTGAACGGCTCACCGGAAGCGGGGGCAGTGGCTGCGGAGCCGGTCTCCCCGACCTCAGTGACGGAGGATGCCGAATCGGATGCGGGAGTACTCCCGACAGGGATAGGCGGCGGAGTATCATCGCGGCCGACCAGGGCGGAGATTCCCCAGACGAGCAGTGCGACCACCACTACCGCTGCCGCGATCGCCTTCCAGGCCCCCGTCGGGATCGCGTGGACGTCCAGCCTGTGGGGCACCACTGTCTGCTCCGGGATGTGCTTGAGATGGGGGCGCTCGGGGAGCTGCGCGTGCATGCCCGTGTCATGAGCGTACTCTTCGAGAAGCGGCGCAGCGTCCACGCCGAGGAAGTCGGCGTAGTTCTGAATGTAGCCCTTGACGTAGACCTTCGCAGGCAGCTCGTCCCATCGCTCGTTCTCGAGTGCGGAGAGCATTCGGCCCATGATCTTCGTCGCGGCCTCCACCTCGGCAAGGGTCTTGCCGCGCTCGCGGCGCAATCTGGCGAGGGTGTTGCCTAGTGGCATCTCAGGTCCCCGTATCGTTCGGCAGGATGAAGTCAGTCCTCATCGGCACTCTCCTGGCGCTCGTATAGCTTCATCGACTCGAGCTCTTCGAGATCGACCAGTACCTCGCGCGGTCGGCTGCCGTCAGGCTGGCCGACGATCCCCTTCATCTCGAGCATGTCCATGATCCGTCCGGCTCGAGCATAGCCGACCTTCAGGCGGCGTTGCAGGAGAGAGGTCGACCCCATGCCGCTGGTGAGCACGATGTCGGCAGCTTCCCACAAGAGAGGGTCGTCGTCCTCGGCGCTCTCGAGCGTGCCGGTTGTTCCTGTGACCTTGAGGTGGAGTATCTCCTCGTGGTAGTCGGGCTCGGCCTGCGCCTTCACGTGAGCGACGACGGCGTTGATCTCCTCTTCGGAAACGTATGCGCCCTGGATGCGCTTGGGTTTGGGCCATGCTGGGGTGGTGAAGAGCATGTCGCCGAGACCCACCAGCTTCTCGGCTCCGGTCTGGTCGAGGATCACGCGGCTGTCTATGCCGGAGGAGACGGCAAAGGCGATGCGGTTGGTTATGTTGGTCTTTATAAGCCCCGTGATGATATCGGTGGAAGGGCGCTGCGTGGCGACGATCAGGTGTATGCCCGCAGCGCGCGCGAGTTGGGCGATTCGGCAGATCGAGTCCTCGACTTCCTTGGCGGCCGCCATCATCAGGTCTGCGAGCTCGTCGATGATGATCACCAGGTAGGGCAGTTCTTCGGCACCCTCTGGAGCGTTGCCTGCGTGCACCGTGGCGTTGTACTGCGCGATGTTCCGCACGCCGAGCTTCTGCAGCTTCTTGAGCCGGGCTTCCATCTCCCCTACTGCCCAGTGCAGTGCGGAGGCGGCCTCCTTCGCCTCGGTCACCACCGGTACGTACAGGTGGGGCACCCCGTTGTACAGGTTCAGCTCGATGCGCTTGGGGTCGAT
>JAFGNP010000014.1 GCA_016926975.1 Coriobacteriia bacterium | reverse complement strand
TTACATCGTTTAGTAACTGCGATGCGGGGAGCGCACGTATGTGCATCAATGTTCTTGTCGTGGAGGGTTCGGACATCGTCAGGAGCGACATCGCACGTACGATGCGCATGGCGGAGCTTCCCATCGACTCGGTGTACGAGGCCGCTAACAGCGGCGAGGCGCTCAGGGTCCTGGGCGAGTCCTGGATCGATGTGGTTCTGGCCGATTTCCGAATGTCCATGGCCGACGATCGCGATCTCATCGTGCGCATGCGCAGTTCGCGCGAGACCGCCGGGATCCCCGTTGTGGCAGTGACCAGCGAAGACCTCCGAGGTCCGCTGTCCGAGCTGGAGGAGCTCGGCGTATCTGCCCTGCTGCGGCATCCTTTCACGCCGCAGCAAGTCCGCGACGTCATGGCGAGTCTGCCGAACATGCCGTCCGACGGGCGTCTGCTTCAGACCATCGAGCACGTATCGTGCGAGGTTCTTGGGGAGTTCGCTCGGCTGTCCGTCGAGCCATCCGAGTACCGGTTCGACCTGGCCGCAGATGACTTCCTGCTTGGAAGCACGGGTGTGAGTGGGGCGGTGACGGGCGTCGTGTCGGTGGCTGCTCCGTTGGGCTTGTGCAGGCAGCTCGCATGCAGGGCTTTCGGCGCGGACGGAGACGATGAGGTCGCCCTGAACTGGGCGCACGACGCGCTAGGCGAGCTGTCCAATGTGATCGCGGGCTGCCTCGTCAGCGAACTGCAACCGCACGGGCGCACGGTGTTCATGCCGCCGTTGGTCACAAGTCCGTCCGCAGATGATTGGTACGTGCTGGGATTCGCGAACAGCACCGTCTGTCTCACGGTCGAGGGCTGGCCGTTCCTCACGTCATTCGTACTCGGGGCTCGACAGTAGCAGCCGGTTCGTCCGTTGCGCCCGCGTTCCTTTCGGTATCATGCGCGTATACCGCCACGCACCGGGGCGGCCCGTCATGAGGAAGGGGCGCTGCATGACCACTGCCAACCGTATCGGCAGCAAGATCACAACGCTGCGCGAGTCTCTCGGCCCTTCGGTCGACGATCTCGCTGAGCGCAGTGGGTGCGACGCCGTGACGATCGAGCGACTGGAGAGCGGGGAGTTTGCTCCCTCCCTCGCCCCGCTCATGAAGCTCACACGCGCTCTGGGTGTGAGGCTCGGCACGCTCCTGGACGATGAGACCGAGCTGGGGCCGATCGTGACGCGGCGCGATGATGCCGAGGTGGTCTCCCGACTGCGCGACCTGGAGACCGTCAGCGACGCGGGCGTGTTGGGGTTCTTCTCGCTGGCTGCGGGCAAATCGGCGAGGCACATGGAGCCGTTCTTGGTCGACGTGCAACCGGCATCGGCCGGCCAGCACAAGCTGTCGTCCCATGAGGGCGAGGAGTTCCTCTACTGCCTGAAGGGCGCGCTCGAGGTGGAGTATGGCAAGGAGACATACACTCTGGCCGAGGGCGACAGCATCTACTACGACTCGATCGTGCCGCATCAGGTGCGTGCTTCGGACGGGGCTTCAGCTCGCATCATCGCCGTCGTCTACGCTCCGGCGTAGGGCGGCGACCGTGGAACTGCACACAGACCTGCCCATCGGGCGGTACTTCGAGCGAGTCGTCGCGGCCCATCCGGAACACGACTTCATCGTCTACCCGGACCGCGATCTGCGCTGGACATACTCCCAGTTCAACACCCGCGTCGACCAGTTGGCCAAGGGCCTGATGGCGATCGGTATCGGCAAGGGCGACCATGTGGGTGTGTGGGCCCGCAATGTGCCGGACTGGCTGACGCTGGCGTTCGCCACCTCCAAGATCGGTGCGGTCCTGGTGACCGTCAACCCGGTCTACAAGGCGCACGAACTCGCGTACGTTCTCGAACAGTCGGACATGAAGGCGCTCGCGATCATTGACGCGTTCCGTGATGTCAACTACGTCGACATCGTTCGAGAACTCGTGCCCGAGGCCTCCACGCAGGAACGTGGCAATCTGGACTCAGGCAGGTTCCCGAGACTGAAGTCGCTCATCTACATGGGGCCGGAGAAGCACCGCGGGTTCTACTCGATGCCCGAGCTGCTCGTGCTCGGAGAAAACATGGCTGACGACGGATTGCGCGCTGTCACCGCTTCGCTGGAAGCGGATGACACCATAAACATGCAGTACACGTCAGGAACGACCGGATTCCCCAAGGGCGTGATGCTGACCAGCCGCAATGTCTTGAACAACGGTCTACATCGGGGAGCGGCAGAACCTCACGGAAGACGATCGCGTCTGCCTACCTGTGCCACTGTTCCACTGTTTCGGCATCGTGCTCGGCATCATGGCCATCCTCACCCATGCCTCTACTGCCGTGATGGTGGAGAGCTTCGATCCGGTTCTGGTGCTGGCGGCCGTACAGAAGGAGCGCGCCACCGCCCTGTACGGCGTGCCGACCATGTTCATCGCCGAGCTGAACCACCCTATGTTCGACATGTTCGACCTGACGAGCCTCCGCACGGGGATAATGGCCGGATCGCCGTGTCCGATAGAGACGATGCGTCAGGTGATCGATCGCATGCACGCTTCCGAGATGACCATCTGCTACGGGCTCACCGAAGCTTCGCCCGTGTTCATGCAGACGACAGTCGACGACACGCTCGAGCGCAAGTGCGAGACCGTGGGCACGCGTCACGACCAGATCGAGGTGCGCGTGGTGGACCCGGACACAGGCGAGGACTGCGCGCCGGGCGTTCCGGGCGAGTTCCTCTGCCGCGGCTACAACGTCATGAAGGGCTACTACAAGATGCCCGAGGCTACCGCTGCCGCTGTCGACGAGGACGGCTGGCTGCACTCGGGCGATGTCGGCACCGTCGACGAAAGCGGCTACTACCGCATCACCGGCCGCATCAAGGACATGATCATCCGCGGCGGCGAGAACATCTACCCGCGCGAGATCGAGGAGTTCCT
>JAFGNP010000013.1 GCA_016926975.1 Coriobacteriia bacterium | reverse complement strand
GTCTTAGCTCCCCGCCACACTCCGAAGTGCTACGCTAGTGGGACAGAAAGAGCGCTGCTGAGCAGCGCTCTTTCTCGTTGCGGTCGTTGAGAATCCGTTCTTCATAGCCAAATCTGGAGCTGAGAGGCCACCGTTTTCTCCTGTGCAGTCGGCTTGCCGACCAGGAACAACATGGACTCGTACTGCTTCTCGGTGACAGTCATCGCCCTAACGCTTCCCTTTGAAGGCAAGTTTGCCTTCAGTCGCGCCAGATGTTTCTGCACTCCGTCGAGTCCGTTGGTGATTCGAGTATATACCGACAACTGCATCATCACGTAGCCGTCGGAGATCAGGAACTTGTGAAACTGCTGGTAGGCCCTCTTGTCCGGTTTGGTCCGAACGGGCAAGTCGAACAGGACGATCAGCCTCATAAGTTTCACCTGACTACTCCAGTAGGGTCGCCGAGATTTCGGCTGAGACTATGATCCGCGGCAGCACTAGGAGGGTGTGATCGGTCTCGGCTTGCGCTCGCGCCAGACTAGCCGTTGCCGCATCGATGGCAGTTAGAACGGAGTGTTCCTTGTCATCCACCAGGCACGGCATCTGAAGCGTTGAAACCAAGGCTTGACGTCCTTCTCGCTGTGATGCGTCTGCTTCTTGCCCTATCGCGATGAGGTCGGCGAAGGGCCTGAACGGTTCCAGTAGGTCATCTGCCAGATTGAAGGCATTCAACTGACTGTCGTGGTGTAGGCCTACTGGAGTATAGAAACCGTGTCCAACAAGTGAACGGGCGACCGCTGCCCGGAGAATCGCGTACCCATAGTCTAGTGAGGCACCTGGGCCCTCTGGGGCTCGGCGCGTTGCGTCCGGGATCAACCGCCTGAAGTACAGGCGCGCCGCGGCAGCCTCCATACCAGACGCATCGCCCGATTGAACGGATGCTGCATACCCTCGCAGTCTGTCAGAGCCGTCGAGACCAAGAGCATCCAGACAAGCGGCCTGGTTTTCAATCTTGAATCGCACGAGTCGTTGCCAAAGTCGTTTCTTCTGTGGCAGTGACAGGCTGAGCTGCCGTCGGGTCACGGCAAGTTGGCGGCTGTACTGGCAGTGCGGAAGCAGCAGCCCGCTTGGCATATGCTTCCTGTCGCACACGGCAACTGCGACCCCCTGCTCGGCAAGGAGCGAAAGGGCCGCAGATGAGACGCGCACGCGAGGATTCTCGATTACGAGAACCGCTATGTCTTCTGTGGGTATCCAGACAGTCTGTTCCTGGATGGCGACAAGCTGACCCTGCTGTACGTGCAGGTCGGCGTCATTGCTTATCACGACCGTCCGAAAAGCCACAGCGCTTCTCCTGCCTCACCAGGTAGACTGAGCGGCCGAGCGGGTCAATCGTGTACTTCTCGAAAGAGACAACATGAAGAGCAACACCCTGGCTCTGCTTCGTCCATGAACAGTCATGGGCTTCGATGTCGATTGCCCCGATCGCCCGGTTCGTGCCTTTGAAATAGCCAGACAGCGCGGATTCCGTGCCCCCACTCTTCCGCACGAGTCTTATCGGGTCATTCAAGGAGAGACTGAAGGAAAACCTGTATGACTCATCCATTTCTCGCCACTGACTCTCCGGCTTGCCCCCGACAATCGCCTTGTTCGGCAGTGCACTCGACACGGTATCCTTCAGGTATACCGGCACCAGGTAGTACTTGCCGTCGCGCTCGAAGACGTCGGTACGAACCATGACGCCATTGTCGGCAAATCCGCCCCTGACGTCGGTGCCCCCGCTCGACGGCGCATCGTAGATCCGAATCGATCGAACTTTCGGCGCCCGGTGCCCCTCACGCGTCGGCTTGTAGAACGGTTCTGCAAACGCTTTGGCCCCGTCTCCATCGAACGCCGCGAGACGGGCAGCCAGCGCCTCGTACAGGGCGTGGTCCTGGGCTCGACCTACCATGTTCGCGAGGAGCTTAGGTGTCAGTTCTTCCAGCCGCACCCTCTTGCTGGTTCGAATTAGCCCGCGCTCGTCAGTGCCTTCGATTCGCTTGACCGTTTCCTTGTGTACTTCTCCGCGGACGGTGCGGTTGGGCATTCTGCTAACCAGAATCGGCCTCAGTTCGCCATCGAGCCGTGTCAACTCTCCGAATGGATCCAACCCGAAGCGTACAGAGAGCCGCTCTCTCACATGATCGGCGAAGCCCTCCCATGGCTCGGGAACATGCTTCGCCTCGACGATCTCCCCCGTGTTTGCATCCACGTAGATGCCGTCGGGGTTCCTCAGCGGCCGCACTGAGAAGAAGCGGCTCACTCTCTGCACCATGCTTCGCGTGGTGGCTGCAATCACGGCGGCGTCCAGCGCGTGGTGGAGGTCTCCCTCAGCGCGTACCTTTTGCAGTTGCCAGGCCGTCCGCAGGTAGGCGGTTGCGCGACCGTTCACCGTGATTACCGGTGCCTTGCCATCGCCCGAGAACTGCAAGTTGTCCTCGACGAAGCTCTTGAAGAAGCGCGCGATGTACTGAGTGTCATGCAGATTGCGGTCTCGGAACTCGTCGGAAGTGCGCTTGTCGAAGTCCTTGCGCAGCAGTCGCTCGCGCTTGGGACGCGGCAGGTGCATTGACTCCACGCGCTCCTCGAATTCGTGCCAGCGTTCAGCTTCGCCGCCGAGATACTCGTGTGGCGTCCGCTCGCGCTTCTGCTGGTTTTCCGTGGCGGTGACGAGCACCTTGTTCATGTATCCGTCGTCGAAGGAGCGAGAGTGCGGGAGTATGTGATCCACTTCGGCGATGCCGGGCTCACCGGAGAGCATGCACCTGGGATCGATGTACGTGCCGCTGTAGGCGCAGCGTCCCCCTTGTTCCTTCCACAGCTTGTACTTCACGATGTCCAGGGGGCGCGGACTCGCGATTCCAAACTCTTTCTCGATGTCCTCGAGGACGGAGTCGTTCACTGCCCGATTGTCCTTCTGCATCTTCTCGATCTTGCGGCGGTCGTCGTACGAGCGCGCGACTTCGCGGCCGAACTCGATGTGTAGCGCCTCAATCGGACCGTACGCATCGATGATCGCGTTCAGGACCTTGCGCGTCTGTGTGAGTGCGCGGATCACAACCGGGTTGCGCATATCATCGGTGGGTATCGGTGGCAGTTTGGCGCGCTTGTGTGAGTTTGCCCGCTGCGAATGATGGAAGCCGGCCGCCGTACAGGCTTCTGAGTAGGGGAGTCCTGCTTCCATATGCGGCAGAATGGACCGGATTGTCTGCCTCGACAGATGGCCGTGCCCAGAGAAGCGAAGTTCGGCGAATGCGTCAGTGAGCTCTGGCGACAATCCAAGCCCTCGGAGCTCCTGCCGCACAGACTCATCATGCTTGAAGTACGTGAGCGTGTCGGCCACCGCATCGAGCAGCTCGATGTTGGCGGACAACGCCTCCCACGTGCCCTTCGGACAGTTCGCCACTGCTCGCCGCATCATGTGCCAGGCCTTTGGCAGCGGGAGCGTCTCCTTCGCTTCTGCCGACGTGTCGCTTTCGTCTCGCCCGTAGCGAACTCCGACGAAGCGAGCCTCGGCCGGAATCCCACACAGCTTACGAACGTCGGCGTATGTCAGCTTGGCGGTCTTGCTGAACGCCTTTCCGAGTACCGCCTGCCGTTGGTCAGGCGTGAGGTTCATCCGAGTTCCCGAATTCGGGAGTGTGTAGCGCACGTTGTGAAGCTTGTCCACGAGACGGAAGCGCTCGAATGTGGGAGAAGCTAGCGGCGCCCGAGGGTTCGTTCGGTCGATCGAACATCGGCCCACTTTGGCCCGCAGCGCATCGCCTTCGAGCATGGGCGCTTGCCACTGCAGGACCTCGAGGTAGGCCTCCTCAAGGTCCGGGCTTGCGTGCGCGCTCCCCAGTGCTCGCTGCGCAGCAAACAGCCTTGAGATCTCATCGAGCACCTGCTCGCGTGATGCCACACCCTTGTAGTCGCCCTTGTTGCGGCGAGCTTCCTGGAATCGCTCATCAAGCCACAGCATCTCGCCGAAGGTTCGATAGCCGTGCTCGGACATATGTGACGCATTCTCGGCAATCGCAGACTTGACCGCGCCTTCCTCGTTTCTTGCGGCTGGCGACTGAGTCGCCAGCTTCATAGACCGGTAGCCGCGTCGCTTGCAAAGCTGACTCAGAACTCGTGCCCACTCGCGCTTCGTGAGCTGGCGATCCAGGCCTTCTGCGCGCAGCTGGTACGGAGTGGCCTCTCCAGCGCGGGGGGCGAATGCGTCGGCCACCTCCTCTGGGTCGAGGATGTTGGCGGACAACAGGAGCTGCCGGAACGCTTCCATGCGCATCCGTTGCCGCGCCAGACGACGCCTACTTGATCGTGCGAGCCTGCGGGGGAGTGCCAGTGAAGCTCCGTTCTTAGGATTCTCCGCTTTCGGGAAGGTGCGGACCCCGAGCCCCTCGATGCGCTCCGCTTCGGGATC
Organism: Coriobacteriia bacterium; assembly: GCA_016926975.1. Taxonomy (GTDB): domain Bacteria; phylum Actinomycetota; class Coriobacteriia; order Anaerosomatales; family Anaerosomataceae; genus UBA6100. The sequence goes on along the minus strand of JAFGNP010000013.1, from coordinate 3,715 downwards.
AAGGACGGCCCAGCCAACCGAAGCGATGCCTATGTCCAGCCCGACATGAATCCCCATTCAGTTCCCCCCAAACCGGCAGACGGTCCAACATATGACAGATTGCCTCTTGGCTCTGACATAGGCAAACCGGACGCACCTGGGGCATGAACGAAAAAGGACGCCCCGCCGACAAATGCCGACGGGGCGGAGCCTTACGCTTTCGCTTATCCTAGCAAGCCCGCCACACTCCGAAATGCTACGAACCTGGGACAAACGAGCGCATCACGAAGTGTACTCCACCGCTCTGACACGCGCCAACAAGCAACGTGCGGCCTTCTGCAAGCTGTGTGTGGTGAACAACGATTTGGTTGTCATGACAACGATATAGTTGTATTCTTCGCCTATGACACCGCTCGTAGACATCGGCGCACAGCTCATCTCGGCCCGCCTTGCGCGTGGGCTATCGCAGCGCGAATTGGCGGAGCTGGTGGGCGTGCATCAGCAGCAGATCGCCCGCTGGGAGAAGGAGCGCTACCTCTGTGTCTCGCTCGGGAGGCTTTCGCGAGTGGCCGATGCGCTCGGAGTGAGTGTGGGTGAGCAGCCGCTGCTCGCCGCTGAGGCGTCAGCGGCGTACGGCTCCGCGGTGCTCGATCGGCCGACGGAGGTGGTGGTTCCCGTGCGTGACCTCGGCGAAGTCATCGCGCGCATCCGCGCGCACGCGGATGAGCTGCACGAGCGCTTCGGCGTCACGAGCATTGATGTGTTCGGGTCGTTCGCGCGGGGCGAGCAGACGCCGGAGAGCGACGTGGACCTCATCGTGGAGGTTGCCGAGCCCACACTGGAGACCGTGTTCGGGTCGCAGGAACGACTTACGGAGATTCTCGGCAGGAAGGCGGACGCGGGGAGCTTCACAACCCTGCGTCCACGCGTTCAGCCGTACGTATCACGGGAGAGGGTGGGGGTCTGGCGTGCGTGATCCGGGTGTGTACCTTGAGGATATGATTGGCGCCTGCGAGCAAATCATGGTGTTCTCTCGCGGTATCAGCGATGAGGCACTCGTGGCTGAGAGCACGACAACGCGGGGTGCTGTCCTGTATCAGTTCATGATCCTCGGCGAGGCTGCCAACAACGTGCCTGATGGGTGGAAGGAGCGATATCCGGATGTCGACTGGTCGCGCATCGTCGGCATGCGCAACGTGGTCGCGCACTACTACTTCGGACTGGCGGATCAGATGGTGATCGACACCGTGCGCACGGATGTGCCCGTGCTTCTGCCGCGATTGAACGAGATGCTGGCAGCGATCGATCAGGAGTACCCGCGGCTGTAGTGGGTCACATCTCGTGCCGGCGCGCCCACGCGACGGCTGCCTGTCCGAAGGAGATGCCGCCGTCGTTGGTGGGCAGGCGCAGATGGGTGAGTGGCGTGAGCCCCGCCTCACGCAGGCCGAGGACAGCGCCGCGCACCACGAGGCGGTTCATGAAGACCCCGCCCGCGAGCGCCACGTGCGAGAGGCCGAGCACCGGCGCGAGCTGCGCGCACACGTCCACCACCGCTGCCACCACCGCGCTGTGGAAGCGCATCGAGATCACCCGTACGTCCGCGCCCGCCGCAATGTCATCGAGCACCGCCGCAAGCACCGGCGCCGGGTCCACCACCAGCGCGCCGCCCGTTCCTTCGGCGATAGCGAAAGCGTAGGCGCCTTCAGCCGACGGGTCGGCCAGCGCCTCGAGCTCGATCGCTGCCTGGCCCTCGTAGAGGGCGTCATCGCGCACGCCCGCGAGTGCCGCCACGGCGTCGAACAGCCGCCCCATGGAGCTCGTGCGTGGCGTGTTCACTGTCTGCGCGATCATGGCGAGCAGCGTGCGCTCCTCGTTCTCGATCAGCCGGGAGCGCAGCGGGACGGCGCCCGGATGCTCGAGCAGCCCGCACTCGGCAAGAGCGCCGAGCGCCATGCGGGCCGGCCGCCTGATCGCCGCAGCTCCGCCGGGCATCGGCAGCGTGCGCAGGTGCGCAACGCGATCGAAGCCTGCGAGGTCGGCCGCGAGCCACTCGCCGCCCCAGATGGTGCCGTCACTCCCGTAGCCCGTGCCGTCGAGCGCCACGCCGAGCGCGCGACCTTCGAAGCCGTGCTCGGCGAGCACGCTCGCGATGTGCGCGTGGTGGTGCTGCACGCCTATGGCCGGCAGGCCGAGCGAGAGTGCGTGCTTGGTGGAGAGGTACTCGGGGTGCAGGTCGTACGCCACGATCTCCGGCCGCACCCGGAAGAGCCGCTCGTAGAGCGCGATCGTGCGCTCGAAGGACTCGAGCGTCTCGGCGTTCTCCATGTCGCCGATGTGCTGCGAGACGAACGCATGCCCGCCCGTGAGCATGCAGAAGGTGTTCTTCTGCTCCGGCCCGCAGGCGAGGATGTCCACGTCGCTCGCATGCGGTGCCGCAAGCGGGAACGGCGCGAAGCCTCGTGCCCGCCTGAAGTACTCGGTCCCCACACCTGGCGTGTGCCGCAGCACCGAGTCGTCGTAGCGCGAGCAGATGTCGCGGTCGTGCATGAGGAACGCGTCTGCGATGTCGGACAGCCGCTCGAGCGCCTCGGCGTTGCCCGTGGCGATCGGCTCGTCGCTGCGGTTGCCCGAGGTCATCACGAGCGGTCCGCCGAACGTGTCGAGTAGCAGGTGGTGGAGCGGCGTGTACGGCAGCATCACGCCGAGCTCGCGTAGCCCGGGAGCGAGCGAGGGGGCGAGCGCCCCTGCCGCGCCCGGGCCCTCGTGGAGCCGCAGCAGCACGATCGGCGCGCTCGGGCCGGCGAGGAGCGCCTCCTCCTCGGCCGAGATCTCGCAGTACGCGCGGGCGGCCTGAAGTGACGGCGCCATCACCGCGAGCGGCTTGCCCCAGCGGTGCTTGCGCTCGCGCAGCCTGAGCACAGCCTCTTCGTTCGCGGCATCGCACGCCAGCTGGAACCCGCCCAGCCCCTTCACCGCAACGATCGCTCCCGCGCGCAGGAGGCGCACCGTTTCGGCGACGATCGCCGTCGCCCGTTCGCGCTCTGCATCGACGTCGCGATGGGGGCGAGGGACGGCTTCGGCTGAGAGGGTCCACTTCACGTCTTTAATGGTGTCTTGCGGGAGGTGCGAGGAGGGGGTAGCCGGCGCAGTTCCGCAGGCGGGGGAGGCGCCGAGGATGCCGGAGGCTTCCGCAGGCGCCGAGGGCCCCCGCCGAGGACTGTCCGAGCACGGCGCCCCCTCCTCGCACCGACTAGCGCCGACGACGTTGAGGTAGAGCCTCGGCCCGCACCGGAAGCACGCGTTCGGCTGCGCGTGGAAGCGGCGATTCGCTGGGTCGGCGTACTCGGCGGCGCACTCGTCGCAGAGCGGGAAGTCGCGCATCGTCGTAAGGGGGCGGTCGTACGGCACGTCCTCGATGACGGTGAAGCGCGGCCCGCAGTTGGTGCAGTTGGTGAACGGGTAGCCGAAGCGCCGGTTCTCGGGGTCGGTCATGTCGGCGCGGCAGGCGTCGCAGGTGGCGATATCCGGGGAGACCAGGGTCATTGCCCCGTCGGCCACCTCAGAACTCCTGATCTCGAAAGAAGTGAGCCCCTCGGGACTGACGTCGTCGGCGGTCACCGAATCGACCACTGCCATCGGTGGTGCCTCCGCGCGTATCGCCTCTACGAACGTGGAGACGGCCTTCTCGTTCCCCTCGGCATGCGCGAACACGCCGTCGGAGGTGTTCTTGACCCAG
>JAFGNP010000128.1 GCA_016926975.1 Coriobacteriia bacterium | reverse complement strand
GTGCGGTTCGAGCGGAACGAGGAGGGCGAGATCTGCCTCTACCTTCCCCGGCGCAAGGATCGGTTCGCACGTGCGCTCATGTTCATCTTCCGCGCGCCACCCGAGAAGGAGATCGTGCTCGACGAGGTCGGCTCCGATGTCTGGGAGCTGTGCGACGGCGAGAACAGCGTCGAGGCGATCGTCAGCGTGGTTTCGAAGAAGTACAAGGTCACACGGAGGGAATGCGAAACCTCCATCGGCGTATATCTGAAGACGCTCGGCGAGCGTCATCTCGTCGGATTGCGAATGCCGCCGAAGCCCGCTAAACCGGAGCCGGCATCGAATCGGCCGCGAAAGATACGAAGAAGGCAATGAACAATATCAATGGAAGCGCAAAGGTCGGCCGGCAGGTCCAACTGCCGCTGAAGAAGGCGTTCGAGATCAGCCTGAGGAGCATCAAGATCAGGTTCTGGCGGTCGATGATCACGGCCGGTGGGATCATGCTCGGGATCGCCTTCCTCACGTCGGTGCTCACGACGACGCTGATTCAGGCGCAGATACCGGATGCCACGATGGATGCGAAGGCGCTCGAGGCCGCTCAGAACCGTCAGTTGTGGCTCGTCATCATGTCGCTGCTCGTGTGCACGGTCGGCATCACCAATTCGATGCTGATGTCGGTGACCGAGCGCTACAAGGAGATCGGGACGATGAAATGCCTCGGGGCGCTCGACAGCTTCGTCGTGGAGTTGTTCATTCTGGAATCCGGGCTGCTCGGGGTCATCGCGTCGTTCTTCGGCTGGTTGGTCGGCGCGGGGGTCATCGTGCTCCTGGCGATGAGCGGTCACGGAGCGGCGGTGATCGGCAAGGTCGGGATTCTTCCGATCCTGGGCACGCTCGGGTTCGCGATGCTCGTAGGGGTAACTCTCACGATGATCGCGACGATAGCGCCCGCCATCCGAGCGGCCAAAATGCCGCCCGCCATGGCACTGAGGGTGGAAATCTAGTTATCAGTTATCAGTCATCAGTTTTCAGTCCGGACTCTGACTGACAACTGACAACTGAGAACTCATAACAAGCTGAGTTTAGTTATCAGTTATCAGTCATCAGTTTTCAGTCCGGACTCTGACTGACAACTGACAACTGAGAACTCATAACAAGGTGAGAACATGCCTGCAAACGAATATGTAGTCAGAACCAAAGATGTAGCCAAGGAATTCACGATGGGCGATCAGACCCTGCGCGCGCTCGATGGCGTGCACCTCGACATCGTCCGCGGCGAATACGTGTCGATCATGGGCCCGTCTGGCTCAGGGAAGTCGACGCTCTTCAATATGATCGGAGGGCTCGACAAGCCCACCGAGGGCTCGGTCTTTATCAACGACGTCGATATGGCCCAGCTCGACGCGCACGAACTCGCTTACCTGCGCTGCCGGACTATCGGCTACATATTCCAGACGTTCAACCTGATCCCCGTCATGACCGCGCTCGAGAACGTCACCCTGCCGATGATCTTCGCCGGCACTCCGACCGAGGAGGCGAATGACAAGGGCGTCGAGCTGCTCAAGATGGTCGGCCTCGGACCGCGACTTTTCCACAAGCCGACCGAGCTCTCCGGTGGGCAGCAGCAGCGCGTCGCCATCGCCCGATCGTTCGCGAACGACCCCGCGATCATCCTCGCCGACGAGCCGACCGGTAACCTCGACCTGAAGACCGGCAAGGACATCATCCTTCTACTGAAAGAGCTCAACAAGGAGCGCGGCGTCACCGTCATCTCCGCCACCCACGACCTCAAGATGATCGACGTCTCCGACCGAGTCGTCTGGATCCGTGACGGCAAGATCGAGCGCATCGAAGAGCGCTCGGACATCGACCTCAAGGTCGGCGAACTCGAAGGCGTCGAGTAGCGCAGATGTATCCCGTACACATGGCGAAAAACGCGAGGGCGATGGAGATTATCTCCATCGCCCTTTCTGCCACTCTGCAAACCTGGTATTTGTACCTGATTGTTGCCGATGACCTTGACTGAATGCCGAACATGACGTAGAATCAAAGCAGGAGATCAGGCAATCACGGCTCAGGATGGCGCTTGAGCCGGAATCCGATCAGCGATGCTGCGGGTTCACTGTCGTCCGACTCCGAATACGATTTGAGGGGCCGAAACAAATGACCACGAGCGGATCGCTGATGCGAGTCTCCATGTGTCTCATCGTTATGGCGCTTGTCGTGTGCTGCGCGTGCACTGCCCGCGCGGACGAGTACAGAGCATGGTGGGTGGACGCATGGGGCCCGGGGTTCCTGAACCAGACCGAGGTAGACAAGCTGCTGGGAGTCGTAGGCAGCGCGACGCAAAAGGGCGACATCCGAGAGGCGAACTGCAACATGGTCGTCGTGCAGGTGCGTCGTCGCTCGGATGTCTGCTATCCATCCGGGCTGGGAGAGCCGTACTTCTCCGGCCTGAGCCCTGCCGACTTCAATGCTCTTCAGGCGATGATTGACGCCGCGCACGATACCACCGGCGGCAAGCAGCGCATCGAGGTCCACTGCTGGATCGTTCCGTTCCGAACTGCAGGAGGCGTGGTCTACAACCTTCACAACGATACGCCGACCGGGAGCCTCACCAACCTCGACAACTACTGGCCCACGCGCAACTCGTCGGGCGCGGAGGTTGACGGCGGAGCTTTCGACCCCGGTCATCCGAAGTGTCTCGAGTACCTGACCGACGTGTGCCTCGACCTCGCGGTCAACTTCGACATTGATGGGGTACACTACGACTACATCCGCTTCCAGGGCAACACCGAGGGGTACAATCCGACCAGCGTCGCCCGCTACAATGCGCGCTACGGCCTCACGGGACAGCCCGCCTCCACGAACGAGCAGTGGAAGCAGTGGCGCCGCGATCAGGTTACGGCGCTGGTTCGCCGGGTCTACGCCAAGGTGCAGGCGGTCAAGCCGAGTGTAATGTTATCGGGCTCGTTCGTCACGTGGAACCCGTCCCCGACGGCCTCGACCAGGGCCGCGTTCCAGGCCACTCGACCGTACTACGACGTCTACTCAGACTGGGACTCCTGGATGGAGGAAGGCATCGTGGACATGGGCATCCCGATGACCTATTACGATCTGGCGCTGCTGCCGGACGACTACGTGCGGTGGATCAACTTCGAGAAGGACCGCAAGTTCAACCGGCACATGATCATCGGTGTTGGGGTCTATCATAATGTTGACATCAACGATGCAATAGAGGAACTCCTGATGACGCGCACGCCGTCGCCCGCCGGGAACTACGCCAATGGGTGGTGCGGCTACTCGTACCGCGTCCCATGGACGGGCGGCACCTGGGATGCGTGGGAGCCGCTACTGGTGTCGCAGGTGACGCCGACGCCGGACAGCATTCCCGTCATGCCCTGGAAGACGAATCCCACCAAGGGACATATCAGCGGAACGGTGACCTACACCGGCGGCGCATGGGCGGACGGAGCGACGGCGAGCATCACGGGCACCGAAAGCCGCTCGATGCTCTGCGATGGCACAGGGTTCTTTGCGTTCATCGACCTCACTCCCGGGCCTTACACGCTTACGATCAGCAAGTCGGGATATCCGAACGTTCAGGTCCCGGTGACCGTGGCCATCGGAGCGGTGACGGGAAATATGTACGTTACCGACGTAACGCTGTCCGAGTCCGATCCCACTCCGATAATATCGAACGTCCAGGCCACAGGCGTGACCAATAGTGCTGCCACGATCACGTGGACGACAGACCTGGCCTCATCGAGCCAGGTGGAGTGTGGCCTGACCACCTCGTACGGGACGCTGACTCCGCTTGACAGCACTCCGGTGACATCTCACTCGGTGGCGCTCTCCGGGCTGGCGCAGAATACGACCTATCATTACAGGGTCCTCTCCGCCAATGCGAACGGTACGTCCACGTCTAACGACTGCACGTTCACCACCTTCGGTCCTCCGACCATCACCGGCGGCCCGACGGTCACTACCACTCAGACGACGGCTACGATCTCGTGGACCACGAACGCCCTGAGCACTGGTCTTGTCAACTACGGCCTCGACGCCGGCTACGGCAGTCAGGCCGTTGACCCCAACTCGAGCACGACGTCGCATTCCGTGACGATCACCGGCCTGACGGCCTCGACGCCGTACCATTATCAGTGCGTGAGCGCGAACGCCTACGGAAGCGCTCAGACGACGGATGCCGTCTTTACGACATCCTCCACGACGCCTGATGTCATCATTGACAACCTTGATCCCGGGTGGACCAACACGTCTCCGGGCGGAAACACCTGGTCGGTCGGCTCTGTCGCCGAGGTGCCGAAGATCGGGACCAACTACCTGTACCGCGCGGGAGATGGGTCGCTCACCGAGTCCGGCATCACCAGAAAGTGTCGCTGGACACCGACTCTGCCGAATGCCGGGACGTATGATGTCTACGCGTTCTACCAGAAGGGCACCAACCGCAACGACGCGGCGCCCTACAAGGTGTACTACAACGGTGGTGACGTCACAAGCGTTCAGAACCAGAATTCCACCCAGGCGAACCAGGGCGGATGGTTCCTGATCGGTCAGGATCTGCCGTTCCTGGCAGGAACCGCCGGATATGTCGAGCTGACGACTCTCTCGCTCGATACCAGGTACGTCAGCGCCGACGCGGCCAAGTGGGTGTTCAAGGCCGCCGCCGACACTACCGCGCCTGTGATGAACTCGGTCACCGATGACATGTACACGATCTCGACCACGAGCCTCCAGGCATCGTGGACCGCGTCGGATCCCGAGAGCAGCATCGCTCGCTACGACTACGCGGTAGGTACGTCGCCCGGCTTGCTCGACGTCAAGGGCTGGACGAGCGCAGGCGCTTCGACTTCCGGCACGATCACCGGTCTGAGCCTCACAGTGGGGTCCACGTACTATGTCTCGGTCCGCGCCGTGAACGCCTGGAACCTGATGTCGCTGCCGATGGCCTCCGCCGGAGTCACCGTGGCACAGGTCACGACGAGCATCGGCCACGCGAAGACCTTCGCGAACAACACGCCGGTTGCCATCCCGATCGCCAGCGTGAGCGCCAAGTTCGCGACTGCCTTCTACATGCAGGAGACACCCCGCGCATCGGGCATCCGCGTGGAATCGGCCGTCGGTCCGGCGCAGGACTACACCGTGCAGGTGTACGGTAGACTCGGCCTCGTGAACGGCTGCGAGCGGGCTCTGCTCAACTGCAAGATAGTGCCTGGCGTCCCTGAGGATACGGTGGAGGCATTCCTGCTCAATGCCAGATCGGTCGGCGGCGAGCCGTTCGGAAGCTACACACCGGGGATCACCGGCGGCGATGGCCTGAACAACGTCGGTCTGCTGGTCGTAGTGATGGGCAAGGTGACCGCGCTGACTTCGGACGGGTTCTACCTGGACGATGGATCCGGCCTGGAGGACGATTCCACCAACGAGGGCATCAAGGTCTGGGCCGGCACGCCCGACTCCGTGGACGAGGACGACATTGTGATCGTCACGGGCATCGTGTCCTGCAGAGTCGGAACGGGCGGCGTGATCTACCCGATGATCCTCGCCAGGGACATCCTCCCCCGGTAGACGGCCGTATATCAGCATACAGACGAATGACGGCAGGCATCGCGAATGCGATGCCTGCCGTCACTGCATCACACGGTCGTTCGGCCGTCGTTGACACTCTCCCTCGGCGGGTGGTATGATTCCCTGAGGCAGACGATGGGCGCGACCGTGCAGCCGTTTACTCAGGGACAATACTGTGTCATTGACTCCGATGTCACCGTCGGTGAAGGCACACGTATTGGTAACTTCGTCCTCATCCGAGCCTCCACATCGATCGGGCAGGGATGCACGATCGGTTCCTATGTCGATATCGAGGGTGATGTCTCGATCGGCAGTCTTGTCTCTCTGCAGAGCGCCTGTTACATCACTCGCGGTGTTATCATCGACGATGAAGTGTTCTGCGGTCCGCGCGTCATCACCATGAACGATAAGCGCGTGACCTATCGGCGAACGAACCTTGTTTTCGAGCGCAGCGCACCTCGCATTCTGCGTGCGTCAAGGGTAGGCGGTGGCAGCGTGCTCTTGCCTGGAGTTACTATCGGAGAGAACGCGCTGGTGGGCGCGGGATCGGTCGTCACCAGGGACGTGCCGGACAATGCGATTGTCTTCGGCAATCCGGCGCGAGTAGTCGGAACCGTGCGGGTGGAGGATCGCTTATGACCGAGTCGAACAAGCTCATCATCAACGCAGCTATAACGGGCTGCGTCCTAAGCAAGGACAACACGCCCTATCTGCCGATCACTACTTCGGAGATTGTCGAGTGCGCCCGGCGTGTAAGGGATGCCGGGGCTTCCATCGTTCATCTGCACGCCCGAACCGCCGATGGCTCGCCCTCCTATGACGAGGACACCTACTGCGAGATCGTGGACGGCGTACGGCGGGAATGCGGGGATATTATCGTATGCGTGTCTCTGAGTGGCAGACACGTTGGGGGAATCGAGCAGCGGACTGCCGCGCTGGTGTCACGGCCGGATATGGCCAGCCTCACTATCGGCTCCATGAACTTCGCCACCCAGCCCAGCATCAATTCTCCGGATACGATTCGCGCGCTGGCTGAACGCATTCTTGCAGTGGGAGCAGTACCGGAGATCGAAGTATTCGAGGCCGGGTTCGTCAATTACGCCTCCTATCTCATCAAGAAATCGGTGTTGCGCCCTCCCTACTACTTCAACATCATCCTCGGTTCGCTTGGCGCTGCTCCCCTGGACCTGGTTGGTCTCGGGCATATGGTCGGTATGCTGCCGGCCGGCGCCACGTGGTCAGTCGGCGGCCTGGGCCAGTATCAGTTGGACGCGAATGTCATGTCCATCGCGGCGGGAGGTCACGTTCGAGTCGGGCTCGAGGACTGCATACACTACGACCGGGGACGCAGCCAACTCACCGACAATGCTCAGCTCATCATTAGAATCGCCCGGATCGCACGAGAAATGGGAAGAGAGCCTGCCACGTCCGCCGAAGCCCGACGTATCATTGGGCTCGACACACTGGTACCCGCCGGACTCTGAAAGAAGGCTCGGGCTTGCGAGTCCTGATCACCAACTACTGCCTGATCTCGCTCTCCGGCACCGAACTCTACGTGCGGGACATCGCTCTTGAGCTGCGCCGCCAGGGACACACTCCGGTGGTCTATGCATCGTGGTTGGGGAAAACCGCCGAGGATCTGTCGCTAGAGGGAATCCCGGTAACCAGTTCGCTGAATCGGCTTGATTTCCAGCCTGATATCATCCACGGCCACCACCTGCATGAAACGCTCTCGGCCGTGCTTCGTTTCCCCGGCGTACCGGCGCTGTTCGTGTGCCACTCCCACACGCGGTGGACCGACAAGCCTCCGCTTCACTCCCGCGTCCTCAGATACTTCGGGGTCAGCGGGCTCTGTGTCGAGCGACTTCGGGCTCTGGGGGCCCCAGGCGACAGAATCGGTCAGTTATACAACTTCGTCGATCTGGAGCGATTCAGGCCGCGCCCTCCTCTGCCCGAAAAGCCCCTGCGCGCGCTTGTCTTCAGCAACTACGCTGCCAGTGATACGTATCTGCCCGCCGTTGCCGAAGCATGCAGGAGTGCGGGGATAGAGCTATCTGTGGTCGGCGCCGGAGTAGGAAACTCGGTCGAGCGGCCGGAGGAGATTCTGGGCCGGTATGACATCGTCTTCGCCAAAGCCAAAGCAGCCCTGGAAGCCATGGCCGTGGGGTGCGCCGTGGTATTGTGCGACTTCGGCGGCGTAGGGCCGATGGTGACGTCCTCGACCTTCGAAGACTTGCGTCCATTGAACTTCGGCTTCCAGTCTCTCACGGAAACACATACGCCGGAGAACTTGCTGCGGCAGATCGAGCGCTACGATCCCCGAGATGCCGAACGGGTCAGCACGAAGCTGCGGGCCTGCGCGGGGTTGAACCAGGCAGTCGTTGAACTCACTGATATCTACCGGCAGACCATTGACGAATACCGGTCGCGCCCCGTTTCCGGCGGTCTTCGGGACATAGCATGTCGTGCAGCGGAGGCGCGGTTCCGCCTCACCTACGGAGTATTGCGACTGTGGCGATCGATTCCGCAGGAGAAGCGCCAGGCCATCAACAACCACCACGGGCTCGGTGCGATCAAGCGCGGAATTCAGCTTGTGCTCTGCGGCCGTGCAAGATAGCTGATCGGGGGCGGATTTGACACTCTGCTGATGGAGGTGTATAATTCCAGTGGCCCTGGGCCTTCTCAGAGTGATCTCTTCTCCGGCGGGCAACTCGTCGGAGTGATATATTGAATGTTCGATCGACTTGATACGATACTCCCGCGCGTCACCAAGCCCGCGCGGTATACAGGTGGCGAGTACAACGCCGTGGTGAAAGACCATGCCTCGGTGGCGGTCAAGTTCGCCCTCGCGTTCCCCGATACCTACGAGATCGGCATGTCGAATCTCGGAGTCCGCATCCTCTACCACACGCTCAACCAGCGCGATGATACCGCGGCCGAGCGCGTGTTCGCCCCATGGACCGACATGGAGGACGAGATGCGGCGGAACGAGATCCCGCTCCTGAGCATCGAGACCCGGACGCCGATC
>JAFGNP010000127.1 GCA_016926975.1 Coriobacteriia bacterium | reverse complement strand
GACCAGCGTACAGGTGAGCGTCGCCTTGAGGTGCGCAGCGTTGTGACCGCCGCCGCTACCGAGGTCCAGCAAGGTTCGGGGTAGCCGCTGGCAGTGGGTCTCGAACAGGCGCCGGTAGAAGGCGGCCTCCTCGGCGTAGTCGCCGACCGGCGTCAGCAGGGGATACCAGTTCGCGAGCTCGCCGTAGAGCCGGGGCCCCTGGTCGGGAGGCGAGATGGGGTGGTCCGGATTCACGTCGCTTCCTCCACGTGCGGGCGCCGTCTCAGATGCATGGCGGTATTGGCGCCGACAAACCCATGCCGAATGAAGAGCCGTCGTGCGGTGGTGTTTCCCGGCGAGACCTCGAGCCCGATGGCCACTGCAGTCGCTGGCCACAGCTCTGCGCTGTCGCGCAGAGAATCCAAGAGCTGCCCGGCCAGGCCCCGACGACGGAACGCGGGCACAATGTACAGCTCGTCGACGATACAGACCTCGCCGCCGAGCTCGTTCGACCAGAACGAGATCAGGAGGGCGTAGCCCACGGCTTGGCCATCGATCTCGGCCACGACGGTCTTGCCGCGCGCCGGTTCACCCCGCAGCACCTCGAGTGTCCTGTGAACCTGCTCGCCTGCAACGGGAGTGTCCCCGGGGTCCTCGGCGTTGAGGGCGAGGCACATTCGGGCGATGGCATCGTCGTCCGAAGGCTCGGCGGGCCTCCATGCCATGTTGCGTCCTTCAGCCATCGCCGCGCCTTGCGAGCAAGGATGAGACCGCCCGCAGCGATCCGCAAATCCAGGCGGTCGCCCACGGCGACGGCTTCTTCTTCTGCCGGAACGGGTACGTCTCGCAGCCCTTGTAGCAGGACCGTGGCCCCTGAAGATCGTCACCACTGCCCTTGGCGCGAAAAGGCCGAAGCGCTGCAAACGCAGCTGGACGCCGCGCGCACGGAGCTAGAGGCGCTTCGAGAGAAGACGAGCCTATTGGACTCGAAGAGTGGGAGCGGTCGGTCATCGAGCCGGCGCTCGACCGCCTCTTCGAGACGTGCGACGCGAACGGCTTGAAGGACCGTTCCATGTCATTGGATAGGATATGCCTGCAAGTGCGCGAGCGTCTCCGCGGCCACAACCTCCGGTTGCTCGTCGACGATGAAGTGACCGCCTTTCGGTCTCACGACGCGATAGGGGCCCTTCATGAGTGGTTCAGTATCTGTCACTGAGCGTTCTCCGAGGTCTGTACTGCCGTGGATGAGCAGCGTGGGTACAGTCACCTCCCAGAGATCGTAGTCCTCGATCACACTCTTGTGGCCATCCGATGCCCGGTACCAGTTCAGCGCCGCTGTCATGGCGCCCGGCTCCATCATGTGCGCGATGGTTGCCTCGGTCAGGTCGGCAGGCTTCGCTTTCCACATGCTCCTCATCGATTGCTCTGTCCAAAAAGCTTCGCCATCGCCCGGCGTCATCCAGGTATTGAGCATCCCAAGATAGCCAGACATCTCTGGGTCGTCGTAGACCGAGCGCGCCCAAACGCCGTAGTGCGGTATCGATATCGCGGTGAATGAGGCGATCTTCGAAGGATCCTTCTGGAGCATGAGCCATCCCACGTTCGCACCCCAATCGTGACCGACCACGTGAAACCGATCGCCGAGCTCGCTACCGAATGCAAACGCATCCGCGACGAGCTCCTCATACGCGTAGGCGTCCACTTCGGTCGGGCGCGCACCGGGGCTGTACCCGCGCTGGTCCGGCGCGAGGCAATGGTAGCCGCTTTCCGACAACACCGGCATCAGGCCGGTCCACTCCAGTGACGTATCGGGGAAACCGTGCAACAGCAGGACAGGCTCGCCGCTGGCTGATCCGAGCTCCAGCGCATCGAAGGTGTATCCGTTCGCTTCGATCGTGCATGCTGCCGCCTCGCCGCTTTGCGTGCCGCCATCGCCAGCGGAGGCACCGCCGGTCCCAACGCCGCCGGTGCTCCCTCCGGTTGCATGGCCCCCAGCTGGCGGTTCTACACCTGTGCTGCCACCCGTCGCAGTGCCGCCGGTGCCGTCCAGCGTTCTGCCACCGGTGCCGCCTGTCGCGCTATCACCGCTGCCGCCTGTCACGCCGCCACCGGTGCTACCTGTCGCACTACCACCGGCGCCGCCGGTCGTACCGTCGGTGCTTCGCGCCCCACCGCTCTGCTGTGCTCCGCCAGAGCCAGCTGTGCCCCCGGTGCCTTCGTCGGCGCCCCAGCCGCCGCTCGAGGTGGATCCCCCCGCGCTGCTGGTGCCGCCCGAACCCGAAGCACCATCCGTCTCGCTGGAGCCATCCGAATTGGATGAGCAGCCCGCCCCCACAACCATCAGTGCCACAGAGAACACGGACAGGAAGTTCGATTTCATGGAGACCTCCGTGGAATGCGAGCGCGCAAGAAAATTCTAGTTCCAGCGCCCATTCTTCGCCGCTGCATCGCATCCCAGGGTGTCCGATAACAGTTCCAGCGTCAACTTCGCTCGCATGCCCGACGGACTCGATCGGCGAGCGCTTCGGGTGAAGCGCGATGGGAGTCCGCGAGGCCTCGATACCCATCCGCGGACGCCCACTCCACACCAACGGTCTCACGGCCATCGACACCCATGTCACCCAGGCCGTCCCGCATCAACCTCCGCGCTCATGCGCCCAAGACGAAGGCCACGCCTTCACAGCATCAGGAGCAACGCTTGTCTGGAGCGGCACGGTTCAACCCAGCTGTTCCAATCCACCTAGGAGGTGCACAAAAGCACGCGGTTGACCGAGATCTAGCCCAAGGTCAGGCTCAAACGCGAAGAACTCGGTCTCGGGAGATTTCCATGAGAACCAGGACGTGTGCTGCGGCTTTCGCCACCCTGCCGGGAGCGACGACGGCACCTTCGGAGCGCCCTTCTCCAAGACAGGGAGAAGAGCGCTCGCGCACGTCGAGACTGCGGACTCTCGGGGCCGCTCCACATCGCCCGCCCGAACTGATTGTCCAGGATCGCCGCGGGCATATGGGATGCTAACAGGAGGGCAGGACGAATGCCTGTGATGTCGTTGCGAAGTGTCTCGAAGCTTGGTCGTCTCACCGCGCTCAGCAGCGGGTTGATGTTCGCCTGCTCTGCCGAGAATTCAGAGGTCTCTGACAGCGGCGGGACAGCGACGATGCCGCAAGGAGGCTCTGGCGGCACGACAACCGGCGGCGGCACCTCGACCGTTGGCGGCGAAGCCACGACCCCTGGTGGTGGCACCTCGACCGGCGGCACCGGCGGCACGAGCGGCGGCACCGGCGGCACGACCAGCGACGGCGG
>JAFGNP010000126.1 GCA_016926975.1 Coriobacteriia bacterium | reverse complement strand
GAATTCGACTTCGTCGCGAGGCTGGCGATGATCATCCCGCATCCGACGAGGACGCCACCTAGCGCCGCGACCCAACGAGGGCCGAGGCGGTCCTGAGCGCGGCCTGCGAAGACCATCGAGATCGCGAATACGCCGCAAGCGATCGCGTACGGCAAGCTGGCCTTGCCGGCACTCCATCCCCAGTCGGCAGTCAGGGACTTCGCAATCATGCTCCACGAGTAGAGCACACCGAGTGCGAGGTTGATGCCGAGCCCGGCCATCGCCACGACCCAGCCGTGCACGTTCGAAGAAGTCCTCATGCCCTGGCCCCCAGACAACACGCAAATGAGACATTCGTGGGACAGTATGCAATGGAGTGCGCTATTATGCGCCGCGCTATCAGCTATACGGTGTCGATGGGTCGGTAAGCGGCTGCTTGGAGTCTCAGATACTCGACGCGCAAGGGCTCCGGCAGATGCCGGAGCCCTTGTCTGCTTCTCGCCCGGTCAACATCGCGCCCGCGCGTACCGGAGTCCTGTCAGCTCTTGTCGACCTCAATCTTCGTGGTCTTCGGCCGGGTGGCCTCGAGCGCCTTCGGGACGTACACCTCAAGGATGCCGTCCTTGTAAGATGCCCGGATGGCGGCCGGATCCACACCCTCGGGGATGGTAAGCGAACGTTCGAACGAGCCGTAGCTGCTCTCCCGAACGAGCCAGCCCTCATCCTCCTTCTCTTCCTCGCACTTCCGCTCGCCGCGGATGGTGAGCACGTTGTCCGTTAGCTCGATATCGACGTCAGCCGGGTCGATGCCCGGCAGCTCCGCGTGCACGGTGACATCATCACCGGTGCGCTTGACGTCGATTTTCGGCATCCAGGCAACGCTCTCCCCTGCGGCCTCGGCCTGACCGAGCCGGGCGAAGATGCGATCCATGTCGCGCTGCATACGCAGCGCTTCGCCGAACGGGTCCCACCGTACGATCGCCATGATCATCACCTCCACTGTCTCTCGGACACCGCCGCGCATGGCGTTCCGCGACGGCGCCGCCTGATACCTCTACCGCACGGACCTCTCGCGGCACCGCTCGCACCTGCGTGCGAGCTCGGTCGCCGAGACCGCCGTGTCGACCCGCGCCTCACGCGCCTCGGGGCTCAGGTACCCCAGGTCGCTTTTGGGTAGCGGCGAGCGGTGAGCGAACCCGCGACGCCCCATCTCCTCCACGAGCCTGGCGTGCCGCTCGGCCATCGCCGCGGGCTCGAGCAGTCCTTTGGCGATGAAGCCGTCGATCGACCTGTGCCGAGCGAGCGTTCCCGCGAGCATGTGGATCTCCACGTGCTCACCGAGCAGATGTCGGTCACACATCGTCACCGGATCCACCATCCACATCCTCATGCGTGCCCCACGCTGCGCACGGCGAGCTCGTCGTCGACGATGTCGATCGCGACCGAGCCCCCATCGCTCACGCGGCCCTCGATCAGCTCGCGCGCGACGCGGTCCACGACCTCGCGCTGGATGATTCGCTTCAGGGGACGCGCACCGTACACGGGATCGAACCCGTCCAGCGCGATGCGTTCGGCTGCCGCCGGAGTCACTTCGAGCGAGATCTTGCGTTCGGCCAGACGATCGCGAACCAGAGCCAGCTGCAACTCAACGATTGCAGCGAGCTGCTCCATCGACAGCGAGTGGAAAACCACCACATCGTCGACGCGATTGAGGAACTCGGGGCGGAACGTGGCACGCAGAGCCTCATCGAGCATCGCGCGCATCGACGTCTCGTCGCCGCTCTTGGCGAACTCCGAGATGTACTGGCTGCCCACGTTGCTCGTCATGACGACGATCGCGTTCTTGAAGCTGACCACCCGGCCCTGGCCGTCGGTCAGACGCCCGTCGTCGAGCACCTGCAGCAGCACGTTGAACACGTCCGGGTGCGCCTTCTCGATCTCGTCGAGCAGGATGACGCTGTACGGACGCCGACGCACGGCCTCTGTGAGCTGGCCGCCCTCCTCGTAGCCGACATAGCCCGGAGGCGCGCCGATCAACCGCTGCACGCTGAACTTCTCCATGTACTCGCTCATGTCGATGCGCACCATCGCGCGCTCGTCGTCGAAGAGGAACGCCGCAAGCGTCTTGGCGAGCTCGGTTTTGCCCACGCCGGTCGGGCCGAGGAACAGGAAACTGCCGATCGGCCGGTCTGGGTCCGAGAGACCCGCGCGCGAACGCCGGATGGCACCGGCCACCGCCGAGACCGCCTCGTCCTGGCCGACTACTCGCTCGTGCAGGTGCTCCTCGAGAGTGGCGAGCTTGGCCATCTCGCCCTGCATCAGGCGCGAGACCGGGATGCCGGTCCACGTGCCCACTACCTCGGCAATCTCGGACTCGGTAACCTCCTCGCGAAGCATGCCGGCGCCCGCCTGCAGGTCCTTCAAGCGAGTGTCAGCCTCGGCGAGTTGCGCCTCCAACTGCGGCAGCCGCCCGTAGCGCAGCTCGGCTGCGCGCTGCAAGTCGCCCTCGCGCTCGGCACGCTCGCCGTCGAGCTTCGCTTCATCGAGCTCAGCTTTCAGGCGCTGCACGTCGGTGATGACGGTCTTCTCGCTCTCCCAACGCGCCTTGAGCCCGGACATCTCCTCGGTCAGCGCGGCCATCTCAGCGCGGAGCGCGTCGAGGCGCTCGGCAGAGGCTTCGTCCTTCTCCTTGGTAAGCGCCTGTTCCTCGATCTGGAGCTGACGGAGCTGGCGGTCGAGCCGGTCTATCTCCTCGGGCATCGAATCGATTTCTATGCGCAAGCGCGAAGCGGCCTCGTCGATGAGGTCGATCGCCTTGTCGGGCAGGAAGCGGTCGGCGATGTAGCGGTCCGAGAGCGTGGCCGCGGCCACGATGGCGCCGTCGGCTATGCGCACGCCGTGGTGCACCTCGTAGCGCTCCTTCAGGCCGCGGAGGATCGCGATCGTGTCCTCCACGCTCGGCTCGCCCACGAACACCGGCTGGAAGCGCCGCTCGAGCGCGGCGTCCTTCTCGATGTGCTCGCGGTACTCGTCGAGTGTGGTGGCGCCGATGGCGTGAAGTTCGCCGCGAGCGAGCGCCGGTTTGAGCATGTTGCTCGCGTCCATCGAGCCCTCGGCGGCGCCTGCCCCCACCAGTGTATGAAGCTCGTCGATGAAGAGGATGAGCTTGCCTTCGGCCTGCTCGATCTCGCGGAGCACTGCCTTCAGGCGGTCCTCGAATTCGCCGCGATACTTGGCGCCGGCCACCATCGCGCCGAGGTCGAGCGCCACCACATCCTTGTCCTTGAGGGTGGACGGCACGTCGCCGTCGACGATGCGTTGGGCGAGGCCCTCGACGATGGCGGTCTTGCCGGTACCCGGCTCGCCGATCAGCACCGGGTTGTTCTTCGTCCGGCGCGACAGCACCTGGATGACGCGCCGGATCTCCTCGGTCCTGCCGATCACCGGGTCGAGCTTGCCCTCTCGCGCTGCGGCGGTCAGGTTGCGGGAGAACCGCTCCAGCGCCTGGAACTGCGCCTCGGGGTTCTGGTCCGTGACGCGCGCGCCGGCGCGCAGTTCCTCTAGCGCCTCGAGAAGCCGCTTCGCGCTCACGCCCGCGCGCTCCAGTATCCGCCCCGCCTCGCCCTTGTCGTCCGCGATCGCCACGAGCAGGTGCTCGGTGGAGACGTACGCGTCCTTGAGCTTCTCGGCGTTCTTGAAGGCGTCACCGAGCACCGTGTTCATGCGCGGTCCGACACCTGCCGGACCCTGCACGCCACCGCCGCTCACCTTCGGCATGGCTGCGATGGCCGAATTCACTTCGGCCTCCACCGCGTCGGGATCGGCGCCTACCTTCTGCACGATCGGCCGCACGATGCCCTCAGCGGCGTCGAGCAGCGCCTTCAGAAGGTGTTCGGGTTCGATCACCTGCGAGGAAGCGTCATCGGCGATACCTTGCGCCGCCTGAAGCGCCTCCTGCGCCTTCACCGTCAGCTTGTCCAGTCGCATATGTCTCAACTCCTGCGGGCCGATCGGCCCTGTTCCCTACGACCGCCTCACGGGCCGCCGCTTCGCCGTTCAAGCCGGAGCCTTCCTCCGCTTCACCAGGCGTGACCACGCCCAGGCGGCGAACTCTCAG
>JAFGNP010000125.1 GCA_016926975.1 Coriobacteriia bacterium | reverse complement strand
GGCCGGTGGCGCCAGCGGACCAGAAGTTGTCCTTCGCCCCCATCCGCACGATCCGCTCCTGCGGAACGCCCACCTCGTCACGCCAGACGGCCTCTGCCTCGTCATCGTCCTCGTAGATAGAGAACCAGAGGCGCTCCGGATCCATCCCGAGCACCTTCGTCGAGTACTCGTACGCCCACGCGCACGCCTCGCTTTTGAAGTAGTCGCCGAAGCTGAAGTTGCCGAGCATCTCGAAGAAGCTGTGGTGGCGTCCCGTCGTCCCGATGATGTCGATGTCGGTCGTGCGCGCGCACTTCTGACAGGTAGTAGCTCGCGTCACACCGATGTCGCGCGCCCCAAGGAAGACCGGCTTGAACTGCACCATGCCGGCCGAGGTGAGCAGCAACGACGGGTCATCGGGTACGAGCGAACTGCTGGGCAGCCTCTTGCTGCCCTTGCTCTCGAAGAAGGACAGATAGCTCTCTCTGATGTCGGAGGACTTCACTCGCTAGCTCTCCTCTAACAGCTTGGGCTCATCAGCGTCCTGCGCAACGTCGGCCCGGGAGGTGTCCTTCGTCTCCGGGCAGGACTCGTCGTCTTCTTCCTCGGCATGGGAACGGAATAGCGCGCCATCCTCCGAAGTCAGCTTCGAGTCGGTGGACTTCTCGAAGTAGTAGACGAACAGTCCCTTGGCCACTGCGGCCACCGGGATCGCAAGTACGAGCCCTCCGAAACCGAACAGTGTGCCGCCAACGAGCAGCGAGAATATCACCAATAGGGGATGCAGGTCGACTTGCTCGGACATGACGCGCGGCTGCACGAAGATCTCGGTCACCTGCTGCGAGGCCAGGCAGACGCCCACTCCGGCCAGGATATGCCATGGGCTGACGAACGCTGCCGCGATACCCGCGATGATGGCCGTGAGCGCGGGCCCGATCCACGGGATCACGTTGAAGACCCCCGCCAGCAGACCGATCACCAGCGAGTAGGGCACGCCGAAGAGGGCGAGTCCCGTGGTCACCAGTATCGCCGTAGCCGAGGAGAGTATCAGCTGTCCGCGCAGGTAGCCGCCGAGTACCTTGGACACCTTGCCCGTGACGACCGTGACCTCTTCCCGCCGTTCCGGACCCGCGAGCAGCAACATCTCTGAGTTGATGACCGGAAGGTCCTTGAGCACCCAGAAGCCGACGACAAGAGCCAGGACGCTCGTTCCGAGAAGCGAGATGGCAGATCCCCCGGCGCTGAATATCTCGCGAGCCAGGATCGACGACCACTCGGCCGACTGACGGGTGACGGTGTCTTGCAGGTTGGACATCGCATCCTCTGCCCATGGCGGAATGACGAGCGCCTCGTAGCGCCCCTGCAGATCGAGCAGCAGCGCACTCGCCTGCCTGTAATAGCCGGGGAACGCGAGGATGAACTCCCGCACCTGCTCCACGAGCGCCGGGACCAGGAAGCCGAGAACCAGACCGAGAACCACGAACCCGACAAGGTAGCAGAGCCCGACGGCAAGACCCCGCTTCATTCCCCGGCGTTCGAGAATAGCCACGGGAGTACGGAAGAGGTAGACGATGACGATGGCCAGCAGGAACGGGACGAGCGCGCTCGACACCTTGCCCAGCAGCCAACCCCCCGCGGCAACGAGCAGTCCGATGCCTACCAGTGACCAGGTGATCGTGAGTGCCCTTGTCCAACGATTGTGACTGCGGCTCTTGTCGGCCGACATCTAGACCTCCTCCATCACGATGTGATCGCGGAGAACGCGCAGCGTCTTGCGAAGCAGCCGGGAGACCTGCATCTGCGAGATACCCAGCGTCGTCGCTATCTCGGTCTGTGTAAGCCCTTCGAAGAACCGCAGATAGAGCACGTGCTGCTCCTGTGGCGTGAGGTACTTCAACGCCTCGGCCAGAGTGGTGCGGTCGTCAACCAGAAGCATCAGCTGGTCGTCCTCGCCGATGTACTCGAGGATGCTGAAGGAGTCGCTCCCGTCCACGTTACGATCGGTCTCAAGAGACACGAAGTTGTACGCTTCCGACGTTTCGAGAGCCGCAAGAACATCCTCGGTGGTGACATCCAAGTACAGCGCGATCTCGACGATCGAAGGCGATCTCTGCATGTTCTGCGTCAAAGCATCGATCGCCTGGTTCACACGAAACGACAGCTCCTGGAGGCGCCGGGGTACTTTGATGGCCCAACCCTTGTCCCGGAAGTAGCGCTTCAGCTCGCCGACGATAGTAGGAGTCGCGTAGGTTGTGAACTCGACCTCGCGGTCCGTATCGAATCGGTCGATCGCCTTGATCAGCCCGATGGTCCCCACCTGGATGAGATCGTCGATTGGCTCGCCGCGATTCCGGAACCGGCTGGCGAGATACTTCACCAGATTCAAGTACATGGTGATCAGCTGATCGCGCGACTCCTCGTCCTGGTGCTCGCGATAGTGCAGGAACAGCTCCCGTGTCTGGGCCTTGTCCCACACCAATCGCCGCTCCTGGCGTTTCGCCGTCCTAGGCACCGGCGTCTCCCGTGACCGCCGCACGTCGGGTAAGACGCAGAGTGCACGATCCTTCCGCACGCTCTATGGAGAACTCATCGCATACCGACTTCAAGATGAACTCCGCGTATCCCTCCGAGGCAGCATGCGCTTCGTCGGAAAGACGACCGGCAGGCAGAGGACCTACCTCGGCCGAGATCACACTCTCGCCAAGGGTGAAGATGAAGGTGATCTCGGGCTGTTCGCCGACGCAGTCGCACGCGTAGACGAAGGCCTCCTCGGCAGCCATGCGCACGTCGTCCACCTCGTCGTACGACATGCCGAGTCGCGCAGCCAGTTCAGCAGCAGTCATGCGCACGGTGCGCGCGTAATCGCTCCTGGCGGGAACGGTGAGTGTGATGCGATCCTCGCTCATGCATCCTCCTCGAGGCGGGCGCGTGCCTGTCTCATCATCGCTTGCCAAACGCACGAATGAGCCGCGCGAGACCCTGCGCCGCGCTGTTGACCGGTGCGCGGATGATGCCACTGGCCGTCGAGACGGCGTCGCCGACCTCTTCGGCCTGGGTGACTATGGCATCAAGCCGAAGCAGCTCGGCATTGACGGCATCTACGGTCACGTCAGCCTTCTCAAGCAAGGGGACAAGGCGTCCCCGGATGTCCTCGACGGCCGAAAGCAGGTCCTTCAGAGACGATACGAGCACGTAGACCGCGTAGATCGCGGCAAGTGCGAGAACGATCGTGATGATGGTGAGAGCGATGCCGAGCGCACCTGCGACGTCCACCGTCTGCCCCCAAGAATCGTGGCTGGAAGAGGTACCGGCTCAGTGTAGCAAAGGGCGTGCTCAGGACCTATCGCCGCCAGGGCCGGATTCCGAAGGGTTCTCGCCGGCCGAATCCGGCTCCGGCCGGTAGTACCGGCGCCCCTGCAGTCCGTCCGGAAGATACTGCTGCTCCACCTGCGCTCCGGGATAGGCGTGCGGGTACTTGTACTTGGGATACTCCTCGGCGCCAGGCCTGTGACGGTCTCGCAAATGATCGGGCACCGTGCGCGCATCGCCTTCCCGCACTTCACGCAGTGCCTCGTCGATGGCGCAGATGGCAGCGTTGCTCTTCGGCGCGAGGGAGAGATAGATGGCTGCATGGGCCAGGTTGATCCTTG
>JAFGNP010000124.1 GCA_016926975.1 Coriobacteriia bacterium | reverse complement strand
GTCTTTGAGAATGGAATACCGGCACACCCCAGTTTTGCTGGCCGAGGTCACGCAGCAGCTGACCTTACACGACGGCTCCATCTTCGTGGACTGTACCTTAGGCGGGGCAGGACATACGAAGCGGATCGCGCAGCTTGTAGCACCCACCGGGATCGTGGTGGGGATCGATCAAGATGACGCCGCACTCACCGCAGCAGCAGACACACTCCGCCTCGGCCAGCAGGAACTTCCGACAATCGTGCTCCTCAAGGGGAACTTCGGGAACCTCGACGACCTCCTGCTGGAGGCTCGGATCCCGTACGTGGACGGATTCCTGTTCGATCTTGGCGTTTCTTCTCCACAGCTCGACCATGTCGGCCGCGGTTTCACCTACCAGGAGGACGTTCCGCTGGATATGCGGATGGATACCTCATCTACGCAGCCTACCGCGGCTGACATCGTCAATACGTACTCCGAGGCCGAACTCGCGCGAGTCATACGCGAGTACGGCGAGGAGCGGTGGGCCTCGCGCATCGCAGCATTCATCGTAGCCGCGCGAGGCGCCCACCCGCTCACCACGACCGGAGAACTCGTGGATGCGATCAAGGCGGCGATACCGGCCTCGGCACGAAGGACCGGAGGCCATCCGGCGCGACGCACCTTCCAGGCCCTGCGGATCGAGGTGAATCAGGAGCTCGAGATCCTTGAGCGCGGACTGCGCAGCGCGGTCCGGTGGCTCGCCCCGGGCGGTCGCATTGCAGTGATCAGCTACCACTCGCTCGAGGACCGGATAGTGCGAGACGTCTTCGCGGAGTGCGCGCAGGGGTGTGTATGTCCTCCCGACCTGCCGGTCTGCCGGTGCGGGGGGGAGCCGGTACTCCGAATCATCACCAAGCGGCCCGTCGTCCCGGCCGCCGAGGAGATCGAGCGCAACCCGAGGGCCCGCAGCGCGAGGCTCAGGGTAGCGGAGAGAGTGTAAGCACCAAGGGGCTCCGGCGACGTGCCGGTGAGAGCAGCGGGAAGGAGGCCCACGGAGAAGTGGGCGCAGCGGCACACAAAGTAGCACGCGCCACACCGGCGCGGCCTCCGCTCAGGCTGGTGCCTGGCGGCAACCGGCATGCCCGAACGCACGCGGCCAACGCTGCGTCTATTGCCTTTCGCGTGGCGGTCATCTCCCTCATCGTGCTGACCGCTGCAGGAGTAGCGAGGGTCTCTCTTGCAGCTCGAGCCGCGGAAGCGACTATCGACGCCTGGGAGCTGCGCGCAGAGGTGAAAGCGGAGCGGCTGATGTCCAGGTCGCTGGAGGCCGATCGCAGCGCTCTGGCTGCTCCCTCGAGAATCGAGGCGGTCGCCTGCCAGTCACTCAACATGACAAGGCCTGCGCAGGTCGCATATCTGCAGCTTCCGTCCTCGTGCGACACATCGGTCGAAGCCGCTATGACAGTTGCTGAGGGAACGGCCGCGCCCGCTACTGCCGAGCAGAAAGGCGAGCGCGGCCTCCTTGGAACGCTCATGGATCTGGCTGCCGGCGAGGCACAGGTCCTGCTGGTCGGTGATGTGGGACTCGGCTCGCTGCAATGAGTGCGCCTCGAGACAGAGGGGCGCGCTCGAAGAGCAGCGCCGGGAAGAAGCGCCCATCGCGTACGGGGCGCTTTTCGTCGCTACTGGCTTTACTGCTCATCGCGTTGCTGGTCGTCGCGGGTCGCCTGGTGTACATACAGATGATCGTCGGACCGGAGTACGCTGCTGCAGCCGCTGAGCAGCGTACGCGTGACATCGTCTTGAGCCCGCAGCGCGGGTTCATCCTCGACCGCGAAGGCGAGGTACTGGCCGAGTCGATGGAAGCTCGGACTATCTATGCGGTTCCTT
Source organism: Coriobacteriia bacterium (assembly GCA_016926975.1). Classification (GTDB taxonomy): domain Bacteria; phylum Actinomycetota; class Coriobacteriia; order Anaerosomatales; family Anaerosomataceae; genus UBA6100. Next base: position 21,360 of record JAFGNP010000124.1, on the reverse strand, counting down.
CGTCGATAGTCGACAAGGAGGGTACGGCTGCGGCGATAGCGGCCACGGTGGGCGGGGACGCCGCCGGGTACCTTGAGAAGATGTCGCGCGACACGACGTTCGTGTACATCGCACGCAAGGTCGATGTGTCGCGCGCCAAGGCGTTGCAGGAGCTGGAGATAGAGGGGCTAGGGTTCCTTGAGGACTCGAGGCGCGTGTACCCGAGCAACGAGCTTGCATGCCAGGTACTGGGCTTCGTCGGCGTGGACGACGAGGGTCTCTCGGGTCTGGAGCTGTTCTACAACGATACGCTGGCCGGCGAGCCGGGCAGGCTTATCGGCGAGCGTGACACCAAGGGCAGGCCCATCCCCGGCGGAGTGACCTTCGAGGAAGAGGCTGTGGACGGTCAGGACATAGTTCTGACCATCGACAAGGATATCCAGTATCAGGCGCAGATCGCTCTAGCCGAAGCCGTGACTGAATGGGGGGCCAAGGCCGGCTCAATAGTCGTCATGGATCCTCGAAACGGTGAGATCTACGCGATGGCGTCGGTGCCTCAGTTCAACCCGAACGACTTCGGCGGCTACGATGAGGATGCGTACAGGAACCGACCGGTAGCAGACACCTACGAGCCAGGCTCGACCATCAAGTCGCTCACTGCTGCGGCGGTGATCGACAGCGGGCTTTACGAACCCACCAGCATGTTCGAGCTGCCCCCCACCATCCAGGTAGGTGGGAGGACCATCCATGAGTCTCACGATCGCCCCACCATGGTCTGGTCACTGACGGACATCGTCACGAACTCGTCGAACGTCGGTGCGGTCAAGCTGGGGATGGCTCTCGGCGAGGAAGGCCTCTACGAGTACTTCTCTCGGTTCGGGCTGACGGAGATCACGGGGGTCGATTATCCCGGTGAGGTGAAGGGGTGGCTGCCTTCCCCCGACCAGTGGTCGTCCTCATCGATCGGAACAATCCCGTTCGGGCAAGGTGTGTCGGTCACGACCCTGCAGCTGGCACGGGCCCTGTCGGCCATCGCCAACGGCGGCGATCTGGTAACGCCCCACTTCCTCGCATCGGCGCCGGAGTCGACGGAAGAGGATATGGAATGGCCGCTGAAAACGGCGATCAGCGCAGACACCGCTGCCTCGATGCGGCTTGTTCTGACCGACGTGGTGAACGAGGGGACCGGGTCCGCCGCCGCCGTTGCGGGCTATCAGGTGGCAGGGAAGACAGGAACGGCGCAGAAAGCGAGAACCGACGGTCAGCCCGGTTATGAAGGCGGGAAGTACGTTGCGTCGTTCTCAGGCTTCTTGCCTGCCGAGGATCCGAGAGTGCTGATCATCGTGAACATCGACGAGCCGTCGAGGGCCATCTGGGGCGGGACGGTGGCGGCTCCGACCTTCTCGCGGGTAGCTCAGTTCTGCGTCGAGCATCTGAAGATCCCGCCGGGTGCCGTGGTAACAGCCGTGCCACAGGGATCCGGAGGGTGAGTCCATGACCGATTCCGATGATAGAATGGCTCGGCTCGCGAGCGGTGGGGACAAGTGACGGAAGCCAGACTCTCAGAATTGCTCGATCGCACGGGTGCGGTCTTCAGTGACGCAGGGGACATCTCGGTCTCCGGCGTCACGTACCGCTCCGATGCGACGCGTCCGGGAGACGCGTTCTTCTGCATCGTAGGTCTGCAGCATGACGGTCACGACTTCGCTGCAGACGCGGTGGCGCGAGGAGCTGCGGCGATCGTGTGTGCGAGGAAGCTGCCTCTGTCTGCACCTCAGGTCATCGTCCCGGATACGCGGCGCGCTCTCGCGCTGGCTGCTTCACGCTTCGAGGGAGAGCCCACATCTGTGCTGGATGTTGTCGGCATCACAGGAACGAACGGCAAGACGACAACCGCGTACCTGCTGGACAGCATCTTGCGAGCGGCAGGGCGGGTCACAGGGCTTATCGGCACCGTAGAGACGCGAATCGCGGGCGAGCGGCTGGCTTCGGTAAGGACGACTCCCGAGTCGGCCGACCTACAGGCGCTGTTCGCCCGCATGCGTGACGCAGGTGTGTCGAGTGTGTCGATGGAGGTATCGTCTCACGCCATCGACCTGCACCGGGTGGATGCGGTCCGCTTTGCCGTGGCCGCATTCACGAACCTCACGCAGGACCATCTCGACTACCACGGGACGTTGGACGAGTACTGGACCGTGAAGCGCAGGCTGTTCACGGAGTCCGATGTTGCGGAGGGCGTGGTGAACCTGGACGACCCCAGGGGCGCCGACCTTGCGGTCGAGACGAACGCCGCATGGACCGTCGGTCGGGATCCGGCGGCTGTCGTACGTGCTGTCGAGGAGCAGCCGGGACCCGCGTCGACCGAGTTCACGCTCATCTCCCCGTTGGGTAGGGCTCGTCTGATGCTTCCACTTGCGGGGGCTTACAACGTGAGCAACGCGCTGGTGGCTGCCGGGTGCGCTCTGGCGCTGGGCGTGTGCCTCGGAGACGTAGTGGCAGGTCTTGAGGGCGCACCCCAGGTGCCCGGGAGGCTCGAGCGCATCGACGAGGGTCAGCCTTTCACGGTTCTCGTGGACTATGCCCATACTCCAGACAGCCTCGCCAAGGCGATCGCCGCGGTGCGGCAGGTCGCGCAGGGAAGGATCATCACCGTGTTCGGCTGCGGCGGGGACCGCGATCCCCAGAAGCGGCCGCTCATGGGTGCGGCAGCGGCCGAGGGCTCGGACGAGGTGGTCCTGACGAGCGACAACCCCAGGAGCGAGGATCCTGTCGGAATCATCCTGGCCATAGAGGACGGGATCAAGCCAACCGGCGTGTCCTACTCCATCGAGGTCGACCGGAGAGCGGGGATAGCGGCTGCACTCAGTCGCGCAGCTCCCGGTGACGTGGTACTCATCGCGGGAAAAGGGCACGAGGACTATCAGATATTCGCTGACAAAACGATACACTTCGACGACCGTGAGGTCGCCCGTGAGGAGTTGAGGTCGCTGTGCTGACGCTATCGGTGAGGACGCTGACTGAGGTGACGGGCGGAACTCTTCTGGTCGGCCCGTCGACCACGTTGGTGAACGGCATCGCCATCGACTCGCGCCTTGTCGAGCCTGGCGCAGCGTTCGTTGCGTTCGAAGGCGAGCGTGCCGACGGACATGACTTCATCGATGGCGCACTTGTCGAAGGGGCTCGGGCGATACTGGTAACGCGGGACGATGATGCGGTCCGTGAGGCGTTCAGCCGCAGTGGTCGGCCGGAGTGCGCTCTGGTGCTCGTCGGGGATGCGCGCGAGGCGCTGGAGGCGCTCGGTTCTTGGCACCGCAACAGGCTGATGTGCCCCGTGATCGGTATCACAGGATCGACAGGCAAGACTACGACGAAAGACTTCCTGAAGAGCGTTCTAGCCACGCGCATGCAGGTGGTTGCCACGGTCGAGAACCGCAACAACGAGCTTGGCGTACCCCTGACGCTGATGGATGCGGGCGCCGAGACCGAGGTTCTGGTTGTGGAGATGGCGATGAGGGGGCCCGGTCAGATCGAGCGGCTGTGCGCCATCGCTCGTCCCACCGCCGGGCTGATCACCAATGTCGGCGTCAGCCACGTGGAGATCCTGGGTACGCAGGAAGCTATCGCGTCGGCCAAGGGCGAGCTCGTCAGGGCGGTCCCGCCAGGCGGGCGCGTATTCCTGAACGGTGACGACGCGTGGTCGGATACGCTCGGCGATTCGGCGGCGGCTGGCGTGACCCGCTATGGCATAGGGCCTTCTGCGGTTGTTCGTGCCGAGGATGTGGCGATAGCTCCAGACGGGACGCCGACATTCACTCTGGTTGCCGAAGAGGGTAGGGCCGAGGTCAGTCTGCCCGTGCCAGGACGGCACAACGTGTACAATGCGCTGGCGGCAGCCGCCGTCGGGCTGTATCTGGAACTGTCCGTGGCGGACGTCGTCAGAGGGTTGGAGGCTGCAAGCTTCTCTAAGTGGCGCATGCAGACCTTCCAGAGCGCTGCAGGACTCACCGTCATCAACGACGCGTACAACGCTAACCCCACATCGATGCGTGCAGCGATCTCGGCGCTTGGTGACGTGCCCACAAGCGGCCGGAGGATAGCGGTTCTGGGCGACATGGCCGAGTTGGGGTCGCTGACGGAGTTGGCGCACTTCCAGCTGGGCGAGGAGATCGCGTCGTCTGGAACGGATATCCTCCTTACGGTCGGCGAGTGCGGCAGGCGGATAGCCGAAGGTGCTATGGCCGCAGGCATGGACGCCTCGGTGGTACGGCCATGCGTGACGCCGGACGAAGCGTCCGAAGTGCTGGACGACGTCGCCCGACCGGGTGATACCGTGCTGGTGAAGGCATCACGCGTCATGGGTCTCGAGAGCGTAGTCGAAGGGATGATAGAACCTCGTGTTCAACCTTCTGCCTGAAATAAGTCGCTACCCGACATACCAGGTGTTCCTTGCTGCTGTTCTGGCGCTGGTGCTTGCAGGCCTCCTGTTCCCACTGTGGATCCGCTTGCTGCGCTTCCGGAACATCGGGCAACAGGTGCGCGCGGACGGCCCTCAGGGGCATCTGGTGAAGCAGGGTACTCCGACGATGGGTGGCGTTCTCATCGTCCTGGTGGTCGCGTTCGTCTATCTCACACTCGGTGAGATCGGGCGCAAGGGAATCGTGGTGCTGGTGGCGCTGCTGGGCTGCGGTCTGTTGGGCTTCGTCGACGACTACGCGAAGGTGGTCAAGGAGCGCTCCCTCGGCCTGACCGCGAAGGCCAAGATAATCGGGCAGGCGGTCATCGCTTTCGGGATAGGCGTCATGGCCGTCAACTGGACCCACATCGAGCCTGTGGTGACGGTGCCACTTTTGGGCACGATCGACCTTGGCGCTCTCACATCCACGTTCACTATCGGAGGTTGGACGCTGGACTTCCCGTGGCTCTATCTCGGGCTGGTCTTCTTCATGGTCATCTCGTTCTCCAACACCGTGAACCTCACCGACGGACTCGACGGCCTGGCGGCCGGTACGATCATGATCGTTATGCTGGTGTTCGCGGCCATAGCGTTCCAGCAGGACAACCTGGAACTGGCGCTGCTCTCGGCAACGGTCGCAGGCGCCTGCCTCGGGTTCCTGTGGTACAACAGCTATCCTGCCGACATCTTCATGGGCGACACGGGATCACTCGGTCTCGGTGCCGCGATCGCGACGCTTGCCGTGGTCACGAAGACGGAGTTGCTCTCGCCGCTGCTGGGGGGCATCTACGTGGCCGAGGGCCTGTCGGTGATCCTGCAGATCGCCTCGTTCAAGCTTACCGGCAAGCGCATATTCCGAATGGCGCCCGTGCACCACCATTTCGAGATGAAGGGCTGGAGCGAGACCAAGGTCATGGTGCGTTTCTGGATCGTGACCGGCATCATGGCAGGCGCGGGATTCGCCCTGTGGTTCGTTTCGAAGGCGGGCAACTAGTGGTGTTCGAGTTCAGCGGGCATCTGCTGGTACTGGGCCTGGGGACTTCGGGAGAGGCGGTCGCCGAGTGGGCTCTGAGGCGGGCTGCAGGGGGTTCGCAAGTCCTGGTCAGTGTCGTCGATTCCTCTCGCGACAGCCGGCTCGAGGCGCGTGCCTCTAGGTTGCGCGAGATGGGGGCCGATGTGCGTCTCGGTACCGAGGCTCTTCCCTCGGCGGACCTGGTGGTCGCTTCCCCGGGAATCAGGCCACAGTCAGGCCTGATGGCTGCGGCGCTGTCTTTGGGAGTGCCGATCATCTCCGAGGTAGAGCTCGCCTATCGGATTTCGGCTGCGCCATGGATCGCGGTAACAGGGACGAACGGCAAGACCACCACTACAGCGTTGGTGACCCATCTGCTGCGGGAAAGCGGCATACCGGCAGAGCCGGCGGGGAACTTCGGTCCTGCGGCGGTGACGGTCGCTGAGAACGTGGGCGCGGCGGGTGTTATCGTCGCCGAGATCTCCAGCTTCCAGATGGTGCACGCTCAGGAGTTCCATCCCAGAGTGGCCGTGTTGCTGAACATCACCCCTGACCACATCGACTATCACGGTTCCATGGAGGCGTATTCGGCCGAGAAGGGCAAGGTGTTCGCCAATCAAGTGCCAGGCGATACCGCGGTGGTGGACGTAGACGATCCCGGCTCGGCTGCGTATGCGGATGTGGCTGCAAGGCGTGGGGCGACCGTTCGCAGGGTCAGCCGTTTCACGATGCCTGAAGGCGGGGCTTACCTGCGTGGCGGAGCGCTCGTGCTTGACGACAACGGCTCGGAGCAAGTCCTGGTGCGCGTAGACGAACTGGGTTTGCGGGGCGATCACAACGTCAGCAACGCACTGGCTGCCGCCGCCTGCGCTCGTGCGGCCGGTGCGGACCTGGATGCTCTGCGACGAGGTCTGAAGTCATTCTCCCCGATCGAGCACCGCCTCGAGCCTGCAGGTGTGGTCCACGGGGTGGAGTACTTCAACGACTCGAAGGCCACGAATCCGGATGCCGTCGTCAAGGCCCTGACAGCGTTCGGCGAGCGGTCTCTGATCGTCTTGCTCGGCGGGCGCAACAAGGGTGTCGACATGCGCTCGCTGGCCGAGTCCGTGTCTGCCCGCGCACGCGCCGTCGTGCTCTTCGGCGAAGCGGCGTCCGAACTCGCCGAGGTCTTCTCGGAGTCGAGTGCAGAGGTCGTAGTGACCGGGGGAATGACTGACGCATTCAACGCAGCCCGCGATCTGGCTCGCGCCGGAGAGGTCGTTCTCCTCTCGCCTGGATGCACGTCGTTCGACGAGTTCACCGGCTACGAGCAGCGGGGTGAGCGGTTCAAGGAACTCGTCTCGAGTGCGGGGGCGGGTGATAGGGCAGATGGCGCGTAAGAGCTCCCTGACGCCTTCGGCGTACCTGCTACTGGGCGTCACATGCTTCCTGGTCGTCGGCGGGATACTGATGATCTACTCGGCCTCCTCGGTCTCGGACTACGTCAAGTACGGAGACAGCGCATATCACCTCAAGAAGCAGCTGATCTTCGGAGGGGTGGGCGCGCTGGTGCTCTACCTCTTCTCCCACTGGGAGTTCAGGCACGGTCGCAAGAGGCGGGGCACGGTGCGACTCCATCCGGGAATGGTGGCGTGGGGACTGTGGGGCGTATCTCTCTTCGGCCTGATACTCGTGCAGGCTATGGGGGTGGGGAAATGGGGCGCCACGCGGTCAATCGAACTGGGACCCGTCTACATACAGCCGTCGGAATTCGCCAAGCTCGGCTGCATCCTGGTGGTGGCGTTCTTGCTGGTGCAGTGGCGGCGCAAGGAGATCGGGTGGAAGGTGCTGCTGCAGCGCCTCGGAGTCGTGCTCGGCCCGATGGTTCTTCTGATAATGCTCCAGCCCGACATGGGGACGACGATGTCGCTGCTGTTCTCGGTCGCTCTGTTGCTGTGGCTGGGCGGAGTACGGGGACGCTGGCTTGGACTCACGGTGCTGGCAGGGACTCCTTTGGCGGCGCTGATGGTACTTATCGCGGGTTACAGAATGGAGCGCGTGACATCCTTCATCAACCCGTGGGCCGACCCGAGCGATACGGGCTACCAGATCATCCAGTCGCTCTACGCGTTCGGTTCGGGCGGTCTGTTCGGGGTGGGGTCGGGCCTGTCACGGCAGAAGTTCTTCTACCTGCCGGCCGCGCACACCGACTTCATCTTCGCCGTCATAGGCGAGGAGCTGGGCTTGGTGGGAACCCTTGCGGTGGTGATCGCGTTCGCTCTGTTCGCATACGCGGGCACACGGATCGCGCTCGAGTGTAAGGATCCCTTCGGGCGATTGCTTGCGGGCGGACTCACGGCCATGATCGTGGTCCAGGCGCTGATGAACATGGCTGCTGTGACAGGGCTTATGCCCATCACGGGCATCCCGCTTCCTTTCGTCAGCGCAGGTGGTTCATCATTGACGCTGACACTGGCCTGCGTCGGCCTCATACTTGCGGTGTCCCGCAACAGTGGGGGTGCCCGGGTCAGGCTGGTACGCCCGACGAAGACCAGGGGGTCGGAACGTGCGAATACTGTTGAGTGGCGGCGGGACGGCCGGCCACATCTACCCCGCGCTGACGGTGGCCGCTCTACTGGTCGCCGAGGGGCATGAAGTCCATTTCGTCGGTACACCTGATGGTCTCGAAGCGAAGCTGGCCGAGGAAGCCGGGATAGCGTTCCACGGCCTTCGCGCTCGCGGGTTCGATCGCTCCCATCCGCTGTCGTTGGTGACATCGGCTGCAGTGATAGCGGCGTCGACCTTGCGGGCAGCCTCGTTGTTGCGGGGGCTGTCGGCCGATGTGGTTCTCGGGTTCGGCGGATACGTGTCCCTGCCTGTGGGACTCGCTGCTGCCGCCAAGGGCGTGCCCCTGGTGTTGCACGAACAGAACTCAGTCCCGGGTCTCGCGAACCGGGTTCTGTCGCGCTGGGCCCGGGCAGTGGGAGTCACTTACGAAGGCTCGATCTATCATCTGGCGCGGCCGGAACGGGCTGTGCTAACCGGCAATCCGGTGAGGCCTGAAGTGCTGTCGGCCGATCGCGCGAGAGGCCGAGCGGCACTCGGCATCGACGCTGATGCCGTCGTCTTGCTCGTGTTCGGCGGGAGCAGGGGCGCGCGTCACATCAACGATGCGTTCGTGTCGCTTGCACCGACTCTCATGGGGATACCGTCGTTGCAGGTGGTTCACTCGGCAGGTAGGATTGAGGCCGCTTCGGTGGCCGAACGAGTGACAAGTGCACTCGGCGGTGACGGGGCGAGGTACAGGGTCGTGGACTACATCGATGCGATGGGCGATGCGATCGCTGCGGCCGACGTAGTGGTCGCGCGCGCGGGAGCAACTTCGATAGCGGAGATCACGGCTGTCGGGCGCGCGGCGGTGCTTGTGCCGTACCCGTATGCAACGGATGACCACCAGACGCTCAACGCGCGGGCCGTGGCGCAGTCGGGTGGCGCTGAAGTGGTCTGTGATGCCGAACTGGACACCGAACGCTTTCGGGATTCGGTCATGCGAGTAGTCGCCGATCCCGGGCGGCAGAGGGACATGGCAGCGGCATCAGCGGCTCTCGGCAGGCGTGACGCAGCGCAGCGCGTAGCGGCGCTGGTCACCGAGAGTGGCAGTAAGGGAGAGGAGTCGCGGTGACCCACACCGCTTACGCGCACTTCATAGGAATCGGCGGAGCTGGGGTGAGCGGGCTTGCCCGGGTCCTTCATGACCGCGGGATGACCGTCACCGGCTCTGACCTCAAGGCATCTCGATACGCGACTGCGCTCGAGGAAGTGGGCGTGCGGGTGTCCATCGGACATGCGGCCGAGAATCTCGGCGACCCCGAGGTGGTGGTGGTGTCGTCGGCCATCCCCGAGTCGAATCCGGAGCTGGTCGCGGCCATCGAGCGCGGAATCCCTGTTTGGCCTCGTGCGAAGATGCTCGCGCATCTCGCGGGTGAGGACCGCACGCTGTGTGTGGCCGGGACTCACGGCAAGACTACGACCAGCTCCATGCTTGCCAAGGTGCTGGACGATATAGGCCTGGACCCCACCTTCCTCATCGGGGGCGAGCTCAACGACATGGGAGCCAACGCGCGGTGCGGCAGCGGAGGTTACTACGTAGTCGAGGCCGACGAGAGTGACGGCTCGTTTCTGTTCATGGAGCCGCACATCGCGGTGATAACGAACATGGAGGCGGACCACCTCGATCACTACGGATCCTTCGAGGAGATCGTCGCCACCTTCGGTGAGTTCATCGAGCGCACCGAGCCGACGGGGGCAGTCGTCGTGTGCGCCGATGACGATCGCCTCACGGTATTGGCTCGCGAGCGATCCAGGGCGCGAGTGGTCACCTACGGGCGTTCTGAGGATGCGGATGTCAGATGCACTGGCGTGAAGGGCGCTGGCGTGAGTCAGAGATTCGTGGTCCGCTTCCCTGATGGGGGAGAGGTAGCCGTCGGGATCGGTGTTCCAGGTGAACACAACGTGCTGAACGCAACGGGTGTTCTTGCTGCGGCGTGGTGCCTTGGTCTGGATACGGCTGGCGCAGCAGAGGCTCTTGGGCGATTCGGTGGCGTGAGGCGTCGGTTCGACCGTGTGGGCGAAGTCGGGGGAGTCACGGTCGTGGATGACTACGCACACCACCCCACGGAGGTTCGAGCGACTCTCGCCGGCGCACGCGGCGCCGGCTTCAGGCGGATCTGGGCCGTGTTCCAGCCCCATAGGTACTCGCGCACTGCGGCGTTGGGTGCGGACTTCGGTGACGCCTTCGGTGACGCAGACCATGTTGTCTTGATGGATGTCTACAGTGCGGGAGAGGCGCCGATCCCGGGCGTGTCAGGCAAGAGCGTGCTGGACGCGCTTCTGTCCAGCTGCCCTCGCGCTCAGGCTGCGTACTTCCCGCATCGCGGGGACATCCGCGAGTATGTCGCCGAGCGAGTGCGCCCGGGCGATCTGGTGATGACCATGGGGGCGGGGGATGTGACGACGATCGCCGGCGAAGTGGTGCACGCACTCAACGAGCGCTGCACAGGTGATGCATCGTGACCGCAGAATCGGCATACGAACGCCTGAGAAGCGCGATCTCCGGTGAGGTGAAGAGATCGGAGCCGATGGTCCGCCACACGACGTTTCGGATAGGCGGCCCGGCAGATCTATATGTAGTCTGTGATACGCTCGCGGACCTCGTTGCAGCGATCGATGTCTGTTCGGAGGAGGACATCCCGTGGACGCTGGTCGGCAAGGGTTCGAATCTGCTGGTTTCTGACGAGGGATATCGCGGTGCCGTGATCACCCTCGGACGGGAGTTCAAGTCACACTCGGTCCAAGGCTCTGACATCAAGGCGGGCGCCTCCTGTATTCTGGCGTACGTCGTTCAAGATGCCTTCTCCAGAGGACTCGCAGGCATCGAGTTCGCTGTCGGGATTCCCGGTACAGTCGGCGGTGCGATCGCCATGAATGCGGGCACCGGTGGCGTGTGGATGGACTCGGTTGTCGACTCTGTGACGCTTCTCGTACCCGGACAAGGGCTGCGGCGTATCCGCGGAGCCGACGTCGACTGGGGCTACCGCAGGAGCGGGCTCGGCGCCCGGGGCGTTATAGTCGAAGCGTTGCTCCGTCTTGCGGAGTCCGACAAGGGGCGCATACGGCACGAGATGGAGCAGAGCCTGCAGCGGCGGAAACAGACGCAGCCCCTCGGGCTTCCCAGTGCAGGCAGCGTGTTCACCAATCCGGAAGGGGAGTCGGCAGGTCGCCTCATAGAGGCTGCGGGTCTCAAAGGGATCCGTCTGGGTGGTGCAAGAGTCTCCGAGGTGCATGCGAACTTCATAGTCAACGACGGAGGAGCGACGGCGGCGGATGTTGCCGGACTTCTCCGCAAGATACAGATGGTGGTCAGAGATACCTATGGCATCGAGCTCACACCGGAAATCAGGTTCCTCGGGGCATTCGACGCAGCGCAAGCGCACCCATGTCGGCACGGGTACTAGGAGCCGCAAGGCGTCGGCTGTCCCGCACGTGCAGGTCGCAGCCCAAAGCAAGACCAAGGGTCCGGCTGCTCCGGGTCGGACACCTGCAGCGCGTTCCGGGGACGCAGCGCGGAAGGGCAAGAGCAGCCCGGGTGCCGCAGTGGGCAAGAGCAAGCGGACGATGAGCCCCAAGCAGGCGGAACGTGCAGCCAAGCGGGCGGAGGAGCGCCGCAGACTGCTGCTGCGAGCAGCTCTCGTGCTCGGGGTGGCGGCGTTGCTGCTGGGTGGCTGGGTGGGCGTCTCGAGATCCCAGCTCTTCGAGATCGAGAGTGTGGACGTTTCGGGCAACAGCAGGCTGACCGCAGACCAGATCGTGGAGAGAGCGGCCCTGCCCGACGGCGTGACGCTTCTGCGCATCGACACGGACGCGGTCGAGGAGGCGCTAAAGAAGGACCCGTGGATCTCGGACGTAAGCGCGTCCCGGCGAATCCCGTCCACGCTGTCTATCGCCGTGGAGGAGCGCGTTCCCGTCGCTGTTGTCGACACCGGCGTGCGCTTCTGGCTTGTCGATGAACGCGGCCGGGTACTGTCCGAGTGCTCTCCGGGAGGTGCAGCGGAGCTGCCGGTAGTCCGTGACGTACCAGACTTCGCGGCGGAGCCGGGAGTGGTGACCGACTCCAAGGTCCTGCGCAATGCTCTAGCCGTTCTCGCGGGCATAAGTGATGAGTTGCTGGCGGTGGTTCGAACGGTGTCGGCACCTTCGGTAGATGAAACGGCTCTGCTCACAGCCTCGAGTGTGGAGATCATGATCGGCAAAGCCGAGCGTCTCGACGAGAAGTCGGTGCTGGTGGCCGACATCCTTCGCGATAAGGGGGAGCAGGTGGTGTTCATCGACGTTCGATCGGTGGAGCGCCCGATCTCCCGTGGACTCGGACAGTAGTCAATCGCCAGCTCCGATTTGCGCCCGGGCAAATTCACCGTTGCAAAGGACTTGCGTTTAGTATAAGGTTCGTGTGAAGATTGACCTTTGCCCAAAGACAGTCAACGTAAAGTATAGGTTGAGAGTGATGTGATAATGGGCAGCTCAGGAGGGGTGCCATGCTTGAGACAGGAGCCAATTACCTCGCGGTCATCAAGGTGTTGGGCGTGGGGGGCGGCGGTACCAATGCGGTGAACCGGATGGTTGAGGCTGGCGTCAAGGGCGTCGAGTTCATCGCTATCAACACGGATGCTCAGGCACTGCTGATGTCCGATGCGGACTACAAGGTGCATGTTGGCGTTGGCCTCACGAAAGGCCTTGGTGCTGGGGCCGATCCCGATGTGGGCTTCAAGGCCGCCGATGAGAATCGTGGCGAGATCAAGGAGGCGCTTCAAGGCGCGGACATGGTCTTCATCACAGCAGGAGAAGGCGGCGGTACCGGTACAGGCGCCGCGCCGGTCATAGCTGAGATCGCCAAGGAGGAGATCGGCGCCCTCACAGTAGCTGTCGTCACGAGGCCCTTCGCCTTCGAGGGGCGCAAGCGTGCGATCCAGGCCGAGGAAGGCATCAAGCGCCTGAAGGAGCACGTCGACACGCTGATAATCATCCCGAACGACCGCTTGCTCCAGGTGGCCGAGAAGAAGACGTCGATACTGGACGCGTTCCGTATCGCCGATGACGTGCTTCGGCAGGGGTGCCAGGGCATCACGGACCTGATAACGGTGCCCGGGCTTATCAACCTGGACTTCGCGGATGTCCGAACCATCATGAAGGAAGCTGGCACCGCGCTTATGGGTATCGGCGTTGCCACTGGCGACAACCGCGCGCATGAGGCTGCCAAGGCTGCGATCGCCAGTCCGCTTCTGGAGTCGAGCATAGAAGGCGCCAGCGGCGTTCTTCTTTCCATCTCCGGCGGCAGCGACCTGGGCCTGTTCGAGGTCAACGAAGCCGCTGAAGTCGTGCAAGCTGCGGCTCATCCGGATGCCAATATCATCTTCGGCGCCGTGATCGACGATTCGATGATGGATTCGATCCGGGTGACGGTCATCGCGACGGGCTTCGGTGGCAAGCGTCGTCAGGAGACCATCGAGTTCGACGCGACCACCCCAGAGGACGAAGGTCCCCGGATCCCGACCTTCGATCTGCCGGATAGTGCAGATGACGAGGAGTTGGACATACCGGCCTTTCTGAAGAAGAGGAACGTCTAGGTCGACTAGCGGCTCGGAGTCGCGTGGAGTGTGCGCTGCCGTGTGGCGAGTGTGAAGCTCGTCACACGGCAGCGGCGTATCCGGGGAGGTCACCGGTCGGGTGGCGCCCTGTGATGTCCGGGAATGAAGAGGACCCGCCACTACCGAGTGGCGGGTCCTCCAGCTTGCATTGTCCGACTACCCCATAGGGGGCGCCGGCGGTGCCGGAGGCGCCGGGGGTGCAGGTGGTGCCGGAGGTGCCGGGGGTGCAGGTGGTGCCGGAGGTGCCGGGGGTGCCATGGGTGGAGCGGGGGGCGGAGCTGCGGGCGGTGCAGCAGGCGGCTGGTAGCCACCACCTGAACCGGCCGTGGGCGCCTGGCCACCCTTTCCGCGCTTGATCTTCTTGAAGACCATGAAGTAGTAGAAGATCGCGGCAAGCAGGCCGACAAACACGAGCAGGAGGATCCAGATGATCTTGGAGTTGCCTGTCGAGTTCGGATACTCGTGCTCCTGGCGCATGATGGCGTCGACCAGCATCCAGATGTTGAAGACTGCGAGCAGCAGCATGGGGATCATGCAGCAGAATGCCCAGATTCCCATACTTGCGAGTACGGCAGCGGGATCGTCTGTCGTGTACTCGTAGTTGTAGTCCTGCGCGATGGCCGGGGCAGCAAGGAGGAGATTGGTGGCACCCACCATGAGCGCAGCAGACAGTGAAAATGACCGCTTCATTTCGCGTCACCCCCCTTCGCCGAGCAGCCAGATGATAACGCTGTTGCGACGGCTGAGACAGAACGTCGCTCAACAAGAAGTGTGACGGAACGGTGACGGATTGACTAGCATCATGATGAAGGAGGTGATTCGCATGCAGGGACGGTCGGGGCCAGATGTGTTCGAGAGAGTCGTGCGGGACGGCGTTGCGATCCATACGGTCCCCGGCCTCTTCGAGAGCCACGGCATCGGCATAGCTTTCACCGAGCGTACGGGCGGGGCTAGCAAAGCGCCGTACGATTCGCTCAATCTGGCCCAGCATGTTGGAGACGATCCCCGGAATGTTGACGCGTCGCGGGAGCGTCTTCTCGCGTCGATAGGGATCGGGGTGCTTCGCGACAGGCTGACGATGGCCGAGCAGGTGCACGGGAGCAGTATCGTCGAGGTGACCGGTTCGCTTACCGGGGCAGGTGCCAGGGCGACGGGCGTCCGGCCACCTTTGCCCGGGGTGGATGGTCTCTGGACGCGCGAGCAAGGCGTGCCGCTCATGCTGTTGTTCGCAGACTGTGTGCCTGTTGTGCTGGTTCGCCCTTCGGTTCCTGCGGTCGCAGTGGTGCACGCGGGCTGGAAGGGTGTTGCTGCAGGCATAGTCGGCCGGTCTGCTGGAGTGCTGGCCGAACTTGCCGGGGAGGATGACCTCTCGGCTTTCGTGGGTCCCCATATCGGCACTTGCTGCTATGAGGTGGGGCAGGAATGCTTGTCGCATTTCGATAGCGCCTTTGTTACGATTACCGCGGTTTCGCCCCACCTCGATCTCGGGGCGGCCGTGGCGAGTGATCTCGAGCGATCAGGAGTCCCGAGAGGGCGCCAGTGGCACCTGGGCATTTGCACCGCACACAACACCGATCGCTTCTATTCGTACCGCGCCAACGGCCTGACCGGGCGGCACGGCGCGCTCGCCGTCATACTCTGAAGCTCCTTGCGGCGCTCACTCTGCTTGCGGTCTGCACCATGGTCGCCGGCTGCGATGGTGACGCAGGCTCGGGTCGCAGCGAGGTGATCGTGAGCGGTTCGACGACCCTGCTTCCCATAGCCGAGGTCGCCGGTGAGATGTACACGGAATCCCGCAACGGAACGTCGATCCTTGTATCGGGTATGGGCTCGTCGGCTGGCATCGAGAGCGTCTCCAACGGCTCCTCGGACATAGGGACCTCGTCGCGTGAGCTGAAGGCCGGAGAGAACGATCTGGGCCTGGTCGACACGCCGGTCGCCTACGATGCGATCGCGGTCATCGTGAACCCCGACAACCCGGTGAGAGGTCTCACCATCGAGGAAGTGCGGGGCATCTTCTCTGGGGAGATCACCAACTGGCGTGAAGTGGGTGGGCCCGACATGCAGATCGGCCTCGTCAATCGCGACGAGGCATCGGGGACGCGTGAGGCCTTCGCGAAGATGGTGATGGGCGACATGCGGTTCGACAACGGTGCCGTCGTGCTGCCCGGTACCGGGCAGGTCCGTGCGGTTGTGTCCGAAGTGGAGTATGCAGTCGGGTACATCTCGCTAGGTTTCGTGACCGATGACGTGCGGGCCCTCTCGATCGATGGCGTCGAGCCGTCGGAGGCGGCCGTGGTGGCCGGTACGTACGACATCCAGCGGGTGCTGCACTTCTTCACCAAGGGCCCACCCTCGAAGGACGCGCGAGGGTACATCGACTTCGTGTTGTCTCCGGAGGTACAGGACACGATCGTGCGAGAGGCAGGTTTCATTCCCATAACTGCGAAGGAGGCTCACGGTGACTGAGTCACATGAGCATCCTGATACCCCGACCGGGAAGTTCGGCGGCACTCTGAAGATGATGTCGCGAGGTACGTACCTGCGCGAGGCGCTTCTGAGAACCCTGTTCCTGATCTGTGCGGTGGCGGCCGTAGCGGGGGTGGCCCTGATCTTCGTCTTCGTCGGGGTGCGTGGATGGCCGGTCATCGGCGACCCCGGTATCGTGGCGTTCCTCACAGGCTCCGAGTGGTCTTCGACCGCAGGCCAGTTCGGCATATTGCCGCTGGTCACCGGGACGCTGGTGGTGACGATCGGTGCGCTCTTGATGGGCACCCCGCTGGCGGTGGGGGCTGCCGTCTTCCTATCTGAGATCGCATCGCCACGTATGCGCTCGACAGTGCGGCCGGCGATCGAGATGCTTGCGGGAGTGCCGTCGGTGGTGTTCGGCTTCTTCGGTCTGGTCATCGTGCGGCCGATGGTCGCACAGCTCACCGGGACGATGGGCTTCGGTTCACTGACCGCAGCGGTGATCCTCGCGGTGATGATCGTGCCGACGATCTCCACGCTCACCGAAGATGCGTTGCGGTCGGTTCCGCCCGGCATTCGACACGCCAGCTACGCGATGGGCGCCACTACCTGGCAGACGATCTACAAGGTGCTACTGCCGGCCGCCAAGATCGGCATCATAGACGCGACGATTCTCGGGATGGGCCGAGCGATAGGCGAGACGATGGCAGTGGTCATGCTGGCCGGCAACGCGACGCAGTTCTTCAAGGGCGTGGGCGAGCCCATCGCTACTCTGACAAGCCAGATCGTCATCGACATGAGCTACGCATCGGGTACGCACAGAAGTGCGCTGTTCGGTCTGGCCGCGATATTGTTCCTTGTCTCAATGGGCCTGGTGGCGCTTGTGCGCACGCTGTCCGGCATGAACGAGCGGCGGTCGTAGAGTTATGGGCAAGCGTTGGACGAACAGGATCGCCATCGGGGTACTCTGGGCCTGCGGGATGACCACCGTGGTCGTGCTTGGCGCTGTGATCGTGTACGTGTTCGTCCGCGGGATCGGCCAGATCACACCCGAATTCATCTTCACGAAGCCACACGGGGTGAACTTCGAAGGCGGAATAGGGCCGACGATAGTGGCGACGATCTACGTGACAGGCCTGTCGATGCTGATCGTGACGCCGATAGCAGTCATGGCAGCTGTCTACCTTGCCGAGTATGCGGTGCAGGGACGATTGGTGGACGCGATAAGGTTCGCTGCCGACACGCTCGCCAGCGTTCCGTCGATCGTGATGGGCCTGTTCGGCCTGGCATTCTTCGTGGAGGCGCTCGACATCGGGTTTTCGGTACTCTCCGGCGCTCTTGCTCTGTCGTTCCTCATGCTCCCGATCGTCATGCGTGCGACAGAGGAAGCGATCCGCTCGGTGCCGCGCTACATACGTTGGGGTTCCTACGGGCTAGGCGCCAGCAAGTGGCAGACGGTGAGCAGGATCGTGCTCCCATCGGCATTCCCGCGTATCCTTACCGGTCTCATACTGGCGATGGGCCGGGCGGTCGGCGAGACGGCGGTCGTCATCTTCACCATGGGCCAGGCGGTATACTTGCCGCTCTCACCTCTGGATTCGGGCCGATCCATGACGGTTCACCTCTACACGCTGGCCATGGAGGGCATCAACATGGACGCAGCCTACGGAACGGCGTTGCTGTTGATGGTCATGGTCTTGGGCTTCAACATGAGTGCACGGTGGCTTTCGCGCCGGAACAGGAGACTTCAGGGATGACACCGATGAACGAGACGAACGCCGTGTCCAATCCGGTCGAATCGGCCGACAAGCCGAAGTTCACAGTGCGCGACCTGGAGTTCTTCTACGGCGACTTCCACGCGTTGACGGGCATCAGCATCGATATACGCGACAACGCCGTGACGGCATTCATCGGACCATCCGGTTGCGGGAAGTCGACCTTCCTGCGCTGTCTCAACCGGATGAACGATCTGATCCCTGGAACGCGAACGGAGGGCAGGATCACGCTCGATGATGCCGACATCTACGGTCCGGGGGTCGACCCGGTGGATCTCCGTAGGCGCGTGGGCATGATCTTCCAGCAACCGAACCCCTTCCCGATGTCGATCTACGACAACGTGGCGTTCGGTCCGCGCCTGCACGGCATGAAGAAGAGGGGCGAGCTGGACGAGGTGGTGGAGCAGGCCCTGACACGCGCCAATCTCTGGAAAGAGGTCAAGGACATCATGGAGCGTGGTGGGCTGACACTCTCGGGGGGGCAGCAACAGCGCCTGTGCATAGCGCGCGTGCTCGCTGTCCAGCCCGACGTGCTTCTGATGGACGAGCCGTGCTCGGCGATCGACCCGACGAGCGTCCAGAAGGTCGAGGACCTGATGGATGAGCTCAAGAGCTCGGTCACGATCATCATCGTGACGCACAACATGCAGCAGGCGGCACGTGTCAGTCAGGAGACAGCGTTCTTCCTGCAAGAGAAGCAGGGGGAGGCCGCCGAACTGATCGAATTCGGCCGGACTGCCGAGATATTCACCAGCCCGCAGGACCGTCGCACTGAGGACTACATCACCGGCAGGTTCGGCTAGCGCGGCGTCGGAAGGGCGAACCCCGGCCCGGTACTCGGGACTATAATGGCTGCACGGTTCACGTGCCCTACGGAGGAGATCACGATCAAGATGCGCGAGGGCTACCGCAAGGAACTCAAGGCGATCAAAGCCGAGGTCATCGATATCGCACGGCTGGTGATAGAGATGACCAGGGATGCCACGACGTCACTCGTGGAGGCGGATGTAGAGCTGGCCGAGCGGGTCATAGCCAGCGACGACGTCATCGACGAGAGATGTCTTGCTCTCGAGGAGCGAACGCTCGAGACCATCGCGACGCAGTTTCCGGTCGCACGCGACCTGCGGCTGCTGTACTCGCTCGCGCACATCAGCATGCACATGGAGCGCATGGGCGATCTCGGCGTGAACATCGCCAAGGCTGCGCGACGCACCGCACAACGCAAGGGGCCGAGAACCCTGTACGACCTGATCCGTGCCCAGGGCAACCTCGTTCACCGTGTTCTTGAGGCCATGCTCGAGGCGTTCGAGCAGAACGATTTGGAGCTGGCGTACAAGCTCAAAGAGATGGACGAGCCGATAGATCACCTCTTCAAGCAGTTCTTCCGCGAGCTCGCGCGGCTACAGGATGAGGAAGACATCGAGTGGGCGAGCCAGATGGTGCTGGCTTCGCGATATCTGGAGCGCATCGCGGATCATGCGGTCGACATCGCCGAACGGCTCGTCTACATGGTTACAGGAGAGTTCGAGGCGTTCGATATCTCGGCTGAAGGGCAGGAGCAGTAAGCCAATTGAGCCAGGTAGCCGAGCGATACGAATCCGTGCGGCGCCGCGTGCGCGATGCCGCTGACGCTGCGGGCCGGAACGCAGATGACATCTTGATCGTGGCCGTGGCCAAGACAGTCGGGCCACCCGAGGTCCGAGCTGCCATCGCGGCAGGTGTGACCGACTTCGGCGAGAACCGCGTGCAGGAGTTCGTCGCCAAACACGGGCTGTTTCCGGAGGCGCGGTGGCACTTCATCGGTACGTTGCAGTCGAACAAGGTGCAGCACGTGGTGGGTAAGGCGTGCCTGATCCACTCGGTGGACTCGCTCAAGCTGCTTGAACGCATCGACAGGGTGGCGCGTGCGCTCGGTGTCGTGCAGCCCGTGCTGTTCGAGGTGAACGTATCGGGCGAAGGCTCGAAGCATGGCGTTGACCGGATCGAAGCCGAGGAGATGCTGCGCGCGTCGCTCGAGATGCCGGGTGTGGAGGTCAGGGGCCTGATGACGATGGCGCCCTTCGCGCGCCCCGAATCGGTCCGATGGGTCTTCCGCGACCTGCATGACGTGTTTGAATCCCTGGCTGCTATGCGTTTCAATGGGGTTGAGTTGACCGAGCTCTCAATGGGGATGACCAACGACTTCGGCGTTGCCATTGAAGAGGGTGCTACGATCGTGCGTATCGGCAGGGCGATATTCGGCAGATAGCTCTTATCACAGGCGAGGAGCTCAACGTGGGCGTGTGGCACGACATCAAAGCAAGGCTCGGTCTGGGCGACGACGAGTACGACGACTACGACGAGTACGACGATGCCGAAGGCGGCTCCGACGGCTACGAATCTCAGGCGCCCCGCAATCCGTACGACGAACAGCCGCTTAACATCCGCCGGGTGACCCGCGAGCCGGACCTGGATCGCGCTCGCGATGCAGCCAGGCAGGCAGGAGTGGCGCAGGGCCCAGGGATGCAGGCAGTGCCGCAGGTGAAGATGCAGATCGTCGAGCCTCGCACGTTCTCGGAAGCCCAGTCGATAGGCGACAAATTCAAGCAGGGTGTCCCTGTGATCATGAACCTGAGCATGACCGATCCTGAGCTCGCCAAGCGCCTGCTGGATTTCGCATCCGGCCTCACATACGGTTTGAACGGCGGCCTCCAGAAGGTCTCCGAGAAGGTCTTCATGCTCACTCCCGCCAACGTGGACGTGAGCGATGCCCAGCGCGCCGTGATGCGCGACAGGGGTCTGTTCGGCGCCGATCGGTGAGTCGCCGATGAGCGTGCCGTACACTCTCGCCATCATAGGCGGCGGTCGGATGGGCGAGGCCATCGCTGCCGGATTGACCTCCACCGGAGCTGTGGACGCTGCGGCTTTGGCTGTGGCCGAGCCCGCAGAGTCGCGCAAAGCGGTGTTCGACCGGCTTGGCGTAAGGACCGTCGCAGACGGAAGCGACATCGTGTCCGGTGCCGAATTGGTGCTCCTCGCTGTGAAGCCGCAGGTCATCGATTCGGTAGTGAGCCAGCTGGCGGGCAGTCTGACCGCGGGCACCGTCGTGGTGTCCATCGCGTCTGGTGTCCCTACAGTGCGACTGGAGTCTATGCTGCCCCCGGGTACTGCAGTTGTCCGAGTGATGCCGAACGCTCCGGCGATGGTAGGTTCAGGTATGGCCGTCGTGAGCGCCGGGAGTAACGCCACTCTCGAGCAGGCCGAACGCGTGCGCGCGTTGTTCGAAGTGCTAGGGGATGCGCTGGTGATCGAAGAGAGTGCGCAGGATGCAGCGACCGCTATATCAGGTTCCGGCCCGGCGTACGTCGCGGTGTTCGTAGATGCCCTGGCGGAAGCCGGGGTAGCCGAAGGGCTTACGCGTGAGGAGGCGCAGCGTCTGGCCATCCGGACCTTCGCCGGGACTGCCGAGATGCTCAGGGCCACCGGCATGCAACCGCAGGAGCTCGTCGATGC
>JAFGNP010000012.1 GCA_016926975.1 Coriobacteriia bacterium | reverse complement strand
GCCCAGCCGAGGTGCGTCTCGAGCAGCTGCCCGATGTTCATTCGGCTAGGCACGCCCAGCGGGTTGAGGATGATGTCGACCGCAGTGCCGTCCGCGAGGAAAGGCATATCCTCTACCGGAAGGATCTTGGAGATGACGCCCTTGTTCCCGTGTCGACCAGCGAGCTTGTCACCCTCCTGGATCTTGCGCTTCTGCGCCACGTACACGCGCACCAGCTCATCGACGCCGGGATTCAGGTCATCGCCGTTGTCGCGGCTCATCTTATGGACCGAGATAACGCGTCCGGTCTCGCCGTGCGGCACCTTCAGCGAGGTATCGCGCACTTCGCGAGCCTTCTCACCGAAGATGGCGCGCAGGAGGCGCTCCTCGGCAGTGAGTTCCGTCTCGCCCTTCGGAGTGACCTTACCCACCAGCACGTCGCCGGGGAAGACCTCGGCACCGATGCGGATGATGCCGTCCTCGTCCAGATTCGCCAGGATGTCCTCACCGACGTTGGGGATCTCGCGGGTGATCTCCTCCGGGCCGAGCTTGGTGTCGCGCGCCTCCACCTCGTACTCCTCGATGTGAATCGAGGTCAGCAGGTCGTCGCGTACCACACGCTCGGACAGGATGATCGCGTCTTCGTAGTTGTAGCCCTCCCAGGGCATGAAGGCCACGAGCAGGTTCTGGCCGAGTGCCAGCTCTCCGGTCTCGGTGGAAGGACCGTCTGCGAGCACCTGGCCCCGGGCGACTTTCTCGCCGGTAGCCACGATCGGCTTGTGATTGATGCATGTGCCCTGGTTCGAACGCATGAACTTCGGCAACGTGTAGGTATCGACGCCGTCCTTCGAGGTGATCTCTATAGTCGTGCTGTCTACGTGGGTGACGGTACCCGCGCGGTTCGCCACAACAATCTCGCCTGTGTCCACCGCTGCCCGGTACTCCATACCGGTGCCGATAAGCGGCGCGGAAGGCGTCAGAAGCGGCACGGCCTGGCGCTGCATGTTCGAGCCCATGAGGGCACGGTTGGCGTCGTCGTGCTCGAGGAACGGTATGAGCGCTGTGGCGACCGATACGATCTGCCGCGGGCTCACGTCCATGTAGTCGACTTCCCCGGGCGCGGCGTCCACAGGTTCGCCGCCCCTGATGATGCACAGCACCTTCTCGTTCATCAGCTTGCCGGTCTTCGGATCGATCGGCTCGCCCGCCTGTGCGATGACGTACTGCTCATCCTCGTCCGCGGTCAGGTACTCGATCTCGTCGGTGACCTTACCTTTGACGACCTTGCGATACGGCGTCTCGATGAACCCGTACGCGTTGATGCGCGCGAACGTCGCCAGCGAGCCGATGAGTCCGATGTTCGGGCCTTCAGGCGTCTCGATCGGGCACATACGGCCATAGTGCGAGGGGTGCACGTCTCGCACCTCGAACCCTGCGCGCTCGCGCGACAGACCGCCGGGGCCGAGAGCCGACACACGGCGCTTGTGCGTGAGACCGTCGAGCGGGTTCGTCTGCCCCATGAACTGCGACAGCTGCGAAGAGCCGAAGAACTCCTTCATGCTCGCCACGATCGGCCGGATGTTGATGAGCGACTGCGGCGTGATCTGCTCCACGTCCTGCGTGGTCATCCGCTCGCGGACGACGCGCTCCATCCGGGCAAGACCGATGCGGAACTGGTTCTGGATCAGCTCGCCGACCGAGCGGACGCGGCGATTGCCGAAGTGGTCGATGTCGTCCACCTCGTACAGCCGGTCCTCGGCGCCGAGACGGATGCTGTCGTACTTGGCCCGGATGGTGGCGAGCACGTCTTCGGTCGCATGCTCGCGATAGTCCTGCTCCCAGAGACCGAAGAGGAACTTGAGCATGCCGATGACATCCTCGTTCGTGAGCGTGTGGACCTCCTCCGGCACGCCGACGCCGAGCTTGCGGTTGAGCATGAACCGGCCAACCTTGCCGAGGTCGTAACGCTGTGGGTTGAAGAAGAGGCCATCGAGCAACGAGCGCGCAGACTCCACGTTCGCCGGCTCACCCGGACGCAGACGCTTGTACAGCTCGATGAGCGCCTCCTCGCGGGTGGTGGTGTGATCGCGCTCCAGAGTACGACGGACGACGAAGGTGTCGCCCAGAACCTCGAGCATCTCCTCCTCGGTCTCGGCGATGCCGAGAGCGCGGATGAGCACGGTGGCGGGCACCTTGCGTTTGCGGTCGACACGTACGTACGCCTCGCCGAACTGCTTGTCGGCCTCCATCGGGCGGCCTGAAGCCACCCACGAGAACCACGGGCGACCGATCTCGAACTCGAGCCACGCGCCGCGGCTCGGTATGACCGAACCCACCGCATAGCTCTTGTTGTTCCGGATGTCCCACTTGAAGTAGGCCCCGGGGCTTCTCACCAGCTGCGAGACGACGACTCGCTCGGTACCGTTGATGACGAAGGTGCCGCGGTCGGTCATGAGCGGGAAGTCGCCCATGAAGACCTGCTGCTCCTTCATCTCGCCGGTCTCTTTGTTGATGAAGCGCACCTCGACGAACAGGGGCGCCTGGTAGGACATGTCCTTCTCCTTGCACTCCTCAACGGAGTACTTGGCATCGCCGAACTCGTGGCCGCCGAACTCTACGGCCAACGTGTCGGTGAAGTCACTGATCGGGGAGATGTCCTGGAACGTGTCGTTCAGTCCCTCTTCGAGGAACCATTTGAAACTATCCGTCTGAATCGCAATGAGATCCGGAACATCCAGAATCTCGGGGATCTTGGCGAACGAACGGCGCTGGCGAGCACCAGCGGGAGCGGGGGAACCTGCTTCAAGCGGCACCAGGTGATTCCTCCTTATACCCAAGCGATGTACTGAGAGTCGCAAACGTTCAGTTTAACGAAGAGGTATTCCTCGGTCAACTGATTCCAGATGTGCATTCTGCGCTGTGGCCGGTGACGCCAAAGCGCCACCGGCCACGTGCTGATCGGAACCGTGATAAGTCCCGATTCAGATCGTCTACTTGACCTCGACTGCGGCGCCGGCTTCCTCAAGCTTGGCCTTGGCTTCGTCGGCCTTCTCCTTGTTGACGCCGGTCAGTACCGGCTTGGGAGCAGCGTCCACGAGATCCTTCGCCTCTTTGAGCCCGAGGTTCGAATCGAGCTCGCGAACGACCTTGATCACCTGGATCTTCTTGTCACCGGCAGCGGTGATGATGACATCGAAGCTGTCCTTCTCCTCGGCGGCAGCATTTTCACCGGCTGCGGGAGCGGCAGCACCTGCAACTGCTACCGGAGCGGCAGCCGAAACACCGAATACCTCTTCCATCTCCTTGACGAGCTCGGCAAGCTCGAGAGCCGGAGCGGACTTGACCCATTCGAGAATGTCTTCGCGCTTGAGAGTAGCCATCTTTAGAACTCCTTCTGTTGTCCGGGACCGGGGAGACCATCTCGCCCGTCCGCATGTTCGATCGGGTAGTACGCTATGCGGCGGCCCTCTGGTCCGCCACGGCCTGAACGGCGCGGGCAAAAGCGCCCACCGGGGCGTTAGCCATAGCCATGAAGCCTCTAACCGGGTTGAGCATCGAGCCCATCAGCTTCGCGATGAGCTCCTCGCGGGACGGCAGAACGGCGATCGCCTTGATGGCATCGGCCGTGACTACGCTCCCGTCGATGAATCCCCCCTTGAACGAGAAGACCTTGCACTCCTTGGCGAAAGCCAGGAGCGCCTTGGCAGTGGCCACAGGGTCCTCGGGAGTGAACACGAACACCGTCGGCCCCTCAAGGAACTCGTCCATCGAAGGCAGTTCGAGCTCGCGGATCGCTATCTGCGCAAGCGAGTTCTTGTAAACAGTGACTTCGCCGCCCGAATCGCGCAGCGAAGTGCGAAGCGTACGCATCTCCTTGACCGTCAGTCCACGGTAGTCGGCCAGAATCACGCCTCCTGAAGACGACAGGCGCTCTTTGATCTCGCCAACCAGCCTCTGCTTCTCAGATGTCGGCATACACTTCCCTCCTTTCGCAACACGCATGACACGCCGGAAGAGGCCGTGTCGCGGAGCGGTCAGCCCCTTGAATGCGACGTGGCCCCCGCCTGATGAGAGCGGAGGCCACGATCCGCAAGACGTCATAGACGCCGCGCTGTTCTCGTTGCTCCACCTCGGCTGGCGGAACCGGGCTCGGTTCCCTTAAGACCCGGACGCCTCCGGGCACCTGCTGTCTACGGCAGCGGTCTTACGTGTGTTTTCAATAGCAAGCGCAGGTGATGATAGACGCTAAGCGGCGCCAGCGCAACAACTGCGACTATCAGGCTTCCTCAAGAAGGTCGCGAACCTTCAACGGATCGACCTTGATGCCGGGCCCCATCGTCGTGGAAACACTGATCGACTTGATGTAGCGCCCCTTGGCGGATGCAGGCTTCACGCGGAGTATCTCGTCCAGCAACGTGCGGTAGTTCTCGACCAATGCCTCGGCGCTGAAGGACTTCTTGCCGATCGACACGTGAGCGATACCGAACTTGTCGGCACGGTACTCGACACGGCCCGCCTTCAGCTCACCGACCACGCGCGCGACATCCATCGTCACGGTGCCCAGCTTGGGGTTCGGCATCAAGCCGCGCGTGCCGAGAATCTTGCCGAGCCGACCCACCTTGCTCATCATGTCCGGCGTAGCCACGGTCGCGTCGAAGTCCAGAAACCCCCCGGAGATCTTCTCGACGAGGTCGTCCGCGCCGACGAAGTCGGCTCCCGCCTCTTCGGCCTCCTTGGCCTTCTCGCCCTGGGCGAAGACGGCCACACGGACGTTCTTGCCGGTACCAGCCGGCAGGGACACGCTGCCGCGAATCTGCTGATCGGCCTGCCGGGTATCGATACCGAGGCGGAAGTGCACCTCCACGGTTTCGTCGAACTTGGCGGGCGCGAGTTCCTTGGTCAGCCTCATCGCCTCGAGCGGAGTGTAGAGCCGCTCGCGGTCTACGGCGGCGAGCGACGCCGTCATCCTCTTTCCTCGCTTCATGGTTCCTCCTTGTGGTCAGCGGGCTGCGAGTGCCCTCCCACGTAGACGCTTACGGCCGTACGGCCGCAGACTTCAGTCCTCGACCGTGATGCCCATCGAGCGGGCAGTGCCAGCGATGATCTTCATCGCTGCCTCGACATCGTTCGCGTTGAGGTCGGGCATCTTCGTCTCCGCTATCTGACGAACCTGCGCGCTGGTTACCGAGGCAACCTTCGTGCGATTCGGAGTACCGGAACCCGACTCGATGCCCGCAGCCTGCTTCAGCAAGACCGCTGCCGGCGGGGTCTTCAGGATGTAGGTGATGCTGCGGTCTTCATAGACCGTGATCTCCACCGGGATGATGGTTCCCATCTTGTCCTGCGTGTCGGCATTGAACGCCTGGCAGAACTGCATGATGTTCACCTGGTGCTGCCCGAGAGCGGGACCTACCGGGGGCGCCGGGTTGGCCTGACCTCCGGGTATCTGTAGCTTGATGAAACCGACGACTTTCTTGGCCATGAAGATCCGTCCTTACTCCTCGGCATCTCTCGACACCGCTCGTGCACTGCTATCACATCGACGCCTTGCCCCCGTGAGAAGCCCGAAGAGCATCACTGCCCCGGCACAGGCGCGCCGAACTGCCTACAACTTCGATACCTGATCGAAACTCAATTCGACAGGCGTCTCGCGTCCGAAGATCGAGACCATGACTTTGATCTTGCCCTGATCCGGATTCACCTCCGCGATCACGCCGTCAAAATCGGCGAGCGGACCATGGGTGACCTTCACCGGCATGCCTTCTGCGAAATCGGTCAGGGTCTTGGGCTTAGCCGAAGACGCCACCCTGCCCTTGATGCGCTCCACCTCGGCGCGGGACAGTGCGACCGGTTTGGCCTGCGCACCCACGAACCCCGTGACACCCGGCGTGTTCCGTACCACGTACCAGGAGTCGTCATTGAGTTCCATCTGCACGAGGATGTAGCCGGGGAAGACCTTCTTCTCACTGGTGACCTTCCGGCCACCGCCCTTGATGTCCGTGACGGTCTCCTTAGGGATGAAGACGTCGAAGATCTTCTCCTGCATCCCCATCGATTCGATGCGGTGACGCAGATTCGTGGCTACCTTGTTCTCGTAGCCGGAATACGTGTGGATTACGTACCACTTCTTTGCCATGCGCTCCCCTACCTGCCGATCTTTGCCAGCACATCGATGAAGACGAACGAAGCGATGTTGTCGATGACCAGCGTGAAGAGCATGAAGAACAGTAGTGTGACAACAACGATGACGCTTGAGTTCAGCACGTCCTTGCGCGATGGCCAGATGACACGCCTGAGTTCGGTGCGAACATCCTTCAGATACTGCACGAAGCGCGCGAAGATGCCCGGCTTCGCTGCCGCCTTCTTCGACTGGGCCATCTTCTCTCACACCTCTTCCACCCCGACATGGGAGCCGGTATCTGGTGCCGCGGCACATCGCGACTGATTGCTGTCTGGCAGGGCAGGAGGGATTCGAACCCCCAACATCCGGTTTTGGAGACCGGCGCTCTACCGTTGGAGCTACTGCCCTGTTACGCACCAACACTACCTTCAGGAGTCTAGCGCGTCTCCTTGTGTAGCGTGTGGGTCTGACACCACTTGCAGTACTTCTTGAACTCTATCCGCTCAGGATTGTTCTGCTTGTTCTTGTTGGTCGTGTAGTTACGCCGCTTGCACTCGGTGCAAGCCAGCGTCACGAGTGTCCTCATGAGATTCCTCCTCACGGCCACGCACCGGAGCCTCCAGCAGCCGGCCGCGCGGTAGCGTCGTAATCTAACACCCGCTCTCGCACAGTGTCAAAGACAGCACGAAACCTGGCGGGCAAAACGGGGCCTGACTTCCAGCCAGGCCCCGTTCAGTTCAACTTACACACGTACTACTTGATGATCTTCGTCACACGACCCGAGCCGACGGTGCGACCGCCCTCGCGGATAGCGAAGCGCAGGCCCTCCTCCATCGCGAT
>JAFGNP010000123.1 GCA_016926975.1 Coriobacteriia bacterium | reverse complement strand
GTTCAAGAGCATCTCCTGGGTGTCCTTAGATGTCAGTACCTTGACTCCCTCGACCGGCACTATGTTGCCCCGAACGCGGACGCCCGGAGGGCTCCCGACCGTGAGATGCAGGTCAGACCCGCCCTGGTCGATCATGATGCGCAAGAGGTCGTCGACGTGCGGGACATCGCTTCTGTCCGAAGCATCCACGGTCGCCGATGCGGGCCCCGGTACCCCGGACGACACTCCGACGGGTTCCGCGACTGCCGTCGCGGGCGCAACTGCGGCGTTACCTGCCGTCACACCCGGAGCAGTACCGGACTGCCCCTCGGCGCCTGCGCCGATCAGCCCGCTCACCTTCTGCACGAGAGTCGCAGCATCGACCGAGTGCGGCAGATGCCCTGCTGCTCCTACCTGCCGAGCGCGAAGCGCACTGGCCTCAGTGGGCTCACCGGCGACTATCAGGACCGGGATGTCAGCCAGTTCGGGATCAGACTTCAGCTCCGCCGTGAACTTGTATCCGTCCATGCCCACCAGATCGCCGTCGGCGATGATCAAGTTCGGCCGGTGCTGCTTGGCCATGCCCAGCCCACGCGGGGCCGAGATCGCGCCGATCGACGCGCAACCCGGAATGGCCTCGCCAAGCACCCTCGCGGTGCTATCGAAGAAGTCCTTGTCCTCATGGACGATCAGAACCCGAGTCTCTGCCACGTAAACACATCCTCCTCGTCGGCCACACGACCCGCATCCGCGAGCCAGGCACGCGCTGCTCAGCGACACACGCCGATAGATATCGGCAACCAGCGGCATGTTCTCAACCCGCGAACGAATGCTACCGCTATCATGGATCATGCTGTTGAAAGGACACACGTGGAGCGTGCGCAAGTAACCATAGAGAGCCTAGCACACGGCGGCGACGGCGTGGCCCGGCTGCCGGACGGCCGGACCGTCTTCATTTCGTATGCGTGCCCCGGTGACGAACTCACAGCTCGCGTCACTGAAGATCACGGCAAGTGGGCAAGAGCCGTTATCGAGAGCGTTGATACGGCCTCCCCTGAACGTGTCGAACCCTTGTGTCCCTACTTCGGGGCTTGCGGCGGTTGTCAGTGGCAGCACATCGCATACCCGCGGCAGATCGCCGAGAAGCGCCAGATGCTCATCGATGCGCTCTGCCGGATCGGGCGGCTGCACGAGCCGCAGGTCGATCCGATCTTGCCTTCGCCCTCCGAGTACGGCTACCGCAACAAGATCGAACTGACCGCCGGAGTCGGCTCCGGTGGCCTGACCCTCGGCCTCTCCCGTCCTCACACCAACGACGTCCTGCCTGTCGACAGTTGCCTGCTGCTGCCCAAGAAGGACTCACGCGCACCCAAGGCCATCTCGGGAGCGTTGCGATTCCTCGCATCGCGCGGTGCGGCGGGCATAGTCCGCGCGGCTTACAGGACCTCCCCCTCCGGGAGCACCACCATCGACATCAAGACGGTCGGCGGGCCGTTCCCCAGAGCGGCGGCCGCACGCGTGTTGCGTGAGTCGACGAGAGCCGATACGGTCACCCGGACCATAGTGCGCGACAGCCCCGGAAGACACGACATATCGCAGGTCGAAGTGCTGGCCGGGGACGGTACCTGGCACGAGACCCTATCAGGCGACCGATACGCCGTCTCCTCACCGACGTTCTTCCAGGTGAACACGGCGGCTGCCGCAGTTCTCAGGACCTGTGCTCTTGAGATGCTCGATCCGCAGGGCGACCAGCGCGTCGCCGACCTCTACGCCGGTGCAGGCACTTTCACGCTCCCTGTCGCACGTGCCGCCGGCGACGCAGTCGCTGTCGAGTCGTCCCGCTTCGCGCTGTCGGACCTTCGGCACAACCTGGACCTGGCCGAGTTGGATGCCGACATCGTCCCGGGCGACGCCGCCTACGCGCTCCCCGGACTCGGGCACCTGGACGCAGCGCTGATCGATCCTCCCCGCGCGGGTCTCTCCGACAAAGCGATGCTTGTGCTCGAAGCCGCCCGTATCCAGAGAATCGTCTACGTGTCCTGCGATCCGGCAACGCTTGCCCGAGACGTCGCCCGTCTCGCGACGGCCGGATACCGCGCCATCCGCTTCGTGCCGATCGACCTGTTCCCGCAGACCCACCACGTCGAGACCGTCGCCTTGCTCGAACTAGGCTAGATGAGGGTCCCCACCTTGGGGAAGTCGATGATATGCACGTCGTGCGGAGCGTCGTCGTGCGCCCCGGTGAGATCCTGGCCAGCGGCGTGCAGGCCCTCGTGATCGCCGTCAAACCACATCCCGCTGTCGCTGACGTCGTAGACCCCACCATCATACGCCACGTATGCCGGCCGACCCTCGCGACCGTCGAACTGCTTGAGATCCTCCAGCGTGAACTCTCTCATAGCTGCCCCTTCTTCCCGGCCACACAGCCCATGGGGTTCATACCCGCACACCGGCGGCGGAGTTCCGGGGCAAAGAACCGAAGCGCAGCGGACTACTGGTTGCGCTCGACCTCGTCGCGTAGAGCGAACAGGTCGAGAACTATCTTCCTGCCCTTCGTCGCAGCGGTGCCCCCACGACAGAGGTTGGAGATGACCCTGCTCGCCGTCTCGCGGGAAGTGCCCGCGAGCGTTGCGATCTCATGATGGGTGAGTCCCTCGATAACGGGTACTCCACGCGCCTCGTAGGAGGCTGTGGCTACGTTGAGAAGAACCCGCATCACCCGCTGCGTCGCGTCATGGAAAGCCATTCCCTCGAGACGCGAGGTCAACTCAAGCAACCTTTGCGTCAGCGCACTGACGATCTCGATCGCGAGTTCCGGCTTCATGCCGAACAACAGCGTCAGGCCGTCCTGACGTATGCCGAGGACTTCCGCATCGGTGGTCGCTGTCACGTCGGCATAGCGTCGTGAGACCTCAACGGAACCCATCTCCCCGAAGTAGGCGGGAGCTTCGAGATAGCTGAGAGCCAACTCCTTGCCCTCTGGAGACATGACCGAGAGTTTGACCCTGCCGGAGACGAGGAGGTACATCCGCGCATCCCGATCGTCAGTGGTCTTGATCGGCGAGCCCTTCGGGTACTCCCGATACTCCGTGAAGTCGGCAACGGCCCGAAGCTCCTCGGTGCTCATATCCGCCAAAATCGGGTTCTGGCGCAACTTGTCGAGAATGATGTTTGTGTTCGAAGTAGTCCTCATGGTTCCACTCATCGGCAGATTGTGCGCACTCATACAGTGCGGCACGGCGGATTGTTTGTCTAGACGACCCGCCTGCGGATGAGGGCCACCCAGGCACCATCGAGTCTCTGATCGCAATCGAACTCGAACAGGCCGCGGGATTCGTGCCGAAGATCTAGCTGATAGCCGAGCCCTGACGGATCGTGATCGCAGATGACCACGATGCTATCGTGGCAGTCGATGGTGATCATGCGATCCACTACCGCGAACACCAGCGGACGTCGCATGGCGGGAGTGACCCCCCGGATGTCCATGACCATTCCATTGGCGGCCTGTGCCATAGTCCACGCGCTCCCGTGCTCGACTCCTACGTCTCATACCATGCATGATTAGCCGTCTCGGGCGCAAATCCTGCCCGCCACCGACGGCGGTCGGTGTGGCCCTCGGGAGCCAGGAGTGTTTCTCCCAATACACTCATAGACTGGCACAGCGCGGTGCAGTATGCTTTCCGACAAGGTTCGCCGCACACACACGAGGACACAACGGGGCCCGAGTGAGCGCTGAGTACCATTATGCGCTACGAGCACACTCCTTCTGCATTAGGAGATGGGTTCCTCGTCCCCGCGAACTGTTCCCCCCGCCTCTGAGTATTCATTCTCAGCTAGCCTCCGAACCATCCTTCCGGTTCTCGGAAAAGCTCCACGAACGCGCGCGCGGCTTGTCGGCCAACGCGTGTTCGTGTCTTGAGCACGTCATTTCGGTGCGCGCATCAGGAAAGGAGGGAGGGCTAGCGCACCGCGGGTGACACACCCGGATCACAGCTTCACCCGAACGTAAGACGCGTTCGACACCAAGGAGGTGTATGGCATGGCGCAAGAGGCGCATGGTGCGATTTACGATCTGCTTGCGGTTCGGGGCGTAAGCCGCCGCGACTTCCTCAAGTACTGCAGCTACGTTGCTGCGACTCTGGGGCTATCAGAAGCAGCCGCTCCGCAGATAGCCGCCGCCCTCGAGAAGGGCACGAAGCTCAAGCCCGCGCTCTGGCTGAACGGTGGCTCCTGCAGCGGTTGCACCGAATCGATGGCTCAGGTCGACTCGCCTGACGTAGCCACGATCGTCCTCGAGCTTCTCTCGCTCAACTACTTCGAGACGATCATGGCTGCCGCCGGCGAGTATGCAGAGAAGAACATCGAAGAGACTATCACCAAGGGCGGCTACCTCCTGATCTACGAAGGAGCCGTAATGACCGGCCAGGACGGCAATACATTGCTCGTGGCCGGCAGGAAGGGTACCGAGGTCCTAGAGGAGGCTGCTGCTGGCGCAGACGCCATCCTTGCTATCGGATCGTGCGCAGTCGACGGCGGATGGGTGTACGGCTATCCGAATCCGGCCGGCGGTATCGGCGTTCAGGCATACCTGGACAAGGTCAATATCAAGACGCCCGTTGTCAATCTCCCCTGCTGCCCGACAAGCCCTGAATGGGTAGTCGCGATGGTCGTACAGTGGCTGCTTATCGCCGACGACGATCCGGCCACCTTCCTCGCGAAGACCGCGCTGCTTCAGCGGACCTACAAGGACAACGTCACGGGCGCAGATGTAACGCTCAACTACCCCGAGTACGTCGTCGGATCGACCATCCACGACAACTGCCCGCGCCGCGGTCACTTCGAGAACGGCGAGTTCGTCACCGAGTTCGGCAGCGAAGAAGAGGCTATGGGCTACTGCCTTTACAAGGTCGGCTGCAAAGGTCCGCAGACCTTCACGCAGTGCCCAATCACCCGCTGGAACCGTTCGGTCAGCTGGTGTGTCAACTCCGGAGCCCCTTGCATCGGTTGCGGTGGCTTGAACTGGGTCGACAACAACACACCGTTCTTCAAGAGGCTCTCGAGCATGCAGATGGGCGACAGCCTCGGCAACGTGCAGCCCGGCAGCGTCGGTGCAGTAGTCGGCGGCGTAGCCGCAGCGGCCCTCGTCGCGCACGGCCTCGGAATGAAGGCCGCAGGTCGTATCGGCGATGGCCCTCCCATGGAGGACATGAAAGCTTACGACCGTAAGCGTGGAGCAAAGAAGGGAGGCGACAACTAGTGGCACGCGCAGTCATCGATCCAATCACCAGAATCGAGGGTCACCTCAGGCTCGAATGCGAGGTCCAGGACGGCGAAGTCGTTGATGCCTGGGTATCCGGGCAGCTCTACAGAGGCATGGAGACCGTCTTGCTCGACCGCAGTCCGGAAGATGCGTTCTACATCTCGCAGCGCATCTGTGGTGTCTGTCCTATCTCCCACAGCCACGCATCGGCCCAGGCCACCGAGAATGCTCTAGGGATCACTATTCCCGAAGGCGGTCGCCTCGTCAGGAACCTCCTCGAGGCGGCGCAGTACCTACACAGCCACATCCTGTGGTTCTACCATCTGGCCGCGCTTGACTACGTAAGCCCGATCAACGCCCTCAAGGCGAACATCGCCGACACGTACGATCTCGCCCAGGCTGCAGGAACCAGGCCCGCCGACTTCGGTGCGATAGCGACCCGCTTGACGGCATTCGCCGAGAACGGTCAGCTGTCCATCTTCAGCGGACACTACTGGGACCATCCGGGCTACGTACTTCCGCCGGAGTTGGATCTTATCGCCACCGCACACTATCTCGAAGCCCTTGAGATCCAGGCCGTGGCCAACGAGATCGTTGCCATCATCGCCGGCAAGTTCTCACACCCGATGACGTCAGTCCCCGGCGGCACGGCCTTCGTGCCGACCGTGGAGAAGCTCGACGACATCCTCTTCCGCTTCATGCGTGTCAAGGAGTTCGTCGACACGGCGCTCATCCCCGATACGCTCGCGATCGCACCGTTCATCCTCGACGCCACCACTTACGGCGGCGGCGTCGGCAACTTCATCAGCTGGGGCGTCTTCGAGAAGAGCTCGCTCGTTCCCGAGGAGCGCTATCTTCCCCGCGGTTTCGCGCAGGG
Organism: Coriobacteriia bacterium; assembly: GCA_016926975.1. GTDB lineage: Bacteria > Actinomycetota > Coriobacteriia > Anaerosomatales > Anaerosomataceae > UBA6100. The sequence goes on along the minus strand of JAFGNP010000123.1, from coordinate 7,061 downwards.
CCTCAAGGTCGAGGACGTCACTCCCGACGATGTCACCGAGTACGTCGAGCACTCCTGGTACGAGTCCAAGAGCGGGCTCAACCCCAAGGAGGGCGAGACCAAGGTCAAGTTCACCGGCTACGACGTGGACGACCGCTATTCGTACGGCAAGGCAGTCCGCTGCAAGGAGAAGTCCACGGAGTCAGGCCCGCTCGCACGTATGGTCGTCGCCTACCTCCGGGAAAAGGGCGGCATGGACGTTGCCGGCGGTGCGGATGTCCGGACTCCCGCCAAGCTCATCGATTCCACGCTGGAAGCGCTGGGTGTGGCCGGCAAGCCGGAAATACTCGTATCCCTGCTCGGTCGCGTGGCTGCTCGAAACCTCGAGGCCGCCTACGTTGCCGACCTGGCACTGGTATGGGTCAACGAGCTTGTCGCCGCTCTCAAGGGCGGAGACGTCAAGTTCTGGCAGGCCGCCGACACCAAGGACGGAAGCGGTGTCGGAGCCTGGGAAGCCCCGCGCGGCTCCGTAGCGCACTGGGAAGGCATCAGCGGCGGCAAGATCGATCACTACCAGGTAGTCGCTCCGACCACCTGGATCATCGCCCCTCGCGATGCCGAAGGTGTGCGCGGCCCGATGGAAGAGTCGCTCGTGGGCTCTCCTTGCGTCGATGTCACGAAGCCACTGGAGCAACTCCGAATCGCTCACAGCTTCGACCCTTGAATCGGTTGTGCGGTTCACGTGTTTGAACCGAAAACCGGCAAGGAAGTGACTGTTATGTCCTCCCCCATGGGGGTGATGTAGATGTCGTCCCAGGCACACTACCGTGAGGCGCACCCGCTGGTGTTCGTGATCACGCATTGGATCAACCTGATTTGCATGATCATGCTCGCCTTCTCGGGCTTCTACATCCACTACCCGTTCTTCGACGGCTTCATGGGCGTAGCCCGCGGCATGCACTTCGTCGCGATGTACGTGATCGTCATCAACCTCACCTTCCGGATCATCGCCGCCTTCTCCGTGAAGTCGGCAAACCAGCTCGGAAGCAGGCAGGTCGACACGGACATCAAGAACTGGCTGCCGCAGGCGGAGAACAAGCACCAGTTCTTCGAGACGGTCAAGTACTACCTGTTCCTGCGCAAGGAAGGCGTCATCTCGGCCAAGTACGGATCGCTGCAGAAGATCGCATACCTGGCGACGATCCCCCTCACCTACCTACAGGCCTACACCGGTTTCGCGCTCTACGGTCCCTCTCAGGACATGGGGCTCTTCGCCGGTGGCACGGCTCTGGTAGGCGGCCCGATGAACATGCGGATCATCCACTACTTCATCATGTGGGTGTTCATCGTGTTCACGATGATCCACGCCTATCTCGCAAACATCTACAACTTCTCTCCGAGCAAGATCATCTTTGCCTGGAAGGAAACGGAGCACTAGTCTCCGGCATCCTGTGACGGTCATACTGTCACGAGAGCAGGTCGGGCCCCGGAGCCTACGCTCCGGGGCCCGCGTTCGTCACCCTGGCTGAAAGGCGCCCACGTGCTCGAAGACAACCCGCGGATACTCATTCTGGGCATCGGCAACATCCTCATGATGGACGAGGGGGTCGGCAACCGGATCGCCACGGAACTCCAGCAGAACTACGTCTTCCCTGACGACGTGCGCGTCATGGACGCCGCCACAATGGGGCTGGGGATGATGCACCTCTTCCGCGGAGTCGAGCTGCTAGTCGTAGCCGATGCGATCGACGGCACCGGGCATCCTCCGGGCACTGTCGTTCGCCTCTCCCCTGAGGACTTCGCACCCAACCAGATCATGCACTCGCTCCATGACATACGCTTCGTGGACGTGCTCAACGCCGCCAGGATGATCGACATCATGCCTGAGGCCGACTGCATCGGCGTCCAGGTGGCGAACATGAGCCCCGCCGAGATCACGATCGGCCTCTCCGAACCGGTCGAGGCCGCGGTGCCCCGCGCGATAGCCGCAGTGCTGCACGTCCTCGAGGAGCGAGGCGTCTTCGCTGAAGTGGCGACCGGCGACAGCGCTGATGCCGGCCTTCAGACTCTGGTCTCGGCGGCGCACGAAGACATCTCGCGGCGCCAGGCCGAACCTGCCGACAGCGGTACCGAATGAGCGGCGCGCGCCAGATAGCGGAAGCCGCCGCCCGTGCGGGGGGCGACGCGCTCCGCGACCACGCCGGACACGTCACCGGCCTCCGGATCAAGAGCGGCACCGCTGACATGGTCAGCGAGGCCGACATCGCGTCTGGTGTAGCAGTGGTAAGTACGATCCTCGAACGCCACACCTCTGCACGGTTCGTCGTGGAGGAGTCCGAAGTCTACGACCTGGCCGGGGTCGAACGTGGCAGCCTGGAAGACCCCGAGGTCTGGGTGGTCGACCCGCTCGATGGCACCACCTCTTTCGTCCACGCATATCCTTGCTGGTCCGTCTCGGTTGCACTCCTACGCGACGGCGCTCCCGTGGCCGGTGCCGTATACAACGTACCGGCCGACGAGATGGCTTCCGCCGAGGCAGGGAACGGCGCCATCCTCGATGGCCTGCCACTGGCCTGCTCCGGGTCCCCCGCACTCGACGGGGCGCTGCTTGCCACAGGCTTCCCTTACGACCGGGGAGAGCCGTTGGACCGCCAGTTGAGACTACTGGAGCGCCTGTTGCGCCCGGCGCACGACGTACGACGCGACGGCTCGGCAGCTATCGATCTGGTGCACGTGGCCGCAGGCCGTGTCGACGGATTCTGGGAGACCTCGCTCCAGCCCTGGGACATGGCGGCCGGGGTTCTGATCGTGCAGGAATCCGGTGGAGTCGCCACCGGCTTCGACGGTCTGCCATGGAGCATCACCACACGCGATGTCGTCGCCGCGAACCCACGGCTGCACAGGGTGTTGCTCGAAGCTATCAGCGAGGCCGACTCTCGCTAGTGCGTGGGCGCCGGCGGAGCCGTATCTTCGTCGTACGCCATGCCGAGGTCCGCAAGCACCTTGGTGACCGCCCGCTCGCCACTTTCGATGCAGTTAGGCACGCCAACTCCGCGGAAGGCCCCTCCGGCCAGGCCTAGTCCTGGAATCCCTTGAGTCAAGCGCTCGATCTCATCCACTCGGTCCAGATGACCAAGCGTGTACTGCGGCATGCCCCCGACCCAGTGGTAGACGCTCGCGAACACCGGCTGTGCGTCAGGCCGCATGCCGAGCAACTCAACGATTTGCAGTCTGACAGTCTCGATGAGCTCGTCGTCGGTGGCTTCGAGCAGGTGTTGGTTGGCAGGCCCGCCGATGAAACCGCGCAGCAGCACACGGCCATCAGGTGCTCGATCGGGCCACTTCGACGAGGAGAGAGTGACGGCGAGCAGCGGTCGGTTCTCCACCAGGGGCGAAAGGATACCGAACCATTTCGTGTCGAAGGGACAGTCCTCGGCACGGAAGGCCATCGGCACTGTCGCCGATGAGGAACACGGAATCGAGGCGAGGAGATCGGCCAGGCTATCATCCACCTCGCGCATCAGGCGAGTGGCCGCCCAGGCCTCCGTGGCGACTATCAGCGCGTCGGCATCGAGGACCTCCCCCGTGTCGAGCTCCAATCTCCAGGTCAGACCGTCACGCTTCACGGAGATGACCTGCACTCCCGTCATGATCCGCTCGCGGCCCACGGCGTCGGCCATGCCGTCGGTGAGCTGCTGCATACCCCGGTAAAAAGTGTTGAAGAAAGCCCAGGGCTTCGCGCCCGGTTTCGGAGGGTACTTCTTCCGCATCTCCTCGCGCTTCTTGCGCTCCGCCAGAAAGCCGCGGATGAGCGAGCCGAACTCCTGCTCCATCTCGAGGAAGTTCGGGAACGTGGCCGCCAGCGACATCTGCGACGGATCGGAGGCGTGAACGCCCCCCACGAGCGGCTCTGCGAGACGGTCCAGAGACTCGCGGCCCATCCGGCGCACCACGAAGTGCTCGAGTGTCTCATCGTGGTCCTGCGCCGTCTCTCCCGGCGCCCAGTGCACCTTGCGTGGCAAGAACCAATCGGCGGCCATACGGAACTTGGCGGGCCATGAGTACAGCGGCGTAGTGGCGAGCGGAATGAGTTTCGTCGGAGCGAACATCATGAATCCGTCGGGAAGCTCGACAAGGCGCTTCCCCTTCACGATCAGCGTCTTCTTGTTCTCCTCGCACGCGGGCACCATGTCCTCGGCGATGCCGAGCATCCGCGCGATGCGGCCGATGGCAGGCTTGCTCGAAACGAAGGCGTCGCTCCCGCCATCGATAACGTACTCGCCGCCATCCGGGTCGGGAACGATGTCGCTGGCCAGCTTGCCGCCTACCCTGTCATTCTTCTCGATGACCAGGCAGTCCACGTCGTGGCCGGCCTCGGTCGCGCGTCGGATCTTGTAAGCCGCACCGAGTCCTGCTGCCCCTCCACCGATGATGATGACTCTCTTCAAAGCCGCGTCCTCCCGTATGCCGCGCGCCTAGTGCGCCCGCTTCTGCTCTGCCGAGTCCTCGTCCAGCGATATCCCCGCCTCGCCCAGGAGCTTTGTCACCGCACGCTCTCCGCTTTCGAGCGCGTTAGGCACACCCACCCCGCGGTACGCATTGCCCGCAAGCGCGAATCCGCGCAACTCGCCTTCGAGGCTCTCGATCTCGTCGACGCGGTCCATGTGGCCGAGTGTGTACTGAGGCATGCCCCTCTCCCAGCGGAACAGCTTCGCGTAACACGGCCGCGCGTCCGGAGCTACCCCTACCAGCTCGACAAGCTGCGTACGCGCAAGCTCCAGCAACTCATCGTCGGACATCTCCAGCACCTCCTGGTCCCGCGGTCCCCCGAGAAAGCCGCGCACGAGCACCTTGCCCTCCGGGGCGCGGTCGGGCCACTTGGAGGTCATCAGCGTCACCCCTGTCAGAGGCTTCTTCTCCACCGAAGGGGTCAGAATCCCGTGCCACTTCCTGTCGAAGGGACAGTCGGCCTCATCGAAAGCGAGAAGCGCGGTAGCGCAAGACGAACATGGAATTGTTCGCAGCAATGCTGCAAGAACCGGATCGACATCGCCGGTCAGCTCGGCAGCCGCCCACACCTCGGTCGCGACGATCACAGCGTCGGCGGCGAGCGTCTCGCCTGTCGAGATCGCAACGCTCCAGGCGCTGTTCTCTCGTGCCACCCCGGTAGCGCTCACACCTGTTCGGATGCAGCCACGGTCGGCGGCGTCCGCCATGCGGTCACAGATGAACTGGAGGCCCTCATCGAACGATGAGAACATCGTCCGCGGCCTCGCTCCGGGCTGCGGCGGATGCTTCTTCCTCATCTCCTCGACGCGCTTGCGCTGGGCCAGGAACCCCTTCACGAGAGAACCGTGCTGCTGCTCCATGTCGAGCAGCATCGGATAGCGCGCTGCTACCGACATCTCTGAGGCCTCGTCGCCGTTGACTCCGGCTGCCAGCGGTTCGGCCAGCCGGTCGAGACACTCACGTCCCAACCTGCGCACCACCAGGCTCTCAAGCGTCTCGTCGTGATCCTGCGCCGTCTCTCCCGGCGCCCAGCGCACCTTGCGCGGAATGACGAGGTCGAGTGCCATCCTGAACTTGGCCGGCCAGGAGTACAGCTTCGTGGTGGCGAGCGGCACCAGCTTCGTGGGCGCGAACATCATCATGCCGTCGGGCATCTCCACCAGACGGCCATCCTTCACGATGAACGTCTTCTTCGTCTCGTCACAAGTCCCGCACTCTCTATCGAAGACGCCTAGAAGCCGGGCGACCCGGTGGACCGCCGCCTTGTCCGTCATGAACGAATCGGACCCGCCGTCCGCGACATATCTGCCACCGTCTGCATCTTCGGCTATGTCGGTGAATATCTTCCCGCCGAGACGGTCGTCTCTCTCCAAGAGGGTGAACGACACTTCATGGCCCGCATCGGCCGCCCGGCGCAACTTGTAGGCTGCGCCGAGTCCCGCTATACCTCCGCCGATGATGATCACATGCATGGTGCAACTCCTCGTTCGCGGGACTGTAGTGCTAAACGCTCAAGATCGGCCCGCCGCCTACAGCAGCGGCCCCGCTGCCCACATGAGGGCGTCGACAAGGGAGTCGTCGTCGTTAGGCACCGCGGTGCGAACGAAGCCGATTCCAAGCGAGCGTGCCTGCTCGGCCGCCTCCAGATCCAGGTCCCATAGCGTCTCCATGTGATCTATCGCGAACCCTACGGGGACTACCACGATTCCGTCATAGCCCGACCCGGCCGCGACCTCCATCACTCGACCGAGATCCGGGCCAAGCCATTCTCCGGGCCTTGCGCCTCGAGACTGGTACGCGAGCAGCCAGGGAGCACGCCCTTCGAGAGCGCCGAACGCAACGACACCCGGCAGACGCTCATCGTCAACAAAGTCCGCGCCTTCACAGAGGCCTGCTATCGCGGCGACCGCCTCGGAGACTTCGCGCAATCCTCCCGAGTACGGGTCGTCGTCACAGACGTCCTCGACAGGGAGGCTGTGCGCCGTCATCACGACAAGCGGACGCGCGGCCAGACCATCCGAGAGCGCCTGCGCACAAGCGTGGCCGAAGAAGTCCCGGTACTGCGGCGCTCCGCTCAGCATCTGCGCTTCGCGCAGATCGACGATACCGGCCTGCCTGACGGCGTCTGCAGCCGCCGACCGGAACGCCTCGCAGGTGACCTTCGATTCGAAGGCCGACAGTGAGGCCATCACGATGCGGCGCGCACCTTCCTCCACAAGTTCATCTACCGCGCATTCGATGGAAGGCTCCCAGTACCGCATACCCGCACGCACCACGATGTCATGCCCGAGGTCGGCCAGATGCCGCTCCAACGCCGCTGCGATAGCAGCCGCGACACGGGGCAGCGGTGAAGATCCGCCGATCGCCCGATACTTGTCCTGGGCGGAGGCCACTACAGCCGCCGAGGGCTCGCGCCCCATGAACCTCGACATGAACGGGCCGACCGACTCGACAGAGTCGGGTCCCCCGAACGCGGTGAGAAGAACTCCGGTACGCTCGGCCACGACAGGCCTCGCCTAAGCTGACCCTGAGCGGATGCGCGCCGAGTGCTCGTGCACGAAGCGGATCATCGC
>JAFGNP010000122.1 GCA_016926975.1 Coriobacteriia bacterium | reverse complement strand
TCGAGCGCCGAGGTGACCTCGTCGAAGAGCATCACGTGCGGATCCATCGCGAGCGCGCGGGCGATGGCCACGCGCTGCTGCTGCCCACCGGAGAGCTGCGCCGGGAAGTAGTCCACCCGATCGCCAAGCCCTACGCGCTCGAGCTGCTCCATAGCGATCCGCTCGGCCTCGTGCTTAGAGCGTTTGAGGACTTTGCGTTGCGCGAGCATCACGTTGCCCTTGGCGGTGAGGTGCGGGAACAGGTTGAACTGCTGGAACACCATGCCGATGCGCTCGCGCACCTCGTTGATGTCGGTCTTCGGGTCGTTGACCTTGATGTCCTCGAGCCAGATCTCGCCACCGGTGGGCTCCTCGAGACGGTTCACGCACCGAAGCATCGTGGACTTGCCGGAGCCGGAGGGGCCGAGGATGACCACGACCTCGCCCTTCTGCACGTCCATGTCCACGTCGCGCAGGACCTCGAGATTGCCGAAGCTCTTCTTCAGGTTCTGGATCCGGACGATGGGGCCTTCGTAGGCGGGGGTGTTCGCGGAGTTCATCGCTGCTCCCCTCTCCCGGCAGCCTCGCGTTCGAGCGCAGCGGCAGCCGCAGCCTCAGCTGCCGCCTTCTTGGCAGCCGCTGCGGCCAGGTTGTCCTCTTTGCTCTTCTCGAAGGTCGCCGATCCGCCGCCCTCCGAACGCGCGAGGCGGTTCTCGAGCTGCTGCACGAGCCTGCCGAGCGGAATGGTGATGACCAGATAGAAGCCTGCCGCAAGCAGGTACGGCGAGACGTTAAGTGTGCTGGAGGCGACCTCGCGCGCCCGCATCACCATCTCGCCCATGCCCACGGCCGCGAAGAGCGAGGTGTCTTTGAACAGCAGGATGAACTCGGACATCATCGTCGGCAGGATTCGCCGCACCGTCTGCGGGATGATGACGTATGTCATCGCCGCAGCCGTAGTCATGCCGAGCGAACGCGCCGCCTCCATCTGGCCCTTGCTGATGGACTGTATGCCGGCGCGGAAGATCTCGGCCATGTACGCCGCCGAGTTGAAGCTCAATACCACGAACGCCCGGATCCACATCGAGTTGTCCACGCCGAACAGTCCTGCGCGATTGATCGCGGGGACGGCTGACACGAGAGCCTGCCAGGGCGGCAGCAGTGTGAGCCCGAAGAAGACCAGCAGGATCTGCAGGAAGATCGGCGTGCCGCGAATGAAGTCCACATACAGCGTGGCGGGCGCGCGCAACCAGGAGGTCTTCGCCATCTTCATGAAGGCGAGCAGCAGCCCGAGCGGGATGGCAAGCGCGAAGGACACCAGTACCGCAACCAGGGAGATGGGGAACGCCTTCGCCACTATAGGGAAAGCCTCGGTGAGAATCTTCGGCGAGGCGTAGAGATGCGAGATCTTGCCTGCCTCCCACCAGTCCAGCCCACCGAGAATGCCCCGGCGGCCGGCATCGAAGATCACGTCAGAACCGCCAACGGTTATCACGTCGCCGTCGGCTAGCGCGGGCGTACCGTCGATACCCCCACCGTTCAGCAGCACCGGCGTCGGGCTGGTCTCTTCGGCGGCGAGCAACCACTTGCCCTTGCCGAGGCTTGCGCCGGCAGGAGTCCGCGTTATGGTCGCGGCGAGCTTGTCCTCGATCTCGGCCAGGTCGACGTTCACGTTCACCTGTGAGGTGCCGATGGTCACCTCATCGCGTGCAGGAGAGATGACGTATATGTCCTCGACGGTGCCGGTCTGACCGCGCGGAGCCTTGTGCTCGTAGAGCAGCCGATCCGGACCGGTCATCGTGAGCAGCAACACCAGCAGCACTGCCGCGCCGACTCCCAGAACCGCATACCCGATAGCGCTTCGGACTCTCGCGTTCACGGGCCCTCCTACGATGGGCTCGGACAGACACAGGGCCGACGGTCAACGACCGTCGGCCCCAGTATACCGTTCGCGCCAGCCGGCGCGATCACGCAGTGCGCAATGCTTAGTCGGCCTTCTTGACCGCCAGTGACTGGTTGGAGTTGATGTACGGGTCCGAGAAGTCCACCGACTGCTTACGCTCATCGGTGATCGTCATCGCCGAGGCGACCAGGTCGAACTCGCTGCCAGCCTGCAGGCCGGTGATGAGGGCGTCAAACTTGTAGCTCTTGAACTCGACGGTGAGACCAAGCTTCTCGCCGATCGCGTTCATGAGGTCGACATCAAAGCCTACCGTCTCGCCACCCTCGACATTCTCGAACGGCGGGAAGGCGGTGTCTGAGCCCACGATGATCTTGCCGGCAGTGATAAGCGCAGGCGCGCCAGCAGGCTTCGCGGTGATGCCGCTTTCAGACTCGGGATAAGACATCGGAGCAGCGCCGAACCATGCCTCGTAGATGTCGTCGTACGTACCGTCGGCGATCACCTCGGCAAGCGCCCAGTTGACCGAGTCGCGCAGCACGGTGTCGTCCTTGCTGAACGCGAACCCGTAAGTCTCGTCGGTCTTGATCTCTTCGACGATCTCGAGACCGCGGGTCTCATCCTTTACGATGTCCTGGCTGATCGGCAGGTCGTTGATGACGCCGTCGACGTCGCCGGCCTGAAGAGCCGAGAAGGCAAGCAGGATGTCGTCGTAGGGAACGACCTCCACGCCGTTGGGCTCGAGGTTCTCCTTGGCCCAGCCTTCGCCTGTGGTCCCGGACTGAACGCCGACCTTGTCGCCTTCACCGAGGTCGTCGGTGCTCGTGATCGCGGCGCGCTCGGTCCCCTCTTCGGTGGTGTCCGTGTCCCCTTCTGTCTCGCAGCCGCTCAGCGCAACCATGCTGAGCGCCAGCGCGAAGACCACGAGGAGTGCAACGAACTTCTTGCTCTTGCCCATGGAACCTCCTTCGATCGCCTTGCGATAAGGGCTGTTCGCCCCCTTTGTCACGATTAAGAACTATACATCAACGAGACGTCTCAAGATGCCCTGCACGCCTTACCGGAGATGCCCTACGGCTCCTCGGCAGGCACCACGAGAAGGGGCAGGTCGCCGAGCCACTTCCTGCGGATAGTGTCGAGCGTACCGTCGGCCGCCAGCGAATCGAGCGCCTCGCGAACGGCAGCCTCAAGCTCGACGGCGTCCTTCTTCACCGCCACACCCAGAGGCTGCGCCGATCCGAACTGGCCGACGAAGGCCACCGTGGGGTAGTCGCGACCCACGTAGGCGCAGACGGCCGCATCACCGACGAGCACGTCGGCGTTGCCCGCCACCAATGCATCGAACGCCTCGACCAGCGATGCTGTCGACTGGGCGAAGTCGTCACCGAACTCGAATCCGAGCTCCCAGTATGCGTAGCTCTCCTTCTGGGTGATGACGCGCTTGCCCGGCAGGTCATCGATCGTGAGCGTGGTGGGCACAGAATCCTCCGCCACCACTGTGAAGATGCCGGGCCCGTCGATCAGGTAGGAGCCCGCACTCGAGACGTCGGCCAGCACCGTGTCCGTGATCGGTGTGGCGCCCAGCATTATGTCGATCGTCCCTTTGTTCAGGGCCTCGGCCATCTCGCTCTGCTTGACGTCGACGAG
>JAFGNP010000121.1 GCA_016926975.1 Coriobacteriia bacterium | reverse complement strand
TTGCCAAGCACTACCTGATGACCGCCGGCCGGCCGGTGCAGGCCGTGAAAGAGCTTTTCGGCCGACTCCTGGAGAAAGGAGCCGGTCAGGTCACCGTCGCGGGCGTAGGCATTACGGGGTCGGGACGCTACCTCGTCGGCAGCCTGGTAGGAGCGGACCTGATCAAGAATGAGATTACCGCCCAAACCCGGGCGGCGGCACAGCTTGATCCCGGAGCTGACATCATCGAGATCGGTGGGCAGGATTCCAAGCTTGTCATCAAGCGCAATGGCGTGGTCGTGGACTATCAGATGAACAAAGCCTGTGCCGCCGGCACCGGCAGCTTCATCGACGAGCTCGCCGAGATGCTCGGAGTGAGGGTGACCGACGGGCAGTTCGCGCGGCTCGCGTTCGATGCGCCGTATACGATCGATCTCGGGACGCGCTGTGCGTCGTTCATGGCACAGTCCGTTGCGCGCGCGCAACAGGAAGGGGTGCCGCTCGAGGTCATTACGAGCAGTCTCGCGATTGGCATCGCGAAGAATTACCTCTCCAAGGTTGTGGAGAACCGGCACCTTGGCGAGCGCGTGATTCTGACTGGCGCCGTGTTCTACAACCAGGCCGTCGTGTCTGCCTTCAAGCGGGAGCTTCCGGACCGAAAGCTCGCGGTGCCTGAGCACAAGGAGATCACCGGCGCCATCGGCGCTGCCTTGTTGGCGCGCGAGAGCATGGAGGGGAAGCCGTCACGATTCAAAGGGTTCCAGACCGTTATCGACGCAGGGGTCGACCTGTCGACCTTCACGTGCAAGGGCTGCGACAACAACTGCACCATCACACGGATGCAGGTGCCAGGTGAGCCACCGACCTTCTATGGGAGCAGATGCGACCGGTACGATGCGAGCGCGGGGCACGCGAAGCAGCACACTGCGTTCGACAAACGTGAGGAACTGCTGTTTGCCGGCAGTGACGATGCGTCCGGCTCCGGCCCAACTGTGGGTATTCCACGCGCGTTGCTGGTGTATGATTTCGCGCCGTTGCTCATCTCGTTCGTGCGGGCGCTGGGTGCGCGACCCATCGTGACCGGAAGGTCGACTGGCGACATCATCGCTCAGTCTATCGAGTTGGCCTATACGGATAGCTGCTTCCCTGTGAAGATACTCCATGGGCATGCGGCGAGCCTCCGAGGGGCGGACTTTGTACTGTACCCCTCCGCCATCCGTCTGGACGTCATGGAAGGGGCCGAGGATCAGAAGTACGCATGCCCGCTCGTGCAGGCATCACCTTACATAATCCGCCAGACGGTGGGATTGGGAGAACGCCTTCTGATACCGACCCTGGACTTCAGCCAGGGCAACGCGGATGTCATCGAAAACCTGACGGCCTCCGCGCAGAAGATGGGATTCACGAAGGAGCAGGGGAGGAGAGCCGCCGAGGCCGGCGTCCGTGCGCTCGACGAGTTTCGCACGAAACAGGCGGCCGAGGGGGAGCGCCTTCTCGCAGAGGTTCGCGCGAGCGGCAAGCTTGGGGTGGTGATTCTCTCGCGCTCGTACATGTCGCAGGATTCCGGCGCGAATCTCGGCATCGCGGAGAAGCTCGCGCAGCTTGGCGTCATTCCGATACCCCTCGACTATCTGCCGCTCGACACCGTCGATCCCAAGGAATATCAGGACAGGCCGTATTGGTCATATGAACGGAAGTTCATCTCCGCTGCGAAGCTGATTGCCGACGATTCGCGCCTGTACGGGTTGGCGTTGACGAACTTCGGGTGCGGCCCGAATTCGTTCATGTTGAGGATGGTCCACGATATCATGGGTGGCAAGCCCCTTGGGCAGCTCGAGATCGACGAGCATGCTGCCGAGGCGGGCATCGTTACCCGCGTCGAAGCGTTTGTTGACACGATCGTTGGCCACGCCAGGTCGGGTCAGGTTACGTCTGTCCCACCACAGGATATCTATCGAGGCATCGACGTCCTATCGAAGTCCGATCGGACGCTTCTCATCCCGTACATGTCGCCACATGCGGAACTCATCGGTGCGGCGATGCGCGGGCAGGGCATCAACGCGTTGGTGCTTCCTGAACCGGATAGCCGCGTGCTGCATTATGCCGACAAGGTGACGTCCGGAGTTGAATGCCTGCCGTTCAGGGTGACGCTTGGCGGCTTTCTGCAGCACTACTACGAGAACGGGCACGACAGCTCGGCGGTCGCGGCCTTCATGGCGAGCGCGTATGGGCCTTGCCGGTTGGGCCACTACGCCGGCGAACAGAGGCGTATCTTCCAGGATCTTGGCCTCGACATTCCGATGTTCGCCAGTGTGTCGAACAACGGCTACCGCGACATGCAGCTTGGCTCGCGCATGGATGTGCTGGCGTTCATCGAGCGTACGTGGAAGGGTTGCATCGGTGTTGATCTGCTCCAGAAGATGGTGTGGCGGACTCGCCCGTATGAGAAGGAGTCGGGGGCATCGGACAGGCTGCTCAGGAAGTACGTGGACGCCATGGCGGAAAGGCTCGAGTCGCGAAAGGACTCGAAAGACCTTATCGCCCGTGCTGCGGAGGAATTCAGGTCGCTTGTCGATCCCACGCTGCCGCGCCGCCCTCTCGTGGGGATCAACGGTGAGATATTCCTGAGGTCGAATGACTTCTCCAACGCCAACCTTGTGCGCTGTTGTGAAGCGGTTGGACTCGAAGTGCTGGTCTCGCCGATGGCTGAATGGATGAAGTACGTTGCGCGCAGGAACGTCGAAGATGCGATTCGCGACCGCAATGTGCGAAAGCTCCTGCTGAACTACGTCATGGAGAAGTACCAGGAGCGCACCGAACGGTCGATTGAAGCGGTGTGCAACGGCTTCGTCGAGGCAGATCCGCCCACCAGGCATCTGCTTGAGTACTCCCGTCAGTGGTTGTCCTCCAAGTGCGGCAGCGAAGCGGTGCTGAGCATCGGCAGTGGTGTGGAGTGGATGGAGAACCCGCATTTCGCCGGCGTCATCTCCGTGATGCCACACGGGTGCATGCCCGGAGGCATAGTGGCGGCCATGTCGGAGAAGTTCAGCGCCATGTACCAGAAGCCGTGGATCAACGTTACCTACGACGGCATCATGGAATCGGCCAACCTGACGAGGATACAGAACTTCGCTGAGATCATCCGCTTCTGCCAGCAGAGCGGTGGGGTCGCACGGCAGGACGACCTCCGTGCGTTGAGCCCGGTGCACTGACCCCTGGCGCATCCGCGCGAGCGTCGAGTGGCCGGCAGCCTAGAGGGAACCAGGGTCTATGCGTGCCGAGATCATCTGTGTGGGCAGCGAACTTCTTCTCGGCGACATCGTCGACACAAATACACAGTATCTCGCCCGGCGTCTATCCGGCCTGGGCATCGATCTGTTCTTCAGTACATCGGTTGGCGACAACCTGAACCGATTGGTGGACTGCCTTCAACGTGCCCTGTCACGCTCGGATATCGTGCTTACGACCGGCGGCCTTGGGCCGACCGATGACGACCTCACGCGCGAGGGCATTGCCTCACTGCTCGGGGAGACCCTGGTCGTCGACGAGTCGCTTGCCGAGCATCTCCGCCGCTTCTTCGCCCTGCGTGGATTCGAGATGACCGAAAACAACCTGAAGCAGGCGTCGCTTGTTCCTTCGGCGCGCAGCATCCCGAACAGCCGCGGCACCGCTCCGGGCTGGTGGGTCGAAAAGGACGGCAAGGTCATTGTCGCCATGCCTGGCCCGCCGGGAGAGCTGCACAACATGTGGGAGACGCAGGTAGAGCCACGGTTGGCCGGTGTCGGTGCGGCGATACTCTCCCGGACGCTCAAGGCCTTCAACATCTCGGAGTCGCGCGTGGACGACCTGCTGAAGCCGGTGACTCCAGCCTGCAATCCGACAGTCGCCGTGTATGCCAAGCAAGATGGTATTCACATACGCATTACGGCGAAGGCGGAGAACCTCGGTGCGGCGGCGGTGGCGATCGCCCCTGTGGAGGTTCAGGTTCGTCGCCTTCTTGGCGACAGCGTCTGGGGGGCCGACGAGGATACTCAGGAGTCCGTGGCTCTTGCGGCGGTGGCGGCTCGAGGGCTTTCGGTGGCTGCCTGTGAGACGATCACCCGCGGTCAGCTCAGCGCAATGCTGGCGTCTGCCTCGGCCGGAGGCGCATCGTTCCTTGGCGGTTTGGTCATGCCATACGGCGAGGGTGATACGCGAAGCGCCGCTGAGCTTGCGTCGCTCGCGCGTGAGCGCTTCGCATCGGATATCGCGGTTGGTGTTGCCGGCCAGCCTCTGCCTGGCGCCGACCCGCCGATGGACCAGGTGAACGTGGCGGTGCTTATGCCGGGCGGCGCGTCGGCGAGTGAGGCGGTGTTCCGTTCGCGACGCCAACTCGTCAGGACCCTGGGCGCGTACTATGCGCTGCATGAGCTCCGACGCCTCCTCGGTCACTCCGGGTGAGACCGGCCATCGAGAGTGTCGGCGAAGAGCGAAGCGACATAATGCTGCCTCTCGGGTATGTGGAGCGCTGCTTCGTGTTGCGCCTCTCTTCGTGGCCGTTGTATCATACGATGCCTCGCCGATGCACCACGCGGGCGCGTGGTTCGCGGGCCCGTAGCTCAGCGGCAGAGCGGCCGGCTCATAACCGGTTGGTCGTAGGT
>JAFGNP010000120.1 GCA_016926975.1 Coriobacteriia bacterium | reverse complement strand
CTGGCGACATTCGTGCTGCAGCACCTTGCCCTCGTGGGGACGTCTAGCGTGCTCACGATAGCAGTGGGCGTTCCTCTCGGCATCTGGGTCACTCGACGAAGTGGCGCCGAGTTCCGCTCGCTTGTGGTCGCCGGGACAGACCTTGGGCAGACGTTCCCGCCGGTGGCGGTGTTGGCGCTTGCGATGCCGGTCCTCGGTTTTGGCTTCTGGCCCACCATCATGGCGCTGTTCATCTACGGGTTGTTCCCGGTCGTGAGCGCCACGATCGCCGGCATCGAGGCGGTGCCCCGTTCGGTTGTCGAAGCCGGGGTCGGCATGGGGATGAGCTCTTCGCAGGTCCTTATGCGCGCCGAGCTGCCGCTCGCGTCTCGCGTGATCGTCTCGGGCATCCGCACCTCGGTGGCCATCAACATAGGGACGGCCACGGTGGGTGCAGCTATCGGGACCGGCGGACTCGGCGTCCCTATCATCGGCGGCCTTGCCGTGCAGAACATGGCGTACGTGCTTGAAGGCGCTATCCCCGCGGCTCTGCTGGCGGTGCTGGCCGACTCGATTCTCGCGCAGGTGGAGTCGGCAGTGACGGTGGCCGAGGGGTAGTATGGCCCTCTCGGCCCTAGCGCCCCGGCCCTCCACCCCGTACCCTTGCAGTATGTCCTTACTTCCCGATACTGCCCGCGCCACCGCCTCCGAGCACGAGATGCTGCCGGTGGGTTCTGTGGTGCTCGCGCTCGTTTCCGGCGGTGCTGACAGCGTTTCGCTGTTGCGCCTGTTGGCGGACGGCCAGCTGGGTGATGACCTGCGGCTGTCTGTGCTGCACGTCAACCACATGCTCCGTGGAGATGCCGCCAACGCCGACGAGGCGTTCGTCGGCGCGTTGTGCGCCGAGCTCGACATCCCGTGCCGTATCGTGCGCTTCGACGTGGCGGCGTATGCCGAGGCCGAGGGGCTCAACCTTGAGGACGCCGGCAGGCGCGTCCGCTACCGCTTTGCAGAAGACGAGCTTGATGCTCGCTGCGAGAGCCTTGGCGTCTCGCCGCTTCGAGGGCGGATCGCTGTGGCGCACACGCTCAACGATCAGCTTGAGACGTTTCTGATGCGCCTGGTGACTGGCTCAGGCCCTGCGGGGCTGCGAGCGATCGCCCCGGTGCGCGGTCGTATCGTCAGACCGCTGCTGGGCGCACGCCGCACGCAGGTCGTGGAGTACCTGGAGTCTTTGGGCCAGAGCTGGCGTGAGGATGCGACGAACGCGGATACCTCGAGGCTGCGATCATGGGTTCGCCACGAGCTGAAGCCGCTCGTGGAGAGCGTGAATCCCGCTTTTGACACCACCCTGGAACGCACGATCCGCCTTCTTTCCGACGAGGACGGGCTTCTCTCGGAGATGGCCGAGGCGTTCAGCTATGACTTCACCGAGCCGGTCGACGACGGCATCGCATTCAATCGCGACTACATGGCGACGCTCTCAAGACCGATGGCGCGCCGCACCGTTCGCGAGTCGTTGTTCCGCACGTTTCCAGAGGCTACCCGCCTTGAGTTCGAACACGTTGAGGCGCTTGTGGACGGTCTGGCCGAGGACTCCTTCGCGCGGGACCTTCCATTTGGCCTGCACGCTCGCACCGAGTACGGTAAACTCGTGGTTTCCCATAGGGATGCCGAGTCCATACGTCTGGCACCATGCTTGCTCGAAGTGCCAGGCACGTGCGACCTCGGTCAGCTCGGCGTCATCGAGGCGCGCTTCGTCCGTCTCGAAGACGTGAATGACGATCCGCAACGAGCCTTCGTGGACGGTGCGCTCGTTGGGGAGGCACTCACTGTGGATCGCCCGCGTCAGGGCGATCGGTTCAGGCCTCTCGGTATGGACGGCTCCAAGAAGCTCTCAGACCTGTTCATTGACGGGAAAGTGCCCAAACGGTTGAGGGTCACTACGCCCGTGATACGGTACCGCGACCGGATCGTGTGGGTTGCGGGTCTGCGGCTCAGTGACGAATTCAAGGTCACGACGCAGACGACCGGGGTGCTGGAGTTGCACTGGCGAGGGGAACAGACTAGTACGTGACGGCATGACCGTCACCCGCGTGGAAAGGTGAGCGGATGCATCAGGACGTCGAGCGCATCATCTTGTCCGAAGAGGATATCCAGGCGCGCGTGCGCGCTCTGGGAGCCGAGATCGCCGCAGACTATCAGGGGCGATCACTGTTGATGGTCGCAGTCTTGCGAGGCGCTGCCTTGTTCGTCGCCGACCTTGCCCGCGCGATCGACGGCCCCGTTGAGCTCGACTTCATGGCGGTCTCCAGCTACGGGAGTTCCACGAAGTCATCGGGCGTGGTGCGCATCCTGAAAGACCTGGATGAGACGATCGATGGCCGGGACGTGCTGGTCGTGGAGGACATCCTGGACACCGGTCTGACGCTCAAGTACCTGCTGCGCAACCTGGCATCACGCAAGCCCCGGAGCCTCGAGGTGTGCACGTTGCTCTCCAAGACGGGTAAGCAGCGTGTGCCGATCGACTGTAAGTACATCGGGTTCGAGATCCCGGATGAGTTCGTTATCGGTTATGGATTGGACTACGCCGAGCGGTACAGGAATCTTCCGTACGTTGGCGTTCTGAAACCGGCGGTCTACTCGGTGTAGCCCACCTCAAGGAGTGTTGAGTGTGAACAAGAACCTACGAACCGCTCTGTTCTACATGCTGGTGATCGTGGCGCTGTTCGCGTTTATCGTGAACAGCTTCGACGCCGGCGGTGGGATCGTCGAGCTGAACGCTAGCGACTTCGTCAAAGCGTTGAAAGACGACAGGGTCGTCACAGCGGAAGTCTTCCTTCGCAACAAGGAGATACAGGGCACCTTCTATGAGGATGCCCAGGCGAAGACCGACAAGGAACCGAGCGAATTCACCACGACCTATCAGGGCGATGACTGGTTCGCCCAGCTCATCGACGAGAACCCTCCCATTGAGGGATACACCGTCAACACCCAGGACCAGAACTGGTTCGTCTCGCTGCTCGTGCAGCTCGTCCCGGTTCTTCTGATCGTCGGGTTCATGTTCTTTATCCTGAACCAGATGCAGGGGTCCAACTCCAAGGTGATGTCGTTCGGCAAGGCGAAAGCCAAGCGTATGACCCGTGATCAACCCAGGATCACGTTTAAAGACGTGGCAGGCGTGGATGAGGCGGTCGAGGAGCTGCAGGAGATCAAGGAGTTCCTGGCCAACCCCGGCAAGTTCCAGGCGCTGGGCGCCAAGATTCCTAAGGGCGTTTTGCTCGTGGGACCTCCAGGCACAGGTAAGACTCTTCTCGCGCGTGCGGTTGCAGGCGAAGCCGGCGTGCCGTTCTTCTCCATCTCGGGCTCTGACTTCGTAGAGATGTTCGTGGGCGTCGGTGCCAGCCGTGTTCGCGACCTGTTCGAGCAGGCGAAGGCTGCTTCACCGTGCATCGTCTTCGTCGACGAGCTTGACGCTGTGGGTCGCATGCGCGGCGCAGGTCTTGGCGGCGGCAACGATGAACGCGAGCAGACGCTCAACCAGCTGCTGGTCGAGATGGACGGGTTCGACATCAAAGACAACGTCATCATCATGGCCGCCACCAACAGGCCTGACGTCCTCGACGCCGCCCTGTTGCGCCCCGGTCGGTTCGACCGTCAGATCGTGGTCGACCGGCCCGACCTCAAGGGTCGCACGGATATCCTGAGGATCCACACCCGTGGCAAGCCCGTCGCAAAAGGTATCGACCTTGAGGTACTGGCTCGCCGCACCCCCGGATTCACCGGCGCCGATCTTGCGAACCTCGTGAACGAGGCTGCGCTTCTCGCCGCACGTCATGGCAAGAAGGAAGTCGAGATGGTGGAGCTTGAGGAGGCGATCGAGCGCGTCATCGCCGGACCGGAGAAGCGTAGCAGGCTCATCTCGGAGAAGGAGAAGCGCGTCATCGCGTACCATGAGGCGGGCCATGCGCTTGTCGGCCATGTGCTTCCCAATACCGACCCCATCCATAAGATCAGCATCATCGCGCGCGGCCGTGCGCTTGGCTATACGCTTGCGCTACCTACCGAGGACAAGTTCCTCAGCGCCAAGGGCGAGATGCTCGATGAGATCGCGATGATGCTGGGCGGTCGTGTTGCCGAGGAGATTGCCATCGGCGACATCACGACCGGCGCCAGCAACGACATCGAGCGAGCCACAAAGCTGGCTCGTCAGATGATCACTCGCTATGGCATGTCCGACAAGCTCGGTCCCATGACGCTTGGCGAGGACCAGCAGGAGGTCTTCTTGGGCAGGGACTTCTCCAACACGCCCAACTACAGCCAGGAGATCGCGTTTGAGATAGACAAGGAAGTCCGTCGGATGATCGATGACGGGTTCGACAAGGCGAACAAGATCCTGACCGAGCGTCGCGCACAGCTCGACTTGATGGCAGAAGTCCTCATCGAGCGCGAGACCATCGACAAAGACGGTCTGGAAGCGCTTCTGGAGAACAAGTGGGACGAGTTCCTTGCGGGCGAGAAGGAGCAGCAGGCAGATGAGCCTGAGGTTCCTGAGGCGACCGTTCTCGATGCGGAGGATGCTGACGAGCGGCCCCGTGTGCAGGCACCGGTCGCCTCTGATGAGTCGCAAGGCTCTGGCGAGGTCGCGCCTGCATAGAGCTGCGCTGCTGGAATCGACAAGGGACGTCACCTGCGGGTGGCGTCCTTTCTCTTTGTCCGCTCTGGCCGGGCGATGTGTCCTTGAGTGAATTGACGGGTACAGAGCATTAAGGATGTTCGGGGGGCTCTGCATGACACAAAGGGGTGACATGCGTGCGGCAGAAGTCGCACTCGATGTGCGACGACTCGTTTCGTCGCGCCGAAACATGTTCACACGGCTTCGGCCGGCGGCCCATCGTCAGAGCACGCTCGTCGCCTCTCTCAATGAGGTCTCTGCATCAGTCTCTG
>JAFGNP010000119.1 GCA_016926975.1 Coriobacteriia bacterium | reverse complement strand
TCGACCGCATCGTCAACGGGGACGTGCAGCTCGTCATCAACACGCCGTTCGGCCGCGAGACCCGCTCCGACGGTTACCATATCCGTACGGCAGCCATCCAGCACGGGGTGAGCAACATCACGACCATGGCGGCAGCTCAGGCTAGTGTGGCGGCGATCGAGGTCATCAGGCGCGGCGACATGGGCGTGGTAGCGCTGCAGGACTTCGGCGAGGGGAGTGGGCAGTGAGCGGAGGCGCGCATCGGCCTGCGGGCGAGCAGGTCACCATCCTCTCGAACGAGAGACTGGCCGAGGGCGTGGGCAGCGTGGTCTTGGAGGCCCCGCGAACTGCTGCGGCGATCCGTCCGGGGCAGTTCGTTCACCTGCGCATAGCCGAAGGCGCCGACTTCATCCTGAGACGTCCGTTCTCGGTCTTCAGGGCCGAGGGCGGCAGACTCGAGATTCTCTATCAGGTCGTCGGTCGCGGCACGCGCGCGCTCGCCGAGGCCGTCCCCGGGACTGTCATGGACGTGCTGGGTCCGCTCGGCCACGGCTGGGAGATTCCCGAAGGGACGACGCACGCGCTGGTCGTCGCGGGTGGTCTTGGCGCTGCACCGATGGGCATGCTGGTGGAGGAGTTGGCACGCTGTGGGATAGCCACGACTCTCGCCCAGGGGGCGCCCACACACAGTCGCCTGCTGGCGATGGACCTGTTCGAGGCCACGTGTCGGCGCACTGAGGTGGCGACCGATGACGGTTCAGCGGGCACGTGCGGCTTCGTGACGGCGCTGACCCCCGAACTGATGGCGGCCGATCGGCCCGACGTGGTCTTCGCTTGCGGTCCCGAGCCGATGCAGCGCATCGTCGCGGAACAGGCGGCGGCACTCGGCGTTCCGTGCCAGGTGTCGCTCGAACGCCTGATGGCCTGCGGTGTGGGGGCGTGCCTGTCGTGCGTCGTGTCGACCACGGGCGGACTGAAGCGGGCGTGCGTGGACGGCCCGGTGTTCGATGCGGCAGAAGTGCTCTGGGACGCATCAGAGGATCCGGAGGCGCGACGGTGACCGCTGCAGTGGACATGCGCGTGCGCATAGGTTCCCTGGAACTCCGCAACCCGGTGATGAGCGCCTCGGGCACCTTCGGCTCGGGTCGCGAGTACGCCGAATTCATGGAACTCTCTCGGCTGGGCGCCGTGGTCACCAAAGGAGTCTCTCTACATCCCTGGGCGGGCAACGAGAGCCCCCGTATAGCCGAGACACCTTCGGGCATGCTCAACTCGATCGGTCTGCAGAATCCCGGTGTGGAGGAGTTCTGCGCGAAAGACCTACAGTGGCTGTCCACTCAGGACGTTCCGGTGATCGTCAACGTGTCCGGCCGGAACGTTGCGGAGTACGCGGCGGTTGCCGAGAGGCTGGATTCCGAGCCCGCGGTATCGGCCCTGGAGTTGAACATCTCGTGCCCCAACGTCGATGCGGGTGGCATGGCATTCGGCACGTCGTGTTCCGCCGCCGCCGAGGTGACCCGCGCGGTGAGGGCGTCGAGCAGCAAGACCTTGATCGTGAAGCTGAGCCCGAATGTCACGGACATCTCCGAGATTGCGCGTGCGGTAGAGGCTGAGGGTGCCGACTCGGTCAGCCTGATCAACACGCTGCTGGGCATGGCAATCGATACGCGCACTTTCCGTCCGGTGTTGGCCAAGGGGTTCGGGGGCCTGTCCGGACCTGCCGTGCGGCCGGTGGCCGTTCGCATGGTGTGGCAAGCGGCTCGTTCGGTGGACATTCCCGTGATAGGGATGGGCGGGATAGCCAGTGCCGTGGACGCTGCGGAGTTCATGCTGGCAGGCGCCGCCGCGGTCGCCGTGGGTACCGCGACCTTCTCGGAGCCGACGGCGATGGCGAGCGTCGTAGACGGGCTGGAGCACTTCTGCGCGGCGCGCGGTTTGGAGCGAGTCACCGAGCTGACTGGTGCGGCGTGGCCCGAACGCAGGGCCTGAGTGATGACGGCGGCAGTCCTGTGCACGAGGTGTGCGCATCTGCCGGGATGAAGTGGGCCGAAAGGATGACATGCGAGACAGGATGATCGTAGCCCTGGACCTGCCCGACCGCGCACGCGCGCTGGAGATGGCGAGGGCCCTGGTCGGTCGTGTCGGCTGGGTGAAGGTCGGGATGACCCTCTACTATGCAGAGGGGCCGGAGATGGTTCGCGAGTTGAGGGGCCTGGGCTACAAGGTGTTCGTCGACTTGAAACTCCACGACATCCCGCATCAGGTCGAGGGCGCATGCCGGGTTCTGACGAGGGCCGGCGCCGACATGTTCACAGTGCATGCCTCGGGAGGTCGGGCGATGCTGGAGGCGGCCGTGACCGCAACGGCTTCGGCTGCGGAGAAGTTCCGGGCTCCACGGCCCCGTCTGCTGGCTGTGACCGTGCTCACCAGCCTCGATGATGCGGCGCTCAGCGAGCTGGGATTGGTTCGCAGCGCTGCCGAGCAGGTGAGCGCGCTGGCGAAGATAGCTTCCGAGGTCGGGTGCGACGGGATAGTCTGCTCTCCTGCCGAGGCGAGCGCCATGCGTGCGCTGCTGGGGGAGGGTGCGCTGGTAGTGACCCCGGGTGTGCGTCTGGTCGGCGAGGAATCCGGTGATCAACAGCGGGTCGCAACTCCCGCAGAGGCGATCGCGGCAGGCGCATCACATCTGGTGGTAGGTCGTCCTATCACCGGGGCTGAGGATCCGGCCGCTGCGGCGGAAGCGATCTTGAAGGAGTTGTCGCAATGAGCATGAGTGAATCCACGGTCCTCGGCGCACTGACCGACGCGGGCGCGATCCTGCGCGGGCACTTCCAGCTCACTAGCGGACGGCACTCGGACACCTACGTGCAGTGCGCGCGCGTGCTGGAGGATCCTGCCCTGACGACGGAGCTCGGGAAGGCGATGGCTGAGTCGATTGCAGACCTAGAGGTGGACCTCGTGGCCGCGCCTGCGGTAGGCGGCATCATCATCGGTTTCGCCGTCGCGCAGGCACTCAGTGTCAAGTTCATCTTCAGTGAGCGCCAGCAAGGAAAGATGACGTTCCGGCGCGGTTTCTGCGTGGCACCGGGGCAAAGGGTCCTGGTCGTAGAAGATGTGGTAACGACAGGTGGAAGCGTGGCCGAGGTAGTGGACTTGGTCCGCGAAGCAGGTGGTGTCGTGGTGGCGGTGACGTCCATCATCGACAGGGGCGGCGACAAAGCGTTCGATGCAGAGTACATGCCTCTACTTAAACTAGAGGTGGAGTCTATGGAGCCGGAGCACTGTCCCCTCTGCGCCTCCGGAATCCCCATAGACTCGCCCGGAAGTCGGCGACTTTCGTAAGTTGGGGTTGGCATCCTCGCAGGTCAGGGGTATCATTGGCGTCGCTGTCCATGAAGGACGGCGTGCGCAATCGCGTATGTGAGGATGTCTGACGGGCACGTGCACTGATCCGCGAGGAGGAACCGATGGCTCTGCCGAACCTAACCCCGGAAGATCGCAGGAAGGCTCTTGAGAAGGCCGCCCAGGCCCGTCAGGCGCGTGCAGCACTGCGCCAGAAGATCAAGAGCGGGAAGACGTCGTTCGCTGAGGTCATGAAGAAGGCGGATGATCCGATCGTCGCCCGCATGAAGGTCGCGACGCTGCTCGAGAGTCTGCCGGGATTCGGCAAGGCCAAGGCAGCCAAGATCATGGCCGACTGCGAGATCTCGGAGAGCCGTCGGGTTCAGGGTCTTGGCGCGCGTCAGCGCGAGTCGCTCATGAAGCGCCTCGGCTAAGTCGCGTCACCGTACATGCCGAGGGGTTCTCTCATCATCATCTCCGGGCCTTCGGGTGCCGGCAAAGGGACTCTGGTCGACCGGTTGGTCGCCAGGGTTCCTCGCGTTTGGGTGTCGGTTTCGGCCACAACGCGTGCTCCGCGCCCGGGCGAAGTAAAGGGCGAGGACTACTACTTCCTCACTGCGGAGGAGTTCGAAGCGCACGTGCGGGCAGGTGACTTCCTCGAGTGGGCCGAGGTTCACGGGAACCGTTACGGCACGCTCGCGCACACAGTTGAAGACAGGCTGGTACAAGGCCTGGACGTCGTGCTCGAGATCGACCCTCAGGGCGCCATGCAGGTGAAGGAGCTTCTTCCCGAGGCGGTGCTGGTCTTCATCATCGCGCCTTCCATGGAGGAGCTGGAGCGGAGGATCCGCAAGCGAGGTGCGGAGACGGACGAGCAGGTCAGGACCCGTTTGCAGACTGCAGTGCGAGAGCTGCAGCTTGTGGAAACATACGACCATGTGGTAGAAAACGATGATGTTGCCCGGGCCACGGACGAGTTGGTCGGCATCATAGAATCCCTGCGAACCGGCGAAGGACGTTGCTGACATGGTCATCAAGCCTGAGATCGATCTGCTGCTCGAGAAGGTCGACTCCAAGTACACGCTGTGCATCATCGC
>JAFGNP010000118.1 GCA_016926975.1 Coriobacteriia bacterium | reverse complement strand
GGCGTCCGCATCGTACGCGACGAAGACGGCGAGTTCATCGTGAACCCGACCTTCGAGGAGGCCGAGTTCTCGGACCTCGACCTGGTCGTCGCCGGTAGCAAAGACGCCGTCTACATGCTTGAGGCCGGTGCGGAAGAGGTCAGCGAGGAAGACATGCTCGCAGCTCTCATGTTCGCCCAGGAAGCCATCGCCGCCTTCTGCGAGGTGCAGGAACAGTTCCTCGCCAAGGTCGAGATCACGCCCATGGAGGTACCGATCCACCAGATTGACGAGGCACTCAAGGAGCGTATCTTCGCAGCCGGTGCCGAGAAGATGAAGGCCGCCCTTCACAACGCCGACAAGCATTCCCGCATGGGTGATGTGCAGGCTGTGAAAGACGAGATCATCGCCTCATTCACTGCCGAGGAGATGGCAGCGGACGGCAAGGACATCAAGGCCCTTCTCAAGCAGCTTGAGAAGAAGACCATGCGAACCATGGTCCTCGAAGAGGGCGAGCGTGCCGACGGCCGTAAGCTCGACGAGGTCCGTCAGATCACCACGACCGCCGGCTACCTGCCGCTTTCACACGGCTCCGGCCTGTTCACCCGCGGTCAGACCCAGGTCCTCTCGGTCCTGACGCTGGGCATGCTCTCCGAGTGGCAGCGCATCGACACGATCGACGTGTCCGAGGGCAAGCGCTACATCCACCACTACAACTTCCCGCCGTTCTCCACAGGCGAGACAGGCTTCATGCGTGGCCCGAAGCGCCGCGACATCGGTCACGGTGCGCTTGCCGAGCGCGCGCTGCTCCCGGTGGTACCTGCCGAGGAGGACTTCCCGTACACCGTCCGCATCGTCTCCGAGGTGCTTGAGTCCAACGGCTCCTCCTCGATGGGTTCGGTCTGCGGCTCCACCCTCGCGCTGATGGACGCCGGTTGCCCGATCAAGGCCCCGGTCTCCGGCATCGCCATGGGTCTCATCAAGGAGGGTGACGACGTCGCCATCCTGACCGACATCCAGGGTCTCGAGGACTTCCTCGGCGACATGGACTTCAAGGTGGCAGGCACGCCCAACGGCATCACCGCCATGCAGATGGACAACAAGGCGAAGGGTCTGTCCGTGGACATCCTGCGTCGTGCCCTGATGCAGGCCAAAGAGGGCCGTTCCTTCATCCTCGACAAGATGCTGGAGTCGATCGACGAGCCCCGCGAGGAGCTCAAGCCGTTCGCACCCAGAGTCATCACCGTCAAGATCCCCGTGGACAAGATCCGCGACATCATCGGCCCCGGCGGCAAGGTCATCCGCGGCATCATCGAGGAGACCGGTGCCCAGATCGACGTCAACGAGGACGGCACGATCTACGTCGCCTCCCGTGACGCCGGTGGCGTGGCTGCAGTCGAGCGCATCCGCAACATCGTGCGCGACGTCGAGGTCGGCGAGCGCTACACCGGCCGCGTGGTCAACATCATGCCGTTCGGTGCGTTCGTGGAACTGATTCCGGGCAAGGACGGCCTGCTACACATCTCGCGTATGGCCAAGGGCCGTATCGAGAAGGTCGAAGACGTCCTCAACGTCGGCGACGAGGTAGAGGTCGTCGTGCTGGAGATCGATGACCGCGGCAAGGTGAGCCTGGACGCCGTCAACAAGGCCGAAGGCAAGCCGCGCAGCGAGGGTGATCGCTCCGAGCGTCCCGCACGCGAAGACCGCGGAAGCGGCGATCGCAAGCCGAGGCGCCACCACTAGCACCACCGCACCGGCGAGTTCCGGCCCGACACCCGTCGCTTGCGGCGCGTGTCGGGCCGTCGGTGTATCTTGTGACAGATGACCTATGACCTCTGGATGGATGTGAGCATGTTCTACGAGAAGACCGTCCTGGACAACGGAGTGACCGTTCTAACCGAACCCATGGATACCGTGAGGTCAGCTGCTATCGGCATATGGTTCTCGGTTGGTTCTCGCGACGAGCATCCCGGAGAAGCCGGCATGTCGCATTTCATGGAACACATGATGTTCAAGGGCACGCCCACGCGCAGCGCCCAGGACATCTCTGAGCACTTCGAACGTCTCGGCGCGGAGCTGAACGCGTTCACGGGCAAGGAGTACACCTGCTACTACGCGAGGGTTCTCGACGAACATGTGCAAGACGCCGTCGAGGTACTCTCGGACATGGTGGGTAACGCCCTTCTGGCCGACGAATCCATCGTCCCTGAGCGTGAAGTGGTCTTGGAAGAGATCGCGCGCCACGAGGACACGCCCGACGACATGGTGCACGAGTTGTTCGCCTCAACCATGCTGCCAGACCATCCGCTCGGTCTTCCGGTGCTGGGCAGGCGCGAGACCGTTGGAGCGTTCGACCATGACGCTGCCGCCGACTTCAAGGCGCGTCACTATCTCACGGGCAACGTCGTCGTGGCTGCAGCAGGTAACGTCTCGCACGCCGCTCTTGTGGACATCGTGAAGCACTCGCTGGTGCTGCCCGAGGGTCCCCGTTCACAGCGCGTGGAAGCGACCCCCGTGGTCGAGCCACGCATACAGGTGCTGCGCAAAGAGACCGAACAGGCCCATATCTGTTGGGGTGTGGCCGGGCTGAAAGCCCGCGACGAGGAACGGTTCGCACTCTCGATCCTGGACTCCGTCCTCGGAGGCGGCATGGCCTCCCGGCTGTTCGTGGAGATCCGGGAGAAGAAGGGGTTGGCCTATGCGGTCTACTCGTACCACACGCTCTATCAGGACACCGGCCAGTTCGTGGTCTATGCCGGCACCAGGCCTTCCAACGCCGAGCAGGTCATCCGGCTCATCAAGACGGAGATTGAGAAGGTGGCGGCAGACGGCATCACCGCCGAGGAGCTCCACCGGGCAAAGGAGAGCATGAAGGGTCATCTCGTCTTGAGCCTTGAGTCTACTCGCGCACGCATGACCCGCCTCGGCAAGAACGAGGTCACGCACGGGGAGTGTCTGTCCATAGACGAGCTGGTCGAGCGCGTCGAGGCTGTCACATCTCAAGACGTCAGTTCACTGGCGGGTCGTATGTTCGGCACCGGCCAGATCCTCACCATGGTCGCGCCGTTTAACACCGCCGATATGAAACACCTGCTCTAAGGACAAAGGAGAACGTCGATGATACGCGTCATCGTGACCGGCGCAGCCGGCAAGATGGGTCAGGAAGTTGTCAAGGCCGTCTCCGCCGAGGCGGACATGGAGGTGGTCGCCGCTGTCGACCCCGCAAGCGCCGGTCAGGCGCTGAGCGATGGTAGCGGCGGCACCATAGTGGCCACCGCTGACCTTGCTGCAGCCATCGCTTCTTCCAACGCAGACGTGATGGTCGATTTCACGCATCCTTCGGTGGTCGAGGGGAACCTGCGCGTCGCGCTGGCGGCGGGAGTGGACTGTGTCGTAGGGACCACCGGCCTCAGCATTGAGCTTCTGGAGGCGCTTGCACTGACCGCGCCCGAGGGCACCTGCCTGTTCATGGCGCCGAACTTCGCCATAGGGGCGGTCCTCATGATGCGCTTTGCCGCTGATGCCGCCCGCTTCATGCCACACGTGGAGATCATCGAGCTCCATCACGACCGTAAGGCCGACGCTCCCTCCGGCACCGCGCTTCGTACCGCGAGCCTGATCGCCCAGACCCGCCGGGAAGTGCCGGATGCTCCTGGCAGGGAGACAGAGATCGCCGAGGGAGCCCGGGGGGCGCTCGTCGAGGACGTCACCATCCACTCCGTGAGACTGCCCGGCCTGGTCGCACATCAGGAGGTACTCTTCGGCGGTCAGGGACAGACGCTCTCTTTGCGGCATGACTCCATCGACCGTACAAGCTTCATGCCCGGCGTCGTGCTGGCTGTTCGTGAAGTGGGTGCCTACAGCGGCCTCGTGATAGGTCTCGAAAGACTGATGGGGGAGTAGCGCCGTGACCCAACGTCCGGTCATCGTCATGAAGTTCGGTGGTACCTCTGTTGCCACCCCAGAGGGGCGCTCGGCCATCGGCAGACGCGTGACCGAGGTCATCGAGCTTGAGAAGTCGCCCGTCGTGGTCGTCTCGGCCATGGGTCGCACTGGCGCACCCTATGCGACAGACACCCTCCTGGGTCTTGTTCATGGCCTTCCTTCCGACCAACGTGAACGCGACCTTCTCGCCTCCACAGGAGAGGTCATCTCGGCTGTCGTGATAGCTCACGAGCTTCGCGCCGACGGACTCATGGCCCGGGCGCTTTCCGGGAGCGAGGCGGGTATCGGCACCGACGGCGTGTATGAGAACGCGCAGATCACCGAGGTTTTCCCCGCTGCGCTGTTGCAGTCGATCGCCGAGGGGTTCATACCGGTGGTCGCGGGCTTCCAGGGTGTCGGTCCCGACGGACGCCTGACAACGCTCGGGCGAGGAGGCAGCGACACCACCGCCTGCGCGCTGGGCGTGGCGCTCAACGCCGAGGCGGTCGAGATCTACACCGACGTGGACGGCGTGATGACCGCGGATCCACGCACGTGCACAGATGCCGTCGTGCTCGACGTCATCCGCGCGGATGAGCTCTTCCAGATGGCACGCAGCGGCTCGCAAGTGGTCCACACGCCCGCTGCGGAGCTCGCCCTGGCAAGCGGCCTCGCCGTACGGGTGCGCAACACCTATACCGAGCATCCCGGTACGCTTGTCGCCGATATCTCCGCCTACAGCCCGAAGGCCCTTGCTACCGCCGTGTCTCACGTTGGAGGCATCGCCCGAGTACGGGCTGCGTTGCCTGCAGGGGAAGGAAGCCTTGCGCACATGGGCGCGCAGGCGCACATCTACAGGGCAATGGCGGACTCGGGGGTCTCATTGGACATGTTCACGCCGGTGGGGGAGAGCTTGATCTTCACCGTGCCGGAAGGAGACCTGAATAGAGCTGGTTCGGCTCTTGACGGGCTGGGGCTGTCGCATGAGGTGCGTAAGGGCCTGGCCAAGGTGACGCTCGTCGGAGCGGGAATGCACGGGGTACCCGGGGTGATGGCACGCGTGGCCGAGGCGCTCTACGCCGCCCAGGTGACGGTGCTCCAGACTGCTG
>JAFGNP010000011.1 GCA_016926975.1 Coriobacteriia bacterium | reverse complement strand
GCTCTACGGCGCAGGTCAGACCTATCTAGCCGAGGTTCTGCGCTCTTTCGGCGTCGATGTCACGGAGCTTCACGGCGAGCGCAATCCGGGCTTCGGCGGACTGCACCCCGAGCCGATACCGCCACACATCGCCGAGGCTCAGGAGTACGTGCGTGAGCACCAGCTGGATGCAGCCTTCATCACCGACGGCGATGCGGACCGCATCGGCGCGGCCGATCGGCACGGTAACTTCGTCAACCCGCATCGGATCATTGCGCTCGTAGCGCGCCATCTGGTGGAGGATCGCGGCATGACCGGCCGCATCGTCAAGACCCTGTCCACGAGCGTGCTCGTCGACCGCATCGGCATACATCTCGGCAGCGAGGTCACTACGACGCCCGTCGGCTTCAAGTGGATCTACGGCGAGATGCTCAAAGGCGACGTCCTCGTCGGCGGCGAGGAGAGCGGCGGCATCGGCATCCCGAGCCACGTTCGCGAGCGCGACGGTCTGCTGATGGCGCTCCTGCTTGCCGAGATGATGGGGCAGCGCGGCATGGGGCTCGGCGAACTCGTCGACGACCTGCTCGCGGTCACCGGTCCGATGGAGTACAGCCGCATCGATCTCAAGCTGGACCAGGCCACAAAGGACGCCTTCGTCGCCAGGATACCCACGCTCGAGCCTTCACTTCTGGCCGGCCTGGAGGTGCGCGAGGTCATCCGCGCTGACGGCATCAAGTTCCTGCTGCCCGATGACGCGTGGCTCCTCATGCGCACGTCCGGCACCGAGCCGCTGGTGCGCATCTACGCCGAAGCGCCCAACTTCGGGATCGTGGACGATCTGCTTGCCGAGGGTCGCGCTATCGCGACCGGCGCCTAGAGCCGAGGGAACTCCGTCGCTTATGCGCGTTACGATGCTCAACAAGTATTATCCGCCGCATCTGGGAGGTATCGAATACCACCTGCGGGACCTGTCGGTGGAGCTTGTCGAGCGCGGTCACGGGGTGCGCGCTATCGTGGCGAACGAGGGGCGCGAGACGCTCACCGAGACCGTCGACGGCGTGGAGGTCACTCGGCTTGGCCGCGCGTTCGCGTACGCCTCGACTCCGGTGGCGTTCAAGATGAAGTCCGCGATAGTGCGCGAGGCGACACGCGCGGACGCCCCTGACGTCTTCCACCTCCACTTTCCGTACCCGTGGGGCGAGGTCTCGTGGCTCGCGTCTGCCGGAGGGCGCGGTGCGCTCTCAGGCTGGCGTCCGAAGGTCACCCTTCCCACCGTTCTCTCCTACCACAGCGACATCGTGCGGCAGAAGGCGATGCTCGCCGCATATGGTCCGATCTTGCGCCGCGTGCTCGACCGGGTGGACATCGTGTTGGCTTCCTCTCCGAACATGGTCGAGCACAGCCCGTTCCTCTCGCCGATTGTCGACAAGTGCCGGGTGATCCCATACGGCATCCACGTCGAGCGCTTCGCCGAGACGCCCGAGCTTCTGACCCGCGCGGCCGAGCTGCGCCGCGGTCACGATCGTCCGATCGTGCTCTTCGTCGGCCGCCTCGTGTACTACAAGGGGCCGGAGGTGTTGGTGCGTGCCATGGCCGAGGTCGACGCCGACCTCGTGGTGATCGGTCGCGGTCCGCTGAAGGCCGAGCTGGAGGCGCTAGCCGAATCCGGCGGCATAACCTCTCGCGTGACCTTCCTCGACCCCGTGGATGATGATGAGCTCGCTGCCTGGTACCACGCGGCGGACGTGTTCTGCCTGCCGAGTGTCGCCCGCTCCGAGGCGTACGGGCTTGTGCAGCTCGAGGCGCACGCCTCGGGAACGCCTGTGGTTTCCACCAGGCTTACCACCAGCGTGCCGTTCGTGAACGCCGACGGCGTCACGGGCCTCACGGTCCCGCCGGGCGACGTCACTGCCCTGGTGGAGGCCCTGCGCACGCTGGTGACCGACGAGTCGCTCAGGACCCGGCTGGGTCAGCAGGCGCGCTCCCGGGCCTGCGAGGAGTTCTCGATAGGACGCATGGTGGATCGCACGCTCGAGGCGTACGCTGAGGCGGGAGGTGGGTCGTAGATGTCCCGCACTCGTTTCATAGTGGTCTCGGTAATCCTGGACGCATTGTCGGTCAATGCGAGCATCGTTGCGGCCTTCTTCCTGCGGTTCGCGGGCGAGCTCCCGTCCTTCAACTTCATGCCTTACGTGGCGCTGTCGCCGCTGATCACGCTGCTGTACCTCGGCGCCGGTTACGTCTTCGGGCTCTACGAGCCGGAGCGCACCGAAAGTACCTGGGAGCTGGCTCGGGCAGCGTTCCAGGCGGTCACGCTGGGCACCATCCTCACCGTGGCGGTCGCCTTCTTCGCAGGGCCGCGCTTCTTCAGCTTCAGCCGTCTGGTGATCTTGATCGCGTGGGCCACCCAGTTCGCGATGCTCGTGGGGTGGCGCGCTTTGCTGCTGCGCTTCACGTCGGTGCTCTGGCCGGAGCAGCGCATCCTCATCGTCGGCACCACGGAGCTTGCGGTGGAACTGGCCACCGAGCTCGAACAGCGTGCGGGCTGGGGCTACCGCGTGGTCGGCTTTCTGCGCCATGCAGGGCCTGACGGTCCGTGCGAAAGCGAGACGCCGGTACTTGGCGACGTTCACGACATGACCGCGATCATCTCGCGCGAGCGCGTGGATCGCGTGATAATCGCGAGCCCCGTGGCCTTGAGGGAGCTCATCGAGGACATGGCGCTGAACAACGAGTCCGACGTTCGTGTGGAGGTCATACCCGAGCTCTACGAGATCTTCATCGGCACCGTGGACAGCACCGTCAGCGACATCCCGCTGATGGAGCTCACCCGTCCGGCGCCGCCCGGCTGGTACGTGAGCACCAAGCGACTGGTCGACGTGCTTCTGTCCCTGACAGCGCTGGTCGTTCTGAGCCCGCTTCTGCTTCTCGCGTCTTTGGCGGTCCTCCTAACCATGGGCTGGCCCGTCTTCTTCTTCCAGGAGCGGGTTGGGCGCGGCGGGCGTCCGTTCCAGGTGATCAAGTTCCGCACGATGATCAAGGATGCCGAAGCGCGCTGCGGCCCGGTGCTTGCCGAGCAGGACGATCCGCGGATCACGCCGCTCGGCCGGTTCATGCGCAAGACGCGGGTCGACGAGCTGCCGCAGCTGGCGAACATACTGCTCGGACAGATGAGCTTCGTGGGGCCAAGGCCGGAGAGGCCGTTCTTCGTCGAGCAGCACTTGCGTGCTATCCCGGGTTACCGGGAGAGGTTCAAGGTGAAGCCAGGAGTGACCGGCCTTGCCCAGGTGAGCGGCGGATACGCCACCACTCCCGAACGCAAGCTGAAGTTCGACCTCATCTACATGTACCACCAGAACCTGCTGATGGACGTCCAGATCCTCGTTGAGACCGTGCGTGTCGTTCTGACCGGCCGGGGTGCCCGATAGGAGAGTGGCCGTGGCCGGCAAGGAGTCTCATAAGACCGTTGGCGGATCGGCTGGTCGGGCCCCGATCGCACATGCCGACGCCACGCCCGGGATGGACCTGTGGGACCGTATCGCCTGGACGTGCCTGCACGTGTTGGTCATCCTCGTTCCCATCGCGATGTCGAATCTCGGGCCATTCAGTCCCAACGGCTTGCCGGTGACCTACGACCAGTTCGATATCGCCAAAGTCTTCCTGGAACGGGGCCTGATGCTGTTGGCCGTGAGCGCCTGGCTCATCGGCTTGATGGTCCGTGGTGGCCGAGTGCGCCTTACGCGAGGAGAGTGGGTCCTGCTGGCCTTCTTCGCGTGGCTGGCTCTGACCACCGTCTTCTCGATACATCCGCCGACGGCCCTTTTCGGCAAGTACCGGCGTTTCGAAGGCCTCATCTCGTTCGTGACCTATGGAGCAGTGTTCTTCGTCACGCTCCAGCTGGCGCATACCCCCGAGCGGGTGCGCTCCCTCGCCAGGTCGCTTGCTATCGGTGGGTTCCTGGTGGCCTGGTACGGCGCCATACAGGTGGTGGGCTCGGTGCCCGTCGGCATCGCCCGCGTCCTGCAGCCTGTTTCGGTAGCGCTTGCGCTGGCCGTGCCGTCAGGGCTCGCGTACATCGCGATGAAGCGGGCCGGAGACGACCCCGAGGTACGGCGGGCGGCCTGGATCGGCGCGATCGTGCTGTTTCTCGGAGGCATCGTTTTCGCCGCAGGGCTGTCGCAGAACATCGACGCATCCGTGGCCAGGGGCATTCAGAGCGTGGCGCTCGATCCCGTCGATTGGGGCGCGTTGCCCTTCGAGTCCAATCGCGCCTTCTCCACGTTCGGAAATCCGGACCTCCTCGGCGGCTATCTGATATTCCCGTTTGCAGTGGCGCTGGGACTTGCTCTGACCGAGGAACATCCGCTGTGGAGGTCGATCTACTGGTCGTTCTCGCTGCTAAACGTGTTCGTCGGGATAACCTCTTACGTCAGAGGCGCCTGGATCGGGGCGAGCGTCTCCGTCGTGCTGCTGGTGGTCGCGTATCTCCGCGGGCGCTCCGGGACGCAGATGCGGCTGTCGCATACGGACAAGACGTTCATCGGTGGCACCGCCGCTACCGGGGTCGCCGTCATGGTGGCGAGTTCGCTGCGCCCCGACGCAGTGCGCAACGTGCTCACGCGCATCATCTCCATCTTCCAGTTCGGCCAGGGCAGCGCGCAGACTCGCTTCCAGATATGGGAGGCCGCGCGCGCCGCGATAGCCGAGCGCCCCATTCTAGGCTGGGGAGCCGACACGTTCCGCCTTCTGTTCCCCATGTTCAAACCTGCCGAGTACGTTGAGGCTGCCGGCTACCTGTCTGTTGCCGACAACGTTCACAACTACCCCCTTCAGCTTGCCAGCGGCATCGGCATCCCCGGGATGCTGCTCTTCTACGGCTCGATCGGCGTGGCCCTGTGGATCGCGGGACGAACGGCGTTCGCGAAGGGCGGCGGGCACCGCAACCTCTTGCTCGCAGGCATCTGGGCGGCCGTCGCCGGCTACGTGGTCCACCTGATGTTCGGCCTGTCCGTGACGGGCTCGACCATCATGATGTGGCTCTGTATGGGCGTCCTGCTGGGTACCGCATCTGTGGAGCGCGAGGTGCGCGCTCCGTCCGCGAAGGTCGCAGGTATCACGCTCGTGGTGGCGCTACTGGCTGTGGGCACCGCTCTGAACACGCAGTACATCATCGCTGACACGCACTACCTGACCGGCAGGGTGATGACAAGCGGCACAGAACGGGTCGCCGAGATACAGCGAG
Organism: Coriobacteriia bacterium; assembly: GCA_016926975.1. Lineage (GTDB taxonomy): Bacteria > Actinomycetota > Coriobacteriia > Anaerosomatales > Anaerosomataceae > UBA6100. Next base: position 5,892 of record JAFGNP010000011.1, on the reverse strand, counting down.
CCATCGAACTGAACCCGTACAACGACATGTACCGGTTGGAGCTGGGTGCGGCGTGGCGAGACCTGTTCCGCGCATCTGCCGAGCAGTACGCGCAGTCGCGGCTCGAGGGGACGGAAGATCCCGTCATGCGGCAGCAAGCTCTCAACCTCTACGACCGCGCCGTAGAGGCCTACGACGATGTGATCGACTACGTGCCGCAGGAGTACGACACATATGTCTTCCTCGCGAACCTGCACAACGAAGCCGCTACCTATATCGACACCGGCTATGCATCTCGTGCCATCGACGTGGCGCAGCGCGGAGTGACCGTCGAAGAGTACGGCCCTGCGATCCGGGCCCAACTGGCCATCGCGCTGCTACTAAGCGGGCGAGTCGACGAGGCGATAGCCGAGTTGGAGTACGCTACTTCGCTGGATTCGAACTATCGTCAAGCATTTGTGATGCTTGCAGAGGCATATCGTCGCGATGGGCGAATAGATGAAGCTAGAGCCGCTCTCGGGCATGTGCTGGAGCGCTTCCCGTCCGATTGGGAGGCGCAGGCCGCACTCGAGGAGCTCGAGGCAAGCGAGACGATATCATCGGGACAGTGACGAAAGGGGGCGGGACCATGGAGCGTGCGGGAATCCCGGCCACCACCATCCAGAGACTTCCGCTCTACCTGCGCTGTCTTCTGCAGGCCGAGGAGCAGCGCATCCCTCTCGTCAACTCCGGTACTCTGGCCGAGATGTGCGGAACCAACGCCGCGCAGATTCGCAAGGACCTGTCGTATCTCGGCGAGCTCGGCACCCGTGGTATCGGCTATGAGGTCAGGGCGTTGATAGAGCACATCTCTGCCGTACTCGGCATCACGGAGCGGCGGCGTGCGGTCCTTGTGGGGTTCGGCCGATTCGGCGGCGCGTTGCTGGGATATCCTGGTTTTGCCGAACGTGGCTTCGATATCGTGGCGGTCTTCGACTCGGATCCCGACAAGATCGGCGTCTCGGTAGGAGGCCTGACCGTTCTATCGGTTGACGAACTGGAGGGCGTGCTCCAAGCCACAGGTGCGGAGATCGCGATCATGACCACCCCGGGGGATGTCACCCAGGAGTTGGCAGACCGTCTCGTGAGAGCTGGTGTCCGGGGAATCCTGAACCTCGCGCCCGTGCGGCTGGTCGTCCCCGAGGGCGTTGCGGTGCGGCAGGTGTGTCTGTCGACCGATCTGCAGGTACTCTCCTTCCACCTGGCACAGAACACGCTGTAGAATCACTTACATTGACTCTGCGGTGATTGGTGGGTAGTGGGAAGAAGTCCCAAAAGCAGCGATGAAGAGATGGTCGCACCTTCGGGAGCAGCCGAGGTGCACTCGACCGATGCCGCTGTGCCCCCCGAGAACCTCATCCCCGGCTGGCTCGCGCTGCTCGTTCTCATCCTCCTGCTAGCTGTGGCGGCTCTGGGCGGGTACCTCATCCGCGGCGCGCTTGTAGAGCCGACTGTGTCGACGCCCACGGAACTCGCGGTGGATCAGTACGAGGAGGAAGTCGAGAAGGACCCGAACGATCCCGAGAGCATGCTCGCTCTCGGCTACGCCTACCAACAGGAAGGTCGCTACGAAGAGGCGCTCGAGATGTACGAGTCGGTTCTCGCTTTGGATGCGACGAACACAGGTGCCCTATACAACAAGGGCATGGTCTTCATGGCACTCGACCGGACCAAGGAAGCCGAAGTTGTGCTGTGGGACGTGCTCGAGGTGGCGCCCGACCACGCGCTTGCCGCCAAGGCGCTCGGCGAGTACTACGTTGGCAAGCAGCAGTACAAGTCCGCGCTCATGACCCTTGAACCCGTGATCGAACTGCGACCTCAATATGCCGACCTGCAGTATCTGGCCGGCTACTCGTGCGAGCAGCTCGGCATCAACGATGTGGCTATCAGGTACTACCGTGGCGCCCTGACCTACAACCCGGACTACACCGAGGCCAGGGACGGGCTCGCCCGGCTCGGAGTAGCGGAGTAGGGCCGGTGACCGAACCCACGCTCGACGATATGTTGGAGTCACTGCCTGCGACCGAAGATGTCGGAGGGTGTCGCCGCAACTTACGCTCGTTCATGACCCCTCGCCGCGTCTTCGTGGGGATCGCCGTTCTCCTCTCGCTGATCCTGATTGCGTTGATCGTGTACCTGCTCTGGTTTCTCGGTAGGCCGGAAGTGCTTTCCAACGAGCCTTCAGTGGCAGGGATACAGCCTATCTGGGAAGTTTTCGGGCCGGGCGAGGGCGAGCGGCCCTTGTTCTCCAGTCCCTCGGGCGTCGCTGTCGGTCCGGGCAACAGGATCTACGTGACAGACAGCGACAACAGTCGCGTCTGCATGTTCGACTCGCAGGGCAGGTTCATCCGCGAATTCGGGACTTTCGGCATCGCCAAGCCTGCTGCGGGATACGCTGCCACATACGTCCCGGGATCGCTCAACTACCCGTTGGGCATCGACACGGATGAAGCTGGCAACGTCTACGTTGCCAGCTTCCACAACGATTCGATCGAGGTCTTCGGTCCGGACGGCGCTCCCCTTCGCAGGTTCCCCGACCCTGAGGTGCCGACCGGGATGGGGAGTTCCGGTTATGGCAACGCCGGCATTGCCGTCACGGACGTTGCGGTCAGCGGTGATCGTGTGTATGCGACAGACGCATACCAGGTTTTCGTGTTCACGCTCGAAGGGAAGCTGGTCGACCAGTGGGGCAAGCCGGGTATATCTCCCGGGGACCTAGACCATCCGAACGGCATAGCGGTGAGCGACGACGGTCAGGTGGTCTACGTTTCGGACTCCAACCACAACAGGGTGACGGCGTTCACGCCCTGGGGGAAGGTGCTGTGGCAGGTCGGCACGATCTCCGGCGGAATAGGCGATCAGACCGAGCGTCTCGTTGAGCTTCCCAGGGGGCTAACGGTCTTGCCAGGCGGATCGGTGCTGGTCACCGATGCTTTCGCTTTCTCGCTCGTCGAGATCAGCTCTGGTGGTGAGATTGTAGACACTTACGGAGAGCGTGGAGTCCAGCCGGGGCAGATCAACTTCCCTAATGATGTCGAGCCGCTAAGGGGCTACGTGGTCATCGCCGATAAGGAGAATGGAAGAGTGCAACTCGTCAGGCTGGTCGGTGAGCCCTAACACGGGGTCTACTGCCGGGGCTTCGGTGTCTGACGGCACGCTATTTGTTACCATTGGTTGTGAATGCGCGCACGGCGGCGACAGAGGAACAATGGCTCTCTCAAAACGTTTGCCACTCATCGCTCTAGTCACTGCTGCGATGGTCTCTGTCGCGGCGTCTGCTCACGCGTATTCAAGCGAGTTCACGCCGTCTTCAAGCCTCACATGTATCGACTGCCACGGCACGACGGCAGCCACAGAGGCCACGGGTCCGCACGGCGGCTATCTGGCGACCACCAACAAGTGCGTCACGTGCCACTCAGTGCACGGCGCGGTGGAAGGCAGCCTGCAGCTCCTGCCCGCCTCCACGATCAAGGGGACGTGTGAGACCTGCCATGACGGCTCGGGCGGTCACGGGGTCTACGGTGTGATATACGCCAGGACCGGTACCCAGCCGGTGAGCAACCACAGCATCGATGCCACAGCGACCGTTCCTGGCGGAGATCCCGTTACCCCGTATGGCGGCAAGGACTACACTTTCACAGGGGAGGGGGGCTGTCTCACCTGCACTGACTGCCACTCGCCTCATGCGGCCAGCGTTGTGGCTGCATTCGTCGGAGACAGGGGGCGGTCTGACGACGACGAGGATCCCGACAACGCGGTCACTTCGCACCGCTTGCTGAAGCAGCGGCCGAACTCGGTCGCTGCGATCGCCAACTACGGTTCCGACTGGTGTGGCGCCTGCCATCAGGGACGCCTATCGGGTTCTGGCATCGGCGGTAACCACCCGGTTGAGTCGAGCGCGGATCTTCCGGCCGAGGGTGAGACGATGTTCCACTACGGCCTCGTCGCCCGAGCCGGACAGAGCCCCGTTGAAGGCACGCTCGGGCACAACAACTACGGTTACGTCATGCCGAGCAGTCCGCGGATAGCCGAACAGGTCGGGCACAACGCCATCTGCCAGCAGTGCCACGAGGACTCGCGTAAGGTCGGAGACGTCACAGGTCAGCAGATAGATGCCTCGGAGGTCTTCACTATCACGCAGGTAGACGGGGCCGCAGCCGGGGACAACCCGCGGTTCCAGACCTTCCCGCACGAGTCGACACGTTCGTACCTGCTGGTGGAAGAGCAGGACGATCTATGTACGAACTGTCACGGGAACCCAGGCTAGAAGGGACCCACCGGCAGCTCCTTATGGAGGACGGTTGAGCGATCAGGAAGCAGAAGCAGGGCTCGTAACACCTGAGGGTGATGACGGGGCCGGCGCGGGAACCAGGCGCGGACGCGGCATGTTCGCCGTCGTGCTGCTGCTTCTACTCGTTCTGAGTGGGGTCACGGCGGTGACGCAGACGTACGTCACCGGTGGTGCGGACACGGTCATCCGAAGTGTGACGGAAAATCTCGAGTGCCTGCAGTGCCACGTCGAGCTGATCCCAGAGTTCTCGAAGACTTCCGTGCACAACCCGTTCGCCACCGAGCGGTGTACGACGTGCCACACCCCCCACGGCGAGATCGAGACGACGACTGTGATCGCCGGCATCAAGCAGGCCTGGGACCGGGCTCGCACGCTCGTGCAGTGGCTCCCGGTGAAGTTCGTGCTGGACTTCTTCAGCGACGATGAAGAAGTGGTTGTAGAAGACGGCGCCGAAGTGAAGAGCGTGACCGAGGAGCAGGTGAAGGGCGAGGAGTCGGAACTCGTGATGCCCCGCGACGAGCTCTGCTGGATGTGCCACGGCGACATGGGATCGAAAGTCAACGTCGCCTACCCGCACGCTCCGTTCGCCACCGGCAACTGCCTCGACTGCCACGATCCGCACGCCTCGGACTTCGGGCACATGCTGTCGATGGATCTGGACGACCTGTGCATCACATGCCACAAGATGGGCCCGGAACTGGCCCGCTCTCAGTTGCATCCTCCGGTCGAAGGCTTCCACTGCACCGACTGCCACGACCCGCACGGCTCGCCCTACAAGGGCATGCTCGTCGACAACCAACGGGACCTGTGCTTCAGGTGCCACCCGTCCGTGGCCAAGCTGTCGGGCATGGCCTTCCAGCACGGACCCTACCTCAACGATGCTTGCACGGACTGCCACGAGCCTCACGGTTCGAACTTCATGCCGCTGCTTCGCAACTCGCAGCCGGCGTTGTGCTACGGCTGTCATCCGGCCATACAGACCGACTTCCTCAAGGCCAGCCATCATCCGGTGGGCACCATCTCGCTGAACTGCACCGATTGCCACGACGCGCACGGCACCAACTACGCCGGCCTGCTGTACAGCGAGGGCAACGACATCTGCTACGACTGCCACGCGTTGGCGATCAAGACGAGCTACGACAGTTCGCTGCACGCCGCCACGTCGTGCTGGGCCTGCCACACGCCTCACGGTTCGGCCTACGAGCCGCTGCTCGTCGACGCACAGCCCGAGGTGTGTCTGGCATGTCACGATGCTGGTCTGTATGACGACAGGGTCGGCGGCGGGGGAGCGAACCACCCGGTGCGGTCCTCCTACTACGATGTGAACGCCCGGGAACCGCTGACGTGCACTTCCTCGTGTCACGACCCTCACGGTTCCCTCAACCTCCACATGCTCCGCTACTTCCCCGCTAACCAGGACGGCAACTGCCTGATCTGCCATGCCGTCATTCCGGGCAACGTCGTGGGCGTGGACTTCTAGCGCGCCTTCCATGCTGCGTACCTGCAGTTTTCCGGAAGCAGTCGAGAGCGCCCGAGGGGACGTGACGTGACCCGAGAGATGCAGTCCTTCCTGGTGCGTCCTC
>JAFGNP010000117.1 GCA_016926975.1 Coriobacteriia bacterium | reverse complement strand
GCGTTGGCGAGATATCGGACGGCTGGGAAGGAGGGCCTGGCCCCAACATCGTTCTGGGTGGCCCGGAACCCTTCGCCCATCCCGAACTGCCCGCCATCGTAGCCGCCTGCAAGGAGGCCGGGGTAGCGAGGATTGCCGTCGAGACCGATGCGGCGGCGCTCTCGCTGTCGGGCAACGCCGAGGGCGCCCTGTCCTCCGGCGTGCGTCACCTGCTGGTACGAGTGCTGAGCGGACAAGACGAGGTTGCCGACCGCCTCTCCGGACGTGTCGGTGTGGCGTCGGCTGCGCGCGTCGGTGTCGCGTCCTATCTCGGCGGTGCCGAGAGGCTGGGTCTGACGGTGGCAGTGACGGCCGTCGTCCCCGTGTGCGCTCACAATCTGGATATGCTGCCGGCTACTGTCGCTGACCTTGCGGCCAGGGGCTTTCATGCGGTGCGGCTTATCACAGGGGGGCCACTTCCGTCTGCTGCCTCGGGTATCGTGGCCGCCGCCTGCGATACGGGCATGGTGAACCACCTGTGGGTCTGCACGGACGGGCAGCTGCCGCTGCCACCGTCGCACCGGCTTCATGGTCAGGCGGACGGTGCGGCCGATGATTGAGCCGTTGAGAGTCGCGCTGCTCGCCCTGAACGCTCCGGGCTACCAGTCGCTGGCGCTCGGCTACCTGCGCGCGTACGCGCAAGCCGATACGCGCCTGGCAGGGAAGGTCGGATTCCAGACGCTCGATCTGACGACCGATGACAATCCCTGGTGGGTCGCCTACCGGTTGATAGGCATGGAACCCGACGTCCTGGGTATCTCCGTGCTCTGCTGGAATGCGAGGGCTGTTTACGACATTTGCCGAGTGGTGAAGAGGGCACTGCCGGAGGTCCGCATAGTGCTGGGCGGACCCGAAGTCGGTCCGATCGCCTCTGACGTGCTGTCTGCGCATCCGGAGGTCGACGCGGTGGTGCGCGGAGAGGGCGAGGCGGCGTTCGCCGAGGTCCTCGACCTGGCACGGCGCGGGAAGCCCTTCTTGCGTGCCGACGGGGTGACCGCACGCGACGCGAGCGGTGCCCCTGTGGCTGCGCCGGACCGGCCGCTCATTGCCGACCTGGACAGCATTCCCTCCCCGTACCTGACCGGGATCCTCGAACCACGCGAGGGAAGCGCATATATCGAGACGTTCAGGGGCTGCCCACATCGCTGCGGGTACTGCTTCGAAGGGAAAGGTTACGGGCGCATAAGGTCGTTCGGTCAAGCCCGCGTGGAGGCCGAGATAGCGCACCTGGCGGGTGAGCGAGGCGTTCGGCAGTTCTCCTTCGTCGACCCGGTGTTCAACCTCACGTCCGACCGTCTCCGCTGGCTCTGCGGTGCTCTGGCCACTTACGCCAGGCGTGGGCTGATGCTGCACACCGTGGAAGTGGATATCGAGGCTGTGGACGACGAAGCGGCCGGACTGCTGCGGCAAGCCGGTGTCTTCTCCGTGGAGACCGGCCCGCAGAGTATCGGTCAGTCCGCGCTGGAGACCTGCAGGCGGCAGTTCGACCGCGATAAGTTTGTGCGGGGGGTCGAGGCGCTGAAGCGATACGGGATAGTCGTGGAGTGCGATTTGATAGCCGGCCTCCCGGGTGATACTGCCGATGACTTTCTTGCGGGAGTGGCGTTCTGCCTCGAGTTGGATCCAGGCAAGCTGCAGACGTCGACACTCCACGTTCTGCCCGGTACCGATCTATACAACCGGTCGGCCGAACTCGGCCTGAGATTCGACCCTGAGCCGCCGCACGAGATCGTGGCGACCGCGGATATCGGTTTCGCCGACTTGCGGCGCCTTGAGGCCCGATCAGTCTACGTGTCCCGCCTCTACGCAGCTCGCATCGAAGGAGCGTGACGTGTCCGAGGTCTCTAAGCGAGCAGAATCGATCCGGCCTTTCATCGTGATGGACGTCGTCGCCCGCGCCAAGGAGCTCGAGTCGGCAGGCCGGGACATCGTGCATCTGGAGATCGGCGATCCGGACTTTCCGACGCCCGAGGTGGTAGTGAAGGCAGCCGAAGAGGCGATGGACGCAGGCGATACCGGCTACACGCAGTCTCTCGGCCTGCCTGACCTTCGTGAAGCGGTCTCCATGAGGATGCACGACGACTACGGTGTGACAGTGGCGGCGGATAGGGTCGTGGTCACTCAGGGCACCTCGCCTGCGATGCTCCTGCTGTTCGGTTCGCTTCTCGATCCGGGGGACGAGGTCTTGATGGCCGACCCCTGCTACCCGGCGTATCCGAACTACGTGGACTTCCTCGGCGGCGTGTCAGCGCATGTGCGCGTCCATGCCGAGGACGGGTTCCGCTTCCGCATAGAGGATGTGGCGCGGGCGATCACTCCACGCACCAAGGCGATCATGATCAACTCCCCGTCGAATCCCACCGGAGGGGTTCTAGGCTGCGAAGACCTCGAATCTTTGGCCGAGCTGGCGGAGCGCCATGGAATCTGGCTCGCCAGCGACGAGATATACCACGGGCTCCAGTTCGAAGGGCGACCGCATACGGTCCTCGAGTTCACAGACCGGGCATTCGTGTTGAACGGGTTCTCCAAGGCGTATGCCATGACGGGATGGCGTTTGGGCTATCTGGTCGCGCCGGAGCAGTTCGTTCGTCCTGCCGAGAAGATCCAGCAGAACTTCTTCCTGTGCGCGAGCAACTTCGTGCAGGTGGCTGGCACGGCGGCGCTGTTGCGCGCGCAGGGAGATGTCGCCCGGATGCGCTCCGTCTACGACGAGAGGCGGCGGTTCCTCGTGCCAGCGCTCCGCGAAATAGGCCTATCCGTTGCGACCGAACCGTTAGGTGCTTTCTACGTCTTTGCGGATGCGACTGCGTGGGGTCCCGACTCCGTGACGCTGGCTGGCCGACTACTGGAAGAGGCCGGTGTTGCAGTGGCGCCTGGGGCAGATTTCGGCGCCGGGGGAGAAGGATTCCTTCGTTTCAGCTATGCTACGTCCCTGGAGCGACTGAATGAGGGCGTCTCACGGCTAGGGAAATGGGCGCGCGAGCGTGGGTAGCCATATTCTGTCTGCCGTTCACCGTTCTGGCGGTTCAGTGTGAGAGTTCGCACGCCGATTACTACCACAGGTTGGGTACGGTAATTGCTTCATCCTGATCGCGAGTGTTCCTACGAAGCGGAGTTCACGTGAGTACAGAGGTCTGGAGTAAGGCCGACCTGCACATACATTCCACGCACAGCGACGGCACGGGTAAGATCCCCGAGATCATGGAGTACGTGGCTACCCGGACCGATCTCAAGGTCATCGCGATCACCGATCACAACACGATCGAGGGCGCGCTGTTCGCCAAGGAGCTCGAGGAGATCTACGGCGTGGAGGTAGTAGTGGGCGAAGAGGTGTCCTCTACCGAGGGACACATCCTCGGCCTGTTCCTCTCTGAAGAGATTCCACAGGGTCTCACTCCGTTCGAGACCATACGGATGATCTCGGATCAAGGCGGGATTGCGATAATTCCGCACCCGTTCTCGCGTCGGGGCGTGTTCGGTCCGTTCGGCAGGAGCAGTTTCGTCGCTGCCATCAGCGAATTGGCGTTCCACGCGGTCGAGATATACAACTCCGTGCCGTATCTGGGTTGGGCGAACCGTGTTGCTGCGAAGATGTTCCACGGCGGTCAGGGAATAGCAGCAGTGGGCGGCTCCGACGCTCACATGGTTCACGGAATAGGCCGCGGCTACACTCTGTTCAGAGGCACGACGGCCGAGGACCTGCGCAAGAGCATCAACGAACTCGAAACGCGTGCCGAGGCGGACCGGGGTGGAATCGCCGTTGCGCTGCGCTACATGCGGAGCATCCCGCAGATACGTCGCCTGCAGGTGGCCAACTGGGAGCGCTGCAAGGTTCGTATCTAGAGCGGTACTTCTGCTACCGCTCCTCGAAGGCCTCGTTCGCACTGCGCCTGATCGCATCCGCAAGGACATCATCGTCGCCCCAGGGGGGTAGCACGACGACCCTCACGTTGTCGGGTACACGGGCGAGCCGCACTGCGTGACGGAGATCGAGGGCCGTTTCGAGAGTCGGCAGCGCGATTGTAGAGGGTGCGACCACGATGCTCGTGGAGCCTAGAGCCGCAACGTGTCTGACGGCCTCGGTCACGTCGGGATTCTGCCAGTCTATCCAGGCCACTCTCACGCATTTCTCGTCGATGCCGGCATCGCCCAATCGGGCACGAACACGCTGATTGAAGTAGTTCTCTGTCACGCTCGTCTGTGTGTATCGTCGCTCCCAGACAGGTGGGCAGCCCTCATTGACGAGGACTACGCCGATTCTATCGGGCAAGGTGCTTGAAGCGGCTTCAAGTATTCGTTCGACCAGGCGGTCGGCGAGTTGCTGATCGTTCCAGATCGATGAGCCGAAGACGACTTCGCAGTCCCGTAGCTCCCGGAGCACCGGATCGAGCTTCGTGCGCGCCTCGTCCAAAGGACCGGATTCGGGCTGACCGAGCACGACCACGGCTATCCGTGAGGCCCCTGCTGCTGCTTGCGCAGTCACAGCTGTTCGGAGTGTTGTGGGCGAGTGGCACCAGGCCAGGGTGACCGCCCGGGCGGACATGTCCGGTGCTTCGGCAACGATCGCGGCCAGTCGGCGAGCAAGGATGGGACCCGGAGCGAGCCCCCCAACAGTTCGATAGCGGGCCTTCTCGGCGAAGAACACGAAGGGCAAGACGTTCGCCGGGACGTCGATCTCGGCGCCCCTCGAGAGGAGACTCTGACGCAACGCAACGGATCTTGGACTGTATTGATCGGGTTCGGTGCAGGAGAGCAGCAGCACGCCGCTGTCCACGGTTCGGGCGGTCGCGCTCAGGGTGTCGGGCGTCGGGTGTGCGGGACCGGCGAGGTGGGGCAGTGCGCTGGCCGCGATCCCGTAACCGGAGCTGACGCCCGCAATGAGTACGGCGGCGGCTCCGATCATCGCGGCGGGCGAGTCGTACCGGCTGGATATGACTCCCATGAGGTTCGCCATTCCCAGCACCGTGGCAAGGGCGAGGAGCGTCGCCAGTGCCGATGTGCCGCGTGGCAGCACCAGAATGGCTACCACTGCAGCGCCGAAGAGCACACATGCCGTCAATAGCGCCAGCCAGTGCAGCACGACCGCTCCTTTCCTCGGATGACGATAGAGCAAGAGAGCGTTGCGTGCTACACAGACTACCTTGACACGGATACCCCCAGGGGTATACGGTTGCAGCACCAACCAGGTGACCAAGGAGGAGATGGCTTTGAGCGAGCTGGTGAGCGAGATCTCAGAGAGCGAATTCCGAGTCAGGGTTCTTGAGTCTGCTAAGCCTGTGATCGTCGACTTCTGGGCCCCGTGGTGCGGTCCTTGTCGCATGGTGGCTCCGGAGTTGGAGAAGCTTGCGGGCCGAGTGGGCGGGGAGGCCTCGTTCGTGAAGGTGAACGTCGATGAGGCCCGGGACTTGGCCGGCGAGTACGGCATAATGAGCATACCGACCATAGCGAAGTTCGAAGGTGGTACTCTGGTTGCGCAGGTTGTCGGGGCTCGTGGCGCTGATGCGCTCGGTCGCGAGTTTGGTCTGGTGTGATTGCAGGCCATGCCGACTTACGAGTTGCGGTGCCCCGATTGCGGATGCGAGTTCGACCGGTTCTTGATGCGATTGTTGAGGCAGTCGGACAAGGTTTGTCCGGAGTGTGGATCTATGCGGGTACTGGTCGGCGTAGGCGGGGGATTCTTGACCCGGCGCAGTGAGTCAGAATCGACGTGCGTGCCGAGGGGCGGCTTCTCTTGAGGCTAGTCAGCTGCCCGTGAGGCAGGCCCGGCATGGCGGGTGGAGATGGAGTTCACGTACAGGCGGGAAGGGCACAAGACCTTCCACGAGATGCTTGAAGCCGTGGAGCGCTCCGTGCGCTCTCACGGCTTTGACATAGTCAGGCGTCACGACCTGCAAGCGACGCTCGCGGCGAAAGGGTTCGAGATCCAGCCGCTGGTCGTTCTCGACATAGCAGCGCCCGGTGCCTCGTTCGATCTGTGCAAGATGCACGTATACGCTGAGGGCGATATCGTGTGGATCAGCGCCATTCGTCCGTTGGCCCTGTGGCTGGAACTGGACAACAGGGAGGACGTCAGTGCATGTGAGGCGGAAGCATCGGTCGTTTCGGTGGTCGACGCCGCTTGCAGCTGAAGAATCCTCAGGGCGCGCTATTGAGCGCAGCTGGAGTACTTCAGGAAGACGCGCACGGCCTCATCGATGAGTTCGTCGCGATCCATGATCCGCTCATCGACAAGGCAGTTCTTCATGGAGTAGCCGACGATGTGGAGGCCCACCTGGTTGAGAGCGGACTTGGCGGCCATGATCTGGGTAAGTACCGATTCGCAGTCCTTGCCCGATTCGACCATTGTCTGCAGGCCGCGGATCTGGCCTTCGAGGCGCTTGAGCCTGTTGACTATGCGGCGTCGCTCTTCCTCGGCAGTGTTTAGGGGAGCGGGTGTGGTCTCATCCATATGTGCTCCTAGCTACAGCTGCTAGCATACTCACGACTTGCGGTGCATGTGCGTCATCATACCCCTCGGGGGTATGTGGGGACAAGGAGCGAAGATGGGCTACACGCGGCCTCATCGAGATGGGGGGAACCGTCTGCGGTCCGTGCGGCAGGTCCTGTGGTGGGTGCTTCTTCTGAATGTTCTGGTGGCCGTCGCAAAGATCGCTTACGGACTGTGCATCGATTCCGTCTCGGTCACGGCAGACGGTTTTCATTCGATGTTCGACGGGACGTCGAACATCGTAGGACTTGTCGGATTGGCGGTTGCCGCAAGGCCTGCCGACCGTGATCACCCCTACGGCCATGCGAAGTATGAGACCTTCGCCACGGCGGCAATAGGGGCGCTGTTGATGTTCGCGGCGTGGCGAGTGGGGTACTCGGCGGTCGAGCGGCTTGCAGATCCGGGAAGTGGTCCCGCTGTAGACACGGTGAGCTTCGTGGTCATGGTGGCGACACTAGCGATCAACGTGATCGTGGTATCGGTCGAGCGGCAGGCGGGCCGCCGTTTGGACAGTGCGATACTGAAAGCTGATGCGAGCCATACCGCCAGCGACGTCCTGGTGACTGTAGGGGTCATTGGCGGTCTCGTCGCGGTACGTCTGGGCTTTCCTATCGCCGATCCCATCCTCGGCCTCGTCGTTGCGGCGTTCATCATCGTGACCGGCCTGCGTGTGCTGGCTTCCGCAGGTGAGTCTCTGGCGGATACTGCACGGCTGGATCCGGCCGCTGTCGGTGGAGTGGTCATGGGTGTGGAGGGCGTCTTGGGCTGCCACGACATTCGTACGCGTGGTACCGAGAGCGAGGTCTACGTGGATCTGCACATCCAGGTCGATCCGGACAAGACGGTTGCCGACGGTCACGCGATCGCCGAAAGAGTCGAACAGGCCGTCGCAGGTGCGTTCGATGAGGTGCTGGACGTCATCGCGCACCTTGAGCCTTGCGATGAGTATCAGACGGCCAAGACCGTCGAGCAGGAACAGAGTGGCATGCTCTGATGGCTGACAAGACATCGGGCCGCGTGTCCGGCAGTAGAGTCGAGGGGTACGCGCTGGTCGTGTTGGCTGCAACCTGTTGGGCAGGCGGCGGACTCATCGCCAAGTGGCTGTTCACCGATCCCGGTCCGGCAGCATCCTCGTGGTTGTTTGCACCACTGGGCATCCAGGTCGACCCGCTCGTGCTGTCGGCCGCGCGAGCGTTCGTGTCGGTGGTCATCACCCTTGCCTACCTTGGCATCTGTCGTCGTGATCTGTTGAGGGTCCGCCCGCAAGACCTGCCGTTCCTGGCTGTGTTCGGCGTCTTTGGCCTGGCGCTCGTGCACTTCGCGTACTTCAAGACGATCTCCGTCACCGGTGTGGCCACCGCCATTTTGCTCGAGTACCTGGCGCCGGTTATCGTCCTCGTGTTTTCGGTGGCGCTGCTGAAGGAGAGGCTGACTCTGGCCCTACCGGTTGCTGTTGCGCTGAGCGTGAGCGGTTGTGCCCTTGTGGTCGGCGCGATTGGCGGTGGGGGACTCTCCGTCTCTGGTGAGGGACTCGTGTGGGGACTCGTGTCAGCGGTGCTGTTCGCCGGATACGCGCTGATGGGAAGGTACGCCTCGGAGCGTTTCGCGCCATGGACCCTCCTTGCATACGGCCTCGGTGCAGGCTCGGTCTTCTGGTTCGTGGTGTTGGGCGGACCCTCTCGCGTGATCGCACTGCTGTCCGACGCCCGTGCATTTGCCGCGGTCCTGGTCCTTTCGGTCGTGAGCACGGTCATTCCGTTCGGCGCCTTCCTGAAGGCGCTTCACTACATAGAGGCGACAAAGGCCTCGGTCACCTCGTCGCTGGAGCCCGTGATCGCGGGTGTGGCGGCCTGGCTGGTATTCGGCGAGCGCTTGAGCGCTACACAGATGCTGGGGGGAGCGCTGGTCATCGGGGCAGTGCTCGTGTCGCAGGTGCGCACGAGGACATCTGCAGAGATGCCCGTCGCGCCTTCGGAATCCAACTTCGAGCACTCCAGGGGCGTATAATCCGAGTGGTACGTCGTTTGCTAATGCCGCCGACCCCATGGGGCGCCGATGGAGCTGACACAACGTCCGCAACTGCGCCAGAAGCTCACCCTCTCACCTCAGGTGTATCAGGGGTTGAGCATACTCGCCATGCCGGTGGCGGATCTTCAAGTGCTGATAGAGCAGGAGATTCTGGAGAATCCGGTTCTCGAGATGGAAGAGGACGAGTACGAGGAGTCTGCCGAGGACGGCGATGTACGGGATGATGCGGAAGACGAGCGCGCCTGGGATGAATGGCTCGACCAGTACGAGGAACTCGAGCGGATGGATGGGGCGGGCCCGGTGGATCCGAACAGCGAGGCGGCGAACTCCGAGGATTACGTGGGTGGCCTGCAGAGCTTCGCGGACTATCTCCTCGAGCAGCTCGCGATGCTCGACATCACCGATGAGGTGGAGTTGGCCGCACGCGCGGTCGTGGGCTCTCTGGACGACGACGGCTTCTTCAAGAGTGACTGCGCGGAGATTGCGCGGATATCTGCGGTCGACGTTGTTGTGGCCGAGCGGGCGCTGCAGGTCGTCCAGCAGCTCGATCCCCCGGGGGTGGGCGCTCGGTCGGTGACCGAGGCGTTGCTGATCCAGGCAGAAACGATCGGTATCGCGTCAGAGGAGCTCACTGCCATCATCAAGGGGCACCTGGATGATGTCGCCGCAAGTCATTTCCGGAAGATCGGTAGGGCGCTCGGGATCGGTGAGGCGAGGGTGCGCGAGTTGGTCGAGGTACTGCGTATGTTGAACCCCCGTCCTGCCGGAGCTTACTCGCCTGGGCCGGCGCCAGGTTACGTGATCCCCGATGTGACGCTGCGCAGGTTCGATGACGAATGGCTTGTCATACCGAACAACGATGCCGTTCCGGGACTGCGGGTCAGCCAGAAGTACCGCTCGATGTTGAGGTCGGATTCTGCTACGGACGAGCAGACTCGCCAGTACCTGAAGGACAAGATCAGGCGGGCGGAGATGTTCATGCATAACGTCGATCGTCGCAGGGACACGGTCAGCCAGATCGCGCAGATAGTTCTGGAAGCACAAAGGGACTTCTTCGAGGACGGCAGGGGAGACCTGAGGCCGTTGCGCCTCGAGGATGTAGCGGTGGAGATCGGGGTGCATCTCTCCACGGTCAGCCGCGGTGTGACCGGCAAGTACATGGCCACGCCATACGGCCTCTTCGAGCTGAAGCACTTCTTCTCGGGAGGTTACCGCACGTCGACCGGGATGGACGTTGCTGCCACTACCGTTAAGCAGATGATCCGGGACCTGTTGGCTGATGAGCAGCCCGAGAGGCCCCTATCCGATCAGAAACTCTCGGACGTGCTCAGGGAAGATGGGATCCAGGTGGCCCGTCGGACTGTTGCGAAGTACCGGGAGGAACTCGGCATAGAACCTTCATGGGCACGCAGGCGCCGATGAAGCGGCCCAGACTCAGGAGGGGGTCGGGCAGCGAGAGCCCCTGGCGCTCGGAGGAGTCCACGTCCAAGCGTGACGTGGTCGCCATAGTGCTCGCACTCGGTGTGATCGCCATCTTCCAGGTCGCCACACATTCGGCGCCGCAAGTCGCGCCCGTACATCTGCTCTACCGCAAGCTGTTCTACGTTCCCATCATGTATGCGGGATTCGTGTTCGGCTGGCGCGGCGGTCTGGCCGTGGCCGTCGCGGCGTCTCTTCTGCTGGCGCCGCACATCGATTCCTCGGTCAGCGGTGCCATCGGCTCAGGCGTGGACAATCTGTACGAGATCGTCATGTACGTTGCGATAGGACTCCTCTTCGGGTGGTTGCGAGACTTGGAGGAGCGCAAGGCTGCCGACCTGCGCCAGGTGAGCCAGCAGTTGGAGGAGGCGTACAGCACGCTCGAGGAGCGTGCGATCCAACTCGTCAACATCCAGGACTACACGCAGGCCATCCTGCGGTCCATCACGGCGGGCGTACTGACTGTCGGTCCTGACGGTTCTGTGACGACGGTCAACCTCGCCGCCGAGCGGATGATGGGTATGCAGGAAGCGGATATGGTCCCGCGCAGGCTCGATGCTCTCTTCTTGGACGACGGCGGCATCGAGCTCGGCGTGCAGCGCATCTTGAGCGGCAGCATCCCGAAGCTTGCACTTGAGGTGCAAGCGGTAACCGAGACGGGGCGTTCGCTGCATGCGAAGGTAGCGATGTCGCGTATGCGAGATGTCGAGGGCTGTGTGCTGGGTGTGGTTGTGACTCTTGAGGACGTGTCCGAAGTCAGGGCACTGACGAATCAGCTGATCAGGGCCGATCGGCTTGCGGCGATGGGCGAACTCACTGCCGGCGTCGCTCACGAGGTGCGCAACCCGCTCGGCATCATCCGTGCATCGGTTCAGCTGGTGGAGGACTCGAACAGCGATCCCGTGCGGGTCCAGAGCGCGACCCGGGTGATCAAACAGGAGATCGATCGTCTGGACAAAGTCATCAAGGCGCTTCTCGACTTCGGACGTCCGTCGGCACCTACTCTGAGGCCGGTCAAGGTCCAGGACATAGTAGCCGACGTCGTGATGCTTGCCACACAGTTCGCCGTGCAGGCCGAGGCGCAGATAGTCGTCGAGTACGCGCAGGACGTATCTCCAGTGATCGCGGACGCGGATCAGTTGAAGCAGGTGTTCGTGAATCTAGTGTCCAATGCCGTGCAGGCGATGGAGTCTCCGGGCGGCACGATCAGCCTGCGTGTCTGGGAAGAGGATGCCTCTGTGTTCGTTTCGATAGCGGACACCGGTCCGGGTATGGATCCCGAGGCTTTGGGGAAGGTGTTCGACCCCTTCTTCTCGACCAAAGAAGGCGGAACCGGTCTAGGACTGACGATAGTGCACAGGATCATCGACCAACACGGTGGTCGAATCGAGGTCTCAAGTACGATAGGCGAGGGTACTACGTTCACGGTAGTACTGCCCGCCGCACCGACAGGAGAGGGCGACCGATGACGCACCGGGTGCTTATTGCCGATGATGAGAAGAACATGCGCTGGGTCATCAGTGAGGCGCTCGGCGCTGCAGGTTACGACATAGCCGAGGCGAGTGATGGGAAAGAGGCGCTCTCGTCGATCGCCGATCAGGAGCCGGACATCATGATCCTCGATCACAAGATGCCGGCGCCGGACGGCATGGAGGTCCTTCGACGCGTGCGTGCCGAAGGGCACAAGTTCCCCATCATCATGATGACGGCACACGGCAACGTGCAGACCGCAGTCGATGCGATGAAGGCCGGTGCCAACGAGTACCTCACGAAACCGTTCGACCTCGAAGAGCTGAGACTGAGCATCGAGAAGGTCTTGGAGATAAGCGCCCTCGCCGCGGAAGTAGAGCGTCTGCGCGAGGAGCTGGATCGCGACTGGGACGTAGAGGGTATCGTTGCCGCAGATCCTAAGATGCTGGAGATGCTGGAGACCGTCACGAAGGTCAGCCCCACGGATGCGACGGTCATGATCTACGGCGAGTCGGGTACGGGCAAGGAGCTTGTTGCCCGGGCGTTGCACAGACTTTCGCCCCGAGCGGCGAAACCTTTCGTCTCGATCAGCGCCGGAGCGCTTCCGGAGACGCTTCTGGAGAGCGAGCTGTTCGGATACGAGAAGGGCGCTTTCACGGGGGCGGTCGCCGCCAAACCCGGTCGCTTCGAAATGGCCAACGGCGGCACGTTGTTCCTCGATGAGATCGGAGACATACCGGTCTCCGTGCAGGTGAAGCTCTTGCGCGTGCTCCAGGAGCGCACGTTCGAGCGGCTGGGCGGCACGCGCACTGTGGAAGTCGATGTCAGGGTCGTGTCAGCGACCAACCGCGACTTGCAACAGCTGATCGCCGATGGAACGTTTCGCGATGACCTTTACTACCGGTTGAATGTGGTCCCGCTGACGATCCCTCCGCTGCGGAAGCGCCAGGCGGACATTCCGTTGTTGGTGGCTCACTTTCTCGAGAAGTTCGGTGCGGGCAAGCGGACGATATCTCCCGCCGCGATGGACGCGCTCGTACGCTACCAGTGGCCGGGCAACGTCCGGGAATTGGAGAACACCATCGAGCGTGTAGTGATCCTTTCGCACGATGACAGGATAGAAGCGGATGATCTTCCGGCCGAGGTGAGATCCTGCGTGGGAGTATGCGAGGCTGGTTCGCGATGCCTGTTGCTTCCCGATGCAGGGCTCGATCTCGAAGAAGTGGAACTCGACTTGGTGCGCCAGGCTCTAGACCGTTCTGGCGGAAGCGTGCCGCAAGCGGCCAAACTCCTGGGTCTGACAACGAAGACGCTCGAGGCGCGGATGGAGCGCTACGGCCTCTAAGCTCCTCAGTCAGGGGCGTCTGTTGGCACACGGCTTGCACTTCAGGACTGTATGAGTGTTCGCGGTCTGGAGTGCGTGTCATGAAGAGAGACGTCAGGTTCTATGTGGCTGCGGCCGGGGTGTGCGCTATCGCGCTCGCGACAGTCGGCGAGATAGTCTGTCTGGTCACGGACTGCTCGATTCTGGGCTACACCGGATCCGGGCCTGTCGGTTGGGTCGCGACCCTGGTGGTCGTGTTCGCCATAGCCGGTGTGGGCTGGGTGCTTCTGGGGCAGCGACGGGCCAACCGCGGCGATTCAGCGAGTCTCCAGCGGACGAGATGCACCGTATGCGGTCATGAGATTCTCGGTCAGTGGAGGATGTGCCCGTACTGCGGTGCGATGCTCAGGAACGACGGCACCAGGGCGGCGGTCATCGGGCGTTAGCCGCACTCTCGGGCGAAGTGCGGCTTCTTCACGCCGATGACGCGAGAGTCGCGTAGTATTCTGTGTGATGTCGACCGAAGCCTTGCCTGAAGGTGTGTAGTGTTCCAAGGGTGGAGGGGTTTGCCGAATGGATGACCTCGTACCGCTACTGACCGCGATCGGTGCAGGTCTTCTGACGTTTCTCTCGCCGTGTGTGTTGCCGCTGATTCCGGGCTACATCGCATTCATGTCGGGGCTAAGCTCAAGCGAGTTGGCTGCTGAAGATCGCAAGATAACGACCGTACTCGTTCCTTCCTTGCTCTTCGTTCTGGGGTTCAGCATCGTCTTCGTGGCGTTGGGAGCGTCGGCATCTGCTGTTGGATCGTTCCTCATGGCCAACCGCAAGGCCTTCGAGGTGGTGGCTGGAGTCATCATCTTCGTCCTGGGCTTCTTCATGCTAGGCATCGTGAAGGTTCCGTGGCTGTATGGCGAAGCGCGTTTCGAGATGCAGAAGGCACGGCGTTTCGGTGTGCTCGCCGCGCTGGTCATGGGCATGGCATTCGCGTTCGGTTGGTCGCCGTGCGTGGGCCCGATCCTCGGATCCATTCTGATGATGGCGGCTAACAGCGCCGAGGTCGGTCGCGGCGCGCTGTTGCTGGGGCTGTATTCGCTTGGGATGGGCGTGCCGTTCGTGCTGGTGGCGGTCATGCTCGGCCGGGTGAAGCCGGTGCTCAACTGGCTGAATCGCCGCGCCCTAATCATCAACAGGGTCGCGGGCGCTATCTTGATGTTGCTCGGCCTGTTGATCCTGACTGGCTGGATCGCACCCGTGGTCGGCTTCCTGTCGATGTTCATACCGAAGATCGGCGGGTAGTGCTTCGTTGCCGCAGCGTGGGGCGTACTCTACGATTGCCTTCTAGGGCACGTCAGTCTAACAGTCGGCAGGTGTTGAATGGGGCACAGTGAGCGCGGGCGTCTGAGGCTCACCAACAGGCTCGTTCTGCTCGTGGCGCTCGTTGTCTTGATGACGACGCTGCTGCTCGTGATGACCTCCGCCATGGGCGTCTACCGGATGGCGGTTCGCGAGCAGGCGGCGCGTCACGCCGCTTACAGCGACGTGCTCGTCGCGGAACTCTCAAGCCGCCTCTCGGGAGCAATCGGAGTCCTGAGGACTGCGGCCCAGGACATCGAAGCCAGTAGCGGGGGGCATGAGGAGTATCACCAGATCCTGTCCGGCGCCACGCTGGGAAGTGCCGACTACTTTGAAGGCATGGTCCTGGTTGACTCGTCGGGCACTGTGATCGTGGCGTGGCCGGAGAGCGTTCTGGACAGTGGTGACCCCCGGAACATGGGCGCTATGGACACTTCGCCCACCGTGAGTCCTTTCGTTTGGGACTCAGAGGCACAGGGGGCGACTTCCGAGGGCCTGTGGGCGGTCGTCGCAGTGGGTGCCGGGGAAGGGTCAGAGTGGAGACTCATGGGGCGCCTGCGCGCCGAATTCGTCGAGCAGGCGCTTACCGACGTGTCAGAACTCCCGGGTTCTCCGATAGCGCTCGTCTTCGATGACGCCGGACAGCTGATCTACCAGCGAGGCGGCGGCCAGTGGCTGGGAGGCGCTTCGGCGGAGTTCACGGCTGACGTGGATGGGGAGTCGAGCGGTCTGGTGAGTATAGGGGGCAACGCGGCTCAGGTCGGCGCGTACTCAGAGGTCACGTCGCCTCGAGGGCTCGGCTGGAGAGTCGCGGTCGTGGACTCGCCTTCCCTGGCTTGGCGCGAGACTTGGTCGGCGCTAATGCCGGCTGGCTTCGGATGGCTGGCGGCTCTCGTGCTGGCACTGATCACTTCTCTGGCGGTCGTCAGCAGGGTGACCCAGCCGCTGAAACAGTTGGAGCGACGGGCGAGAGCTCTTGCTTCCGGCCTGCCCGTCGAACCTGAAGCGGTTGTGGATCACGACGAGATCGGTCGGCTGCTCGAGGCCTTCAACTCGGTGGTGCGCAGGCTGAATCGCCTGAACGACATCGCCGAGCTGTTGGCCCGGGCGTCGGATCGTTCGCTCGTGCTGTCGGGGATCACTTCGGCTATCGCGCACATGCTCGGGTCGGTCGATGCGGAAGTCCTGCTGCTGGCCGGCGAGGGGAATGTCGAACTCGTCGCAGCAGAAGGCGCGCTGGCGGCTCACGAGGGCACAGTGTTCGATACGGGGGAGGTGCCCTGGATAGGGGATGCGATCACGACCGGGCAGCCGGTCGAGGCGCCGAGGAAGAAGTCGGACCCGTTCCTGGAGCTGCATGGAGAGGGCGCCGTGACGGCATTGGCGGCGCCGCTTCGTGCAGGATCGGAGATCATCGGCGTCGCTGTGGTCGTGCGGCGCGGCAGCGAGCCTTTCACAGACGCCGAGTTCGGTACGGTACGCACCTTCGCAGCTCAGGCTTCCGTGGCGCTGCAGAACGCGCGGCTCTTCGAGGAGGAGCGGCGTTCTCGTCGCGAAGCGCAGTCGCTCCGCATGATTGCTGAGCGGATCGCGTCTCCGGGTGACGTGGATAGCGTGCTGTTCGACATCGCGCGCATGGAAGCTGAGTTGCTGGGATTCGGGACCCCCGTGGTGGTGCTCGGCGATCGCGCTGCGTATGGCCTGCAGCCGCCGGAGGAGGCGGCCTCGGAGCGTGCGTGGATCGCAGCGTGGGAAGCCGTCACGTGCGACAGCGAGGCATCCACGGATCCGGTCTATGTAGACTCACGGCTAGCACACCCGGAAGTGTCCCGCGTGCTCCGGCACAACGGTGCTAGCGCTGCTCTGATGACACCTCTGTTCAGAGCCCGAGATATTGCGGGACTGCTGGTACTGCTGGCGACGGAACCTCATGGGGCACCGTCGCGAAGGCGGATGGCACTCGCCGGGACGGTGGGCAAGCAGGCGTCGCTTGCTCTAGAGAACGCCTATCTCTATCAACAGGCCAAGAACCGTGCGGACAACCTCGAGACTATCTTCCGGATCAGCCACGCCGTGGGTTCGTCACTCCAGAGCAGGATCGTTCTGAACCGCGTTCTGGATGTGGTGCAGAAGATTCTGTCGGCCGACGCGGTCATGCTGATGACGTATGACGCGCAACGGAAGTGCATCACAGTGCCGATGGCCCGGGGGATACTTCACCGGGATATGCTCGAGGCCACATTCCGCCTCGGTGAAGACGTGCCCGGCCGTGTTTTCGAGACGCGCGAACCGGAGCGCTACGATCGGATATCGAGCGCGGACACCCGCCTGCTCAATTCGGCTGCCGAGCAGGGACTGGAGTCGCTGCTGGCGGTGCCGCTGTTGGCGCGTGGCCGCAGCATCGGCGTGCTGGTGGTGTTCGCCCGCGAGCCGGCTGCTTTCACCACCGACGAGCTGGACTTGCTGCGCACGTTCGCCTCACAGGCAGCGCTCGCGATAGACACCGCGGACATGTTCAGCCGCGAGCACAGCGTCTCGATGACGCTGCAGGAGAGCATTCTCCCCACCAAGCTGCCGCGGATAGCGGGCATCGAGGCAAGTAGCGTCTATCTGCCCGCCGGCAAGGATGCCGACATCGGCGGTGACTATTACGACCTGTTCACCGCGCCCGACGGGCGTGTGGTGGTGTCGATCGGGGATGTCTGCGGCAAGGGGGTGTCGGCTGCGACCAAGACGTCGATGATCCGCTACTCAGTGCGAGGGATGGTTGCAGCGGGTATGGAGCCGGGCGGCATCCTTGCCGAGGTCAACAGGATGCTTCTCGAGGTCGGCGACTCGACGAGCATTGTCACCCTTTGGCTGGGCTATGTGGATATCCGCACCGGTTTGCTGGTCTACGCAGACGGCGGACATCCGCCCGGTCTGTTGCTGAACCCCTCGAACAACAAGATCGAGCGTCTGTCGACGACCGGAGCGCTGCTCGGCGCCGTTGCGGAGGCCACATGGTCGCAAGATGAGGTCCGAATGGAGCGCGGCGCCACTTTGCTCCTGTATACAGACGGGGTGACGGAGGCGCGAAGGGGTGTTCGCTTCTTCGGAGAGGGCCGAGTCCGGCGGGCGCTTCGCGCGGGGGGCCCTGCATCGACTGTCGCGCAACGACTGTTGGCGCAGGTCCAGCGCTTCTCGTCGGGGGAGCTCCGAGACGACGCCGCGATCCTTGCCATCGCCTGGAAGCCGACAGATGCTGACGCATCTGGTGTTACGGCTGATGAAGACAGTGGAAAGTGAAGCAGGGGCCCTGAATGTAAGGCCTGGTGGAGGCGGTGCATGAAGATCGAGATCGACTATAAGGGCGATCCGGGTGTGTGCGTTGTCAACGTACAAGGCGACATCGATTCATACACCGTGCCCGACCTTGAAGCTGTTCTTCAGAGCGCCATAAGCCGCGGGTGTGTGAACTTCGTGATAGACCTCGAGAAGGTCTCGTACGCGGACAGCTCTGCCCTTGGTGTCATCGTCTGGATGAACCGCATCCTGGAGCCTCAGAACGGACGTCTGGTGTTGGCCGCTGCCACGCGCAACGTGACGCGCATTCTCGAGCTCTCGGGGCTCGTGGGAGCTGCACCTACGGTCTCGGAGGCCTCGGATATCGGTGACGCGCTGGCGGGACTCATGCTCCCCGAGTCGTCCGAGCCGCCACTGTGGACGCGCCAGGTGGACGTAGCAGCTGAGCCTTCCTCTTTGGCGAGAATCCGGTCGGAGGTCTGCGCCATACTCGAGCCTCTTCACATGCCCGAGTCGACGTTGTTCGACATACGGGTAGCAGTTGGCGAGGCGCTGTCGAACGCCATCCGCCACGGCTCGCCCTGCGGTGAAAGTGACCAAGTGAGCATCTCGGTGGCTGCGCACGAGGACCGGGTCGTTCTGGTCGTCAGTGATTGTGGGCACGGGTTCGACGGAGAGGCCTCTCGCGAGGGAGACCCGTACGCGCCGTCAGGACGGGGGATAATGTTCATGCGGGCGCTGATGGACCATGTGGAGTTCAACAACCTGCCGGAGGGCGGTACCGCGGTGACGCTGGTGAAGCACCTGGGCGAGGCAGTAAAGGCTACTCCGTCCGGTCTCAAGAGATGAATGTCTGACGGGGGATTGGTATATCCTGTCCTTACGGCAGTCGAGTCGGGAAAGAGGGTCCGCTGTGGAACTCATGGATGCGATTCGAGAGCGCCGATCCATAAGGGTATTCGATGGTAGGCCGGTCGACCCGGCGATCATCGATGAGTTGGTCGATGCCGCCACGTACGCACCATCTCGCTTCAACGTGCAGCCCTGGCATTTTCACATCGCGATCGGTGCAGCACGCGATAGGGTAGGTCAGGTCATGGCTATGACCACTGCCCATCTGAACGAGTATGTCGACATCCTAGGTGCAGAGGGCATGGAGCATGCGGCGCGCTTCTATGCGGATCTGGGCACCGCGCCGGTTGTCATCGGGATATCCGCCAAGTACGTTGAAGATCCCACTGACTGGCTGGATGACACTATCGCGGTAGGCGCCGCCCTGCAGAATCTGCTGCTGTCGGTCGTAGAACACGGACTTGCGGCATGCAGTCTGACCGCACCGGAGTGGGTCCGAGATCAGCTGGTAGATGCTTTCGAGATTCCCGAAGGGGCCGTCATCATGGCGCTTGTGGTGCTCGGCTATGCGGATGAGGAACCCGTCGAGAAAGACCGGCACACGGATGTGGCGACATACCTGAGGTGACCGGACGCAGCCTGAGAGCGGTATTCTTCGACGTCGGGAACACCCTTCTGTATCCCCATCCGAGCGTATCCGAAGTATGCCGTCAGGTGCTTGCCGAACAGGGGCACGTTCGCGATCTGCACGCGATAGATGCGTACATGCCGCTCGTAGATGCTTACTACGAGGAGCGATACTCCGAAGACGATGCGTTCTGGACGGACGAGGAGAAGACCTCGTCGGTGTGGGTAGGCATGTACTCGCTGCTCTGCCGTGAGCTGGGCATCGAGGAGGAGGCCGTGGCTATCGCCAGGCGCGTGTACGAGGAGTTCGGACGACCGGAGAGATGGGCGTTGTACGAAGACGTCAGGCCCGCGTTCGAGCGGCTTCGCGACCGTGGCCTCGCAGTCGGGATCATCTCGAACTGGGACAGCAGGCTTGCACATGTCCTGGGGGGTCTGGGCCTGGAGGATGTGCTGAGCGACGTCGTCTCTTCCGCTGAAGTAGGTCTGCACAAGCCAGACCCGCGCATCTTCAAGCTGGCCTGCGATCGTATGGGAGTCTCGCCCGGGCAGGCGGCGCATGTAGGCGATCACCAATATGCCGATGTGCTGGGAGCCAGCTCGGTGGGGATGCAGGCCGTTCTGATCGATCGGCACGGTCAGGCAGAAGAAGGATCGAACCCGATCAGTTCGCTCGATGCGTTGGAGTCGGCTCTGGGTCTGTGACAGGGCGGGGTATGCCTAAGCCTGGAGAAGCACTTGACGGTTAGTGTCGCCGAGGCGCACAATCTGTGTAGACGTGTCATCGCAGTAGCACCAACAGCCGCAGCAGTCGTCGTAGAAGGAGCCGCAGAATGACCGTCACCGAAGCGCGCAAGCGCTACCCGCTCGTGCCCCGCGAGATCTTGAAGTGGGCTGTCGAGAACATCTCGGATCCCAAGGATCTGGAGCGCGGCCTCTTCCGCCTGGACCAGGCGAAGCGCATCCAGCGCAAGTACGGCGTCTAGCGTCGTACCACTCCTCACTCGGCCCATCTCGCACGTGCTGTGCTGCGTGTCGGCGATTGGCATGTCCTTGCCACGGAAGCCGGAAGGCTCACCTCGAGTGAGGCGAGCCTTCGGTTGTCTGCTGGAGGCGACGCCCGGATTCGAACCGGGGATAAAGGCTTTGCAGGCCTCTGCCTTACCACTTGGCGACGTCGCCGTTTGAAGAGGCCGGGTGGGCCCCAGTTCTCAAAGAAGGTCGGCCGACCGGGCGATACGGGTGCCCTTTGGGCCGACCTTCGAAGTGTAGATGGAGCGGACGACGGGATTCGAACCCGCGACCCCAACCTTGGCAAGGTTGTGCTCTACCAACTGAGCCACGTCCGCGCGCAAGGG
>JAFGNP010000116.1 GCA_016926975.1 Coriobacteriia bacterium | reverse complement strand
GGGCCAAGAAGCTCTGCATTCTCGTCGGAGAGCGTGCCGCGCTCTCGGGGGCGATCAGGCGCACGTGCCACGAGAGGCGCATGTCGCGGCTTGCCGAACTCATCTCATTCACACACGGAGAGGACCATGGCGAGAATGAAACGCAGAACACAGAAACTGAAGCGCCTGCCTCCTGCAATACCCGTGCTCGATATCGAACGTCTCCTGTCTGAGCACGAGGAGATTGACTTTCTGCTCGGGGAGTTGAACTGCGACGAGCGAGCGATGGTCGAGATGGTGTATCGCGAAGGCTTGAGCGTCGAATCCGCGGCGAAGCATCTCGGCTTGTCGAATGACCGAGCACAGCGCGAGCTCGAGGACGCGGAGGAGGCGCTCTCGAGGTTGACCAGACTGCTCTATACCGGTGCGAGCGAGTTCGAGTGGGGTGAACCGTGACGAAGAGCAACCCACCCGTGGTGATCGTCGATACGCGCGAGCAGGCCCCGTTTGTGTTCAGCGGCATCACGGGGGCCCGAGGACGGGTCCTCGATGTCGCGACCTGCCGCGCAGGGCTCAAGACGGGCGACTACTCCATACGTGGCCTTGAAGACGATGTCGTTGTCGAGCGCAAGTCGAAGGCGGACCTCTTCGGCAGCGTCGGCCGGGGCCGTGACCGCCTCGAGCGCGAGATCGAACGGCTCGCCGCGCTCACGTGCCCGGCGATCGTGCTCGAGTGCGACCTCGGGTCGATCCTGCGCCCGCCCGAGCGCAGCCGCATGAGTCCGGTGAGTGTGCTGAACACGCTCATCGCGTGGTCGGTGCGCTACCGCATCCCGATCTGGCCGTGCCCCAGCCGGCGGTTCGCCGAGATCGTCACGTACCGACTTCTCCAGCATTTCCACGCCCACCATCTCAGGGCGAGCGAGGAGCCAATCAATGCCGGTTGACATCTCTGTCTCGAACGTGTCGATCAGGTTCGTCCGGACACAGGACCCGAACTTCATCGGCTATGCGTCGTGCGTCGTCGATGAATGCCTCCGCCTCGACAATATGAAGGTCATGCGCGCTCGCGACGGCCGCCTGACCGTGACGTTCCCCGGGTCCGAGCGGACACCGAGCCACCAGCGGCCGCCCTACTACCCCACGAACGCCGATGCGCGGCGTGCCTTCGAGGATGCCATCCTCGGCGAACTGCAGAAGCTCACCGCCCGAACGAATGGAGGCCAGTCATGAGCGCCCACAACGATTCCGATCTCTCGAACATCCCCGAGGACGTGCGCGCGCGGCTGGAGTCACTCGCCGATCGCTACGCGTTCGCAAGGACCAAGGAAGACAACGTCCGGCGTCGCATGGAAACGCGGACCGCGCGCATCCGCTCTGCGATCGGGGAGGTGCTCGATCGCTACGGCTTCCGGCTCACGCGCATGCGGCGGCATCGCATGGCCATCGCGCGCGAGATCCTGGCCCTGTGGGACGCGTACGTGTCGGGGGCGCGGCAGCTCGTCCTTCCGGCAGGAACGATCCGCAAACGCACAAACATCTCGGCCAAGGTGCTGGACAAGCGCGCGGTGATGGACGCGCTCGACCGGCTGGATCGACTCGACCTGGTGGACGAGGTGGTCAACGAGCGCAGGCTCGCCGGCGTGGTCAGGGACAATCGCGACAAGTTCCCCGACGGCTCGGTGGAGTTCATCGAGACGCCGGGCATCGCCGTCTACACGAAGGAGGATGAGTATGCCCCAGGTACCTGAGTGGAAGAAGACCAAGGCGTTTCGCATGCGCCTCGAGCACAAGACCATGAAGGAGGTCGCGAAGGAATGCCACATGTCCACGCGCACCGTGCAGCAGCTCGAGAGCGGCTGGGCCGACAAGGCTGGCGTGCGCCATCCCGGCTGGAAAGAGAAGCTCGATCGAATGTGGGCCGAGCAGGAGGACGAGGAGCTCAAGACGGGCCTCGTCGTGAAGAAGGAACGCATCAAGGCCTACAAGAAGCTCGCACAGCAGGGCATGGACCTGATCGAGCAGCAGTTCCCGAACATCCAGATGAAGAACGCCTCCGACTTCAAGGCGCTGCTGTCGGAGATCCGCGAATTGTGCCGGCTCATGTCGATCGAGCTGGGCGAGTACAAGCAGCCCAGGGCCGCCTCGCCGGCGAAGAAGGACCTGTCGCTCGACGAGTTGCAGGAGCGGTACGAGCGGGCGCAGCAGGTCAAGGCACCGAGGATCACGCCGCCGAGGGAGGCACGCCACAACGATGAGAATCGTGAAGAGACGCAGGCCGACGGCGAGTGATCTCGCGGCGTGGTACGGCACGCCAAGCGGGTTCGTCCAGGCGGCGACAGAGGTCGGCGGGCAGCCCATACGGCTCGCCGGCTACCAGATCGCTCACCTCGAGGACCGCAGCAAGTTCCGGATCCGCGAGAAGGCGCGCGGCGTGGGCTTCAGCTTCATCTGCGCCGCCGAGGCGTTGGCCAAGGCGCACCTCCGGGACGAGTACACTGCGATCCTGGTCTCGATGAACCTCGATGAGGCCGTTGAAAAGATCCGCTACGCGAACATGCTGTATGAGACGATTCCGGACGCGTGGCGGAAGCGAAAGGTCATCGACAACCGGACGTCGATCGAGTTCGCCGACTCGACCGGGCGATTCCGCTCGCGCTTGATATCGCATCCCTGCAAAGACCCGCGCGGGAAACACAACGCGGACGTGTTCCTCGACGAGTTTGCACACTACGGGTCGAAGCAGCGCGCGATCTACGTCGCCTCGGTCCCGATCGTCTCGCGCGGCGGCGGCCAGCTCACTATCGGTTCGACGCCGCTCACCACGGGGGACCTGTTTCACGAGATC
>JAFGNP010000115.1 GCA_016926975.1 Coriobacteriia bacterium | reverse complement strand
GGGGTCGCTCCTCAAGAATGGTGACGTGATCTTCGTGCTTGGCGCGAGCGACGTAGCGATCAACGTGCTGCAGCGGCTCTCAGCCGTGATGTTGCAGAAGTCGCTGCGCGAGGGGTTCGGCCTGACGGTGTCCGAGGCGATGTGGAAGGGCACTCCAGTGGTGGCTGGCGCGGTGGGTGGCATCCCGCTGCAGATCGAAGATGGCGAGACGGGCTTCCTGGTGGACCCCACCAACTTGGATGAGACTGCCGATCGTGTGATCACGCTCTTGACGGATGAGGCACTCGCGTCAGAGATAGCGGCGAGAGGTGTTGAGTACGTGCGCGAGAACTTCCTCATCACGCGGTTGCTCGGGCACTACCTCGAGCTGCTTGCCGAGCTGACGGCGTAAGGCGCTATGCGAGCAGTCGCACTTGGCACTCGGCGACGCGCGCTTGCATGCGATCGGCAGTGACGAGTTCAGCGTCCAGAAGCATTGCGAGCGCGGGGAAGAGGGCGTCGTTGATGGTGAGGTTGTGGGCACGGGCGAGATCGATCGCGGGTACGGTGAGGCGGTGTGACAGCGGCACGATCACTAGATCCGCCTGCTCGAGCGCGGTGGCTGCAGCCTGGACCTCGTTCAGGGCCAGGCGCGAGTACTGCAGGCCGTTCAGGACCTCGCTAGGGAAGTGTCCGGGTACTGCCAGCGTGATGGCGCCCGTGCGATGCGTCTCGAGGAGTGACCACGCTTCGTCGAGTGAGCCTTCGCCCTCGCTCTTGAACCACTTCACCGCTATAGAGCTGTCAACGACCACGATTCGGTGCACGTGCACGTGTCCCCCCGAGGGCATCACTCGTCGTCCTTGCGAAGCCAGCGCGGTGGGGCGTCGCGGATGGTACGGATGGTCGTCTCGGCGTCTGGCGCGTCGGGCGGCATGTGCTCTGCGATACGTCTCATCTCGGCCATCGCCTCACCGATCCGCCTCGA
This sequence comes from Coriobacteriia bacterium, assembly GCA_016926975.1. Classification (GTDB taxonomy): domain Bacteria; phylum Actinomycetota; class Coriobacteriia; order Anaerosomatales; family Anaerosomataceae; genus UBA6100. Next base: position 2,275 of record JAFGNP010000115.1, on the reverse strand, counting down.
GCGCTCGTCCTGCTCTCGCTCGGCGTCGAGCGCTTCGCCGTAGCGGGCGATCGCTTCTTGGATGAACGACGAGCGCGACATGCCGATCGCGGCTGCGCGGCGATCGACGTCTGCGAGCATGCCGTCGGGGATGGAGATTGTTGGTTTGGCCATGAGAAGCTCCCTGGGTGGCACCAGAAGTACCACCTAGAGTAGTACCGGGGCCTGACAGCGTCAAGCGGGCGAGAGCCAGTGGGTATCGAGCCGGAGAGCCCGCCGCTAGCGGCGCAGATCCGCCACGGTGATCTCCACCCATCGCGCGAGCCTGGTGCGGGTGCTCTCGTCGGCGGGGAGCATGCCGATCCGCTCGATCAGCACCGGTCCATCGATCAGGCCCTCGGCAAGCAGGGTGGTGACGAACTGCCGGTCCTTCTCGCGGTCTGCCACGAGCTTACTCGCGGCGAGGTCGTGCGCCTCCAGGCACCGGCCGGCGTTCCCGCGGGTGCCCACGGGATGCGACACGGGGACTGTCCGATCCAGCCAGCCGTCGGGCAGCGTAGCGATTTCGATCGAGACGCCGTGGACGTAGAAGCCGTGTGCCGCGTGGAAGGGCGAATCCTCGCCCAGAGCCCCGTCGATGTGGTCGATCATCTCAGGCCTGTTCTGCGGCTGAACGTCCACCTCGATGGAGGCTCTCAGGCTGATGGGGGCGTCGGGGAAGCTGCCGAGGATCGACTGGGAGCCGAAAACCAGCAGCTCTGCGTCGTCCGCAACATCGCATGCGGCCCGGATGGCGTGTTCCAGCTGGTCGTATCTCACGGCTGCGACTCCAGTCGTCCCACGAGCCGGTCGCGTTCCTCGGACGTCAGGATTGCGAAGAACGGTGAGCTCCGCCGGAGCCGCTCGGCGCGAGAGCTGTTCGAGACGAGCAGGCTGCGCAGCTGCTCGGGGGAGTAGGCCTCCAGCAGTTGCCGCCACTCCCCGATGTCGCGGTTCGCCATACCCTGATCCTCGTGCAGCAACCGATCGGTGTGCCGAAGGGCTCGCTGAACGAGCGAGGGATCCGACTTGATGAGGTCGGCGATGGCCTGCGCCAGTCGAAGCGATCGGGCGCTCGAGTCGATGTCCGATCCGCGGCCGGCCAATCGGCTGCTCTCCGCCACGATGCCCGCCCCCCAAAGCAGCGTCGCATCGACCGGGATCGTCACATCATCGGCGCGCGTGAACACGTTCACCTCGATGACCACGCCGAACTCCGCCTCCGTTTCGATCAACCGCGTACGCATCTCCGGCCCGATCCACGAGAAAGCCGCGGTCTCCACGATCACGTCGAGCTCCAGGGTCCGACCGTCGCTCTCTGCGACCTCTCGCATCCAGGCATCGGTGACTTCCGGCATGGCGACAGCTTGGCGTACTCCCCGGAGAAGGTCGTCGTACGCGCTCTGCTCGCGTTGGAACAGCTCGGCCAGCATCGCCGAGTAGGGGTTGCCTTCGCTCAAGCCGTACTTCTGCGCGCGGCCGGTTCCGACCCGCTCCACGATGCCGGCACCCTCCAGCGCCTCAAGTGCGTTGCGGGCGCCGCCTACCGAGAGGCCAGCCAGCCGCGCAGCGTCAGTGACGCCGACCGGCCCGCCGACCTCGAAGATGATCACACGAAGCACGCGAACAAGAGCCGCCGAGCCGAGGACTCGGTCTAGCGGATACCGCAGGGGACTGCGCTGGATCTTGGGTGGGCGCATGAGACACTTCCCTTTCCAAATGCACATTATAATATGCAATTACACACTATAATGACACTCAGAATCGATGTCCAGAGCGACTGGCTACTGCCGCGCGCCCTCCACGGTCCAGCGCGCGGTGTAGAGGTGGCCCTCGGCGTCCGAATCGATCGAGCCGCTCATCGCCGCCGAGAACGTGTCATCGTCTCCGGCCGGCGAGCTGCCATTCACCATGATCGTGCTTGTCCAGGTGTAGCCGTCCTCGTCGGTGAAGGTGGCCGTGGCCTCGTATACCCAGCCGTTGTCGCCCATCGGCGTGAGCGAGCCGGTGTACTCGTGCCGGTCGGTCGTGAGCGTCATGTTCTCGCCGTCCACGACGCACTTCCACGTGGTGCCCGGCTGGTCGGCCGCGGGTGTCATCGCAGGCTCATCGATCTCCACGAGCTCGGTGGTGACGGTCCAGGTGCCGGTGAGGTACGTGAGGTCGCGCGGTTCTGCCGAAGTGGCGCCGGCGTCGTCTTTGGTCTCGGCGGGTTCGGTGGGCTCGGGTTCCGAGGTGCAGCCGAAGGCGGTGAGGG
>JAFGNP010000114.1 GCA_016926975.1 Coriobacteriia bacterium | reverse complement strand
GTACCTCAAAGACATGGGGCTTTCGGACGAGGAGCAGGAGCTGATCTTCGGCCGGAATGCGGAACGCCTTCTTGCGGCAGGGTAACGGGCAGACGCCCTGGGTACAATGAAGTCGGCAGAGACCCGAGGAGGGACCGTGGCCCCACGCATCCTGATCGTTGAAGACAACCCGCAGAACCGCTACCTGCTGACGTTCCTGTTGGAGAAGAACGGATACGAGCTGCAGGTCGCCGAGGACGCGGAACTCGGACTGAAGATGTTGGAGGAAGCCGAGCCGGACGTGATCTTGATGGACATGCAGTTGCCGAAGATCGACGGGTACGAGGCCACCCGGCGCATAAAGGCCGACGAACGCTTCCGCAACATCCCGCTTGTAGCGCTGACCGCTCACTCCATGCGCGGCGACCGGATACGTGCGATCGAGGCCGGCTGCGACGAGTTCGTCACCAAGCCGGTGGATGCCGACGGCCTGTTGGAGCTTCTGAAGCGGCTCACGGGTAGCTGAACCACTCGCACCCCGTCGGGCGACCACCTATACTGAGAGTCCGCACTCCGGCGTTCAGGTCCGGGTCTCGGGCGGCGGTACGTCGTGAACCTGGTCAGGTCCGGAAGGAAGCAGCCATAAGCGGCCTCTGCCGGGTGTCCGGGGCTCGGGTCTGAGCGCCGGAGTGCATGCGCGGGAGGGGCTGTCGTCCGTCTTGCGCTGCCAAGCATAGGTCCGGCGAGTGCACGAGGAGTACGGCTGAATGGCGCATCTTTCCTGGTACCGCAAGTACCGTCCCCAGACCTTCGACGACGTGGTCGGTCAGACTCATATCGAACGGACTCTCCGTAACGCGGTGAGCGAGGGAACGGTAGCGCACGCGTACCTGTTCACGGGTCCGCGCGGGACGGGGAAGACGACGACGGCGCGTATTCTCGCCAAGGCCCTGAACTGCGAGAAGGGCCCAACCGCGGATCCGGATGACACGTGCGAACAGTGCGTGGCGATATCCGAGGGCACACACCCCGATGTGCACGAGCTGGATGCCGCCTCACGAACCGGCGTCGACGATGTCCGCGAGCAGATCATCGGGCGCGTGAACTACGCGCCGTCTCGCGGCACCTGGAAGATCTACATCATCGACGAGGTCCAGATGCTTTCCCCCGCAGCGTTCAACGCGTTGCTCAAGACGATCGAGGAGCCTCCCGGGCACACGGTCTTCATCCTGTGCACCACGCATCCGCACAAGATTCCGGAGACGATCCACTCCCGCTGCCAGCATTTCGATTTCCACCGCCTGTCGGTGGAGGACATTGTCGGCCGGCTGAGGGTGATCTCAGATGCCGAGGGGGTCAAGGTCCCGGACGGAGCGCTTGCGATCATCGCCAAGCACGCACTCGGCGGAATGCGCGATGCCATCACCACGCTGGAGCAGCTCGCGTCGTTCGGCGGCGGCACCATCTCGGTGGAGGATGTCGAGGGGCTGCTCGGCGACGTGGACACAGACCTGCTGTTCCAGGCGGCCGAGCTGGTACTCGACCGTGACGTGGCCGGCGCGTTCCGCTTCGTCGCACGCCTCGCCGAAGCCGGAGTGGACATGAGTGAGTTCGTCAAAGGCATGGTGCGGCATTTTCGCGATCTCTTCGTGATCGCAGCGGTGGGTGCCGACGGTGCGGTCGACACCACCGCGGACGACCGCGGGCGGCTGGACAGCCAGGCTGCCCGTTTCGGAAGCGATCGCATCGCGCGCGTGCTAGAGCTGCTCGGACGAGTTTCGACCGAGCTCAGATACGCCTCGGACCAGAGGCTGGCGGTCGAAGTGGCGCTCACGCGCATGGCTCGGCCTCAGGGGGACATCACGCTCGAATCTCTTGCCGAACGGCTCGACGCTCTCGAGGCCGGTACGCCGCTCAAGGATGTCGTCATCGCGTCGACATCGCCCGCGCCGCTCCCGGACGAGCCGCGGAGCTCGCGGGCAGAGAAGCCGGAGACGGCGAAGAGCAGGCCGGTGGCCGAGAAGTCGGCTCAGGACGCCGATGAGCCGGCGCGATCTGCCAGGGACCGAGGAACGCTGGACGTGAAGTCGGTGAAGCGGGCATGGCCGGCCGTTCTGGCCGAATTCAAGAAGCTGAAGCCGTCGCGCTCGCAGCTGTTCAACGGCACCGAGGCCGAAGTCGACGGCGAAGTCCTGGTCGTCGAGTTTCCGGCCGACCAGGAGATGCTGGTCAGCCTGGCCGAGGAAAGCGAGACGCTCTCGGTGCTGCGGCGCAGTGTTGCGACGGTCCTGGGTACGGAGCCGCTGATCGAGTACCGGCTCGGGCGGTCCGGCGGTTCCACGGAAGCTCCGGTTCTTGTAGCGCCGGCCGACACCGTACTCGAAGCTTCGGTGATAGCCGAACTCGGCGCGGAGCTGATAGATGATGTCACACACGAAGAGTAGGTTCGCGTCACGGACGGAGTGAGCATGAAGCAGAACATGCAGAGCGTGATGAAGCAGGCCCAGCGGATGCAGGCCGAAATGGCACGCGTGCAAGAAGAGCTCAAGGACGAGAGAGTCGAGGCTTCGGTGGGCGGTGGCTCGGTCAAGGTCACGATGACCGGAGAGCTACAGGTCGAGTCGGTCACGATCGACGCCTCTGTGGTAGACGCAGAGGATGTCTCGTTGCTCGAGGACATGGTGGCAGCGGCCGTGAACGAGGCGCTGCGCCAGGCGCAGGACCTAGCGGCACGCAAGATGTCGGCGGTCACCGGCGGTCTCGGGCTTCCGGGAGGGCTCTTCTAGCCATGGCGTTCTACGCTCCACCGATAGCTCGCTTGCTCGAGGAGCTCGAGCGCCTGCCCGGCATAGGGCCGAAGTCCGCGCAGAGGCTGGCGTACCACATCCTGCGCGGAGAGGAAGACTCGGCACAGCGCCTCGCCTCCGCCATCCTCGAAGTCAAGCGTTCGATCCGCTTCTGCGAGCGTTGCTTCAACTTCGCGGAGTCCGAGGAATGCGACATATGCTCCGACGGATCGCGTGATGCGTCGGTCATCTGTGTCGTAGAGGAGCCGCGCGATGTTGTGGCCGTGGAGCGGACGGGGGAGTTCCGAGGGCTGTATCACGTGCTCCAGGGAGCTATCTCGCCGATCGATGGTATCGGACCGGAGCAGCTGCGCGTCCGAGAACTGGTGGACAGGCTCGGAAGAGAATCGGTCGCCGAGATCATCCTGGCGACCGACCCCGATATCGAGGGTGAGACGACCGCGCTCTATGTCTCCAGATTGATCAAGCCCCTGGGCATACGTGTGACCCGCATCGCGTCCGGTCTTCCCGTGGGCGGGGATCTCGAGTACGCCGACGAAGTCACTCTTGGCCGGGCGCTCGAGGCAAGACGAGAGATGTAGCTGATGGAAGATTCTTGCTACTGTTCACCGATTGGCGTCAGCCATTCGCCCTGGTCAGGCAGTGGCTTGTATGGAGTACACCCGTATCCTATTGGGGCTTGACCAGATTCTCGCGCGATCGTGCGTCGTCCGGTCCGACTGTCGGCCTAAGGGTCGAAGAGATTCAAGGAAAGGGGGAGCCCATGCCGCAGCTCACGGAGATCCGCTGGCACGCACGCGCCGGCCAGGGCGCCGTGACGGCCGCGAAAGTAGTGGCCGAGACGGCGCTTGCCGTCGATCAGTACTTGCAGGCCATGCCTGAGTACGGCCCTGAGCGTATGGGGGCGCCCATCAAGGCGTTCACTCGCATCAGCTCCGAACCGATCGAAATCCACTGCAACATCGAGAACCCCGATGTCGTCATCGTGCTGGACGACTCGCTGCTCGACATCGTCGATGTGGCCGAAGGCGTCCACGATGACGGAGTGATCCTCATCAACACGTGCACTCCGCCGGAACAGATCCGGGGGAAGCTCGGCGTCGCTGACAGCGTGCGGGTGGCGTGTGTGGATGCCTCGGGAATCGCGCTCGACACTATCAAGCGTGACATCCCGAACACTCCGATGGTCGGTGCGCTCATCAAGACCACCGGCGTCATAGACATAGACACGTTCAAAGGCCTGCTCGCAAAGAACCTCTCGAAGAAGTTCGGCCAAGAGATGATCGATGCCAACTGGGCATCGGTCGACCGCGCGTTCGAGGAGGTGACCGTGTCGTGAAGTGGGACGTCTCCAACATGGGCTCGTGGACGTACAAGGATTTCCCTGCCGGCGCTGTGATTCCCGAGGCCGGCAACAGCAACGATTACGTCACCGGCGGCTGGAGGAGCGAGCGTCCGTGGCGAGATGACAGCAAGTGCACGCAGTGCCTCCTGTGCTGGATAGTCTGCCCTGACAGCTCGATCAACGTTGCCGACGAGAAGGTCACCACGTTCGATCTCGATCACTGCAAGGGCTGTGGCGTATGCGCGCAGGTCTGCCCGGTCGACGCGATCGAAATGGTTCCCGAAGGCTGCGACCTGCCGGAGGTGAAGTAGATGCCCGAGCACAAGACACTCGCCACCACCGGCAATCTGGTGGTCGCCGAGGCTATGCGCCAGTGCAAGCCCCACGTCGTGGCGGCGTACCCGATCACTCCGCAGACGACGATCGTGGAGGAGTTCGCCGGTTTCGTTGCAAAGGGCAAGACCGACTGCGAGTACGTTACGGTCGAGTCCGAGCACTCGGCTATGAGCGCTTGCATCGGTGCGTCGGCGGCAGGTGCTCGCGTCATGACGGCGACGTCATCGCAGGGCCTCGCACTCATGTGGGAGGAGCTGCACATCGCTTCCGGAATGCGGCTCCCGATCGTGATGGCGAACGCCAACCGCGCGCTTTCGGCGCCGATCAACATCCACTGCGACCACAGCGACATAATGGGTGCGCGCGACACAGGCTGGGTCACCTACTTCGCCGAGACTGCCCAGGAAGCTTACGACAACACGATCATGGCCGTCCGTGTCGCCGAGCACCCCGATGTGTTGCTGCCGGCCATGAGCACGCTCGACGGGTTCATCACCACACACTCGATAGACCGGGTATCCGTCATGGATGACGACTCGGTGACCTCCTTTGTGGGCGAGTACAAGCCGAAGAACGCTTTGCTCGACACCGACGAGCCGGTCTTGCAGGGAGCTTTCGCCGGTCTGGGCGGACCTTTCTTCGAGTTCAAGAAGCAGCAGCGTGAAGCGATGGAGAATTCGCGTGCGGTCATCAAGTCCGTGGGCGAGGAGTACTCCGCGCTATCGGGTCGGCCCTTCGATGTCGTTGAGGCGTGGGGCATGGAGGATGCCGAAACTGCAGTCGTCGTACTGGGATCGACGGCCGGCAATGTCCGGCATGTAGCTCGAGGGCTCCGCGCCAACGGCCAGAAGGTCGGGGTCGTGAAGATCAGGGTCTGGCGACCCTTCCCGAACGAAGAGCTCGCGGCAGCGCTGGAGGGCGTCAAGGCGGTCGCAGTTCTCGATCGCGCCGACTCCTTCGGTGCCGAGAGCGGTCCGGTGTGTCTCGAGGTTCAGGGTGCTCTCTACGGTTCCGACGTGCGCGTACCGGTGGTCAGCTACGTCTACGGCCTCGGCGGTGCGGATGTGAAGCTCGAACTCATCGAGAGCGTGTACGAAGACCTGTCGAAGATCGCTGCGGGCGCCGCGCCTCCCACCGGGACCGTCTACCTCGGCGCGAGAGAGGAGGCGTAGGACCATGGCGAATCTCAAGGAACTCACGCATCGCGAAGACCGGCTCGCCGGCGGGCATCGCCTCTGCGCAGGATGCGGCGCCTCGATCGCCGTGCGGCAGGTGTTGCTGGGTGCCGGTGAGGACCCGGTCGTCGTAGGCTGCGCCACCGGCTGCCTCGAGGTATCGACCACGATCTACCCCTACTCGTCGTGGAAGACGCCGTTCATCCACAACGCGTTCGAGAACAGCTCGGCGACGATCTCCGGTGTGGAGGC
>JAFGNP010000113.1 GCA_016926975.1 Coriobacteriia bacterium | reverse complement strand
CGCAGCATGCCCCCGCAGTAGAAGCAGCGATTCGACTGTACCTCGCGGCACACGGGCCGCACCGCCTTCAACGACACGCGCTCGGCACCAAAGAGGAACTCGGAGAGCCCTGCGTCGGTCAACACCTGGTGGTTGAAGCGCAGGATGCGGTTGGCCCACTTGGTCTCGATGAGCGGGCGGAGGAGGCCGCCAAGGCGCACGAGGTACTCAGCCGCCTTACCGACGAATTGGACCCGCGCGTCGAAGCCTGGCGCCCGGACGTCGGACTGCCTCACGTCCTTGTCCCATCCGATGCGGTAGATGAAGGCATCGTGGACACCGCCCATCACCTGAAGACGCGGCAGCGGCATCTCGATCAGCTTCCACTCCACCGCCTCCAGCAGCCGCGCGTACTGACGCGGAACGCCGACGCGAGCCGTGGCGAGCGTCACCGACGGGTCCGGCGCGTACTTCTCGCGGAAGCGCCGGATGTCGCGGATGATCTCGGCCTGGCCGCTCGAGTTCTGGCGCAGGATCGCCGGCCCCTCGAGACCGACGTACGGGTTGGTCTGCGGCCAGTACAACTCCGTGACGCGGCGCGCGAGGTCGCTCGTCGCGATCGACTCGGGCGGGCGGCCGTCGGCTTCGGTGCTCTCGAGGCACACGTCCAGTAGCGCCAACAGCACGGCGAACTTGTAGGTGGCCGTGAAGGTGCCCTCGTCGAGAAGAGCGATGACGCGTTCGGCGAAGGCGACGGAGCCACGCTCAGGGTGAATCGCGTGAGCCTCGTCGTCCTCGCGGCTCACCCGTCCGCCCAGTACACGGCCTTCTCCGGGATGACCCACCGGACGCCGCCGCGAGGGTCCGGCACGTCACCGTGGTAGCGCGGGATGATGTGGAGGTGGACGTGCGGAACGGTCTGCCCGGCCGCGGCGCCGACGTTGACCCCCACCGTAAGGCCATCGGCACCGTACGTGTCCCTGATCTCGCGGCACAGGTCGACAGCGAGCGACCACAGCGCCGCGGACTCCTGCGCGGTCAGACCGAGCAGGTCCGGCTCGTGGCGGCGCGGCACTACAAGGGCGTGGCCCTCCGCCACGGGGAAGCCGTCGGCGAGCGCGACGACGAGGCCGTCCGCGGATTCGCGCAGGATGTCCCCGCGTGCCATGCGCTCGCACAGAGGGCAACGGGTAGAAGCTTCGTCAGCCATTGCCGTCAGTTCACCCGTGACGCCGCCGGTCCCATCAGCTTCTCACCGTCACTCAGCGCGTCCTGCGGGATCGTCGCCGACATCGGGCGCCCCCTACAACAGAAGGCAAGCTGCTCTCCACTATCGATGAGCCTCGACAGAAGCGTGATTACTCCTCCGACGTCGGGTCCGATTCTGGCGTGCTTCGCGGGACCTGCTTCATGAGCGGTGGGAAGACCTCCTTGAGCACAACTAGCTGGCCCATCAGCCACCGGAAGTACTCCTCCTGCTCCTCCTCCGAGAATACGTCAGACACGGGCTTGCTGACTTTGATGCGCGTCGCCTTCGTTGCCTCGATCCATTCCGGCTCTGCACCCAGGCGCTCGGCGATTTCGCGATCACGCGTCTGAAGCCCGAAGAAGAGCGGCTTGTTGTCGGGAATGTAGAGCTCCGCCGCTATGCAGTTGTCCCTCGTGTTCACCGTTAGCGTGATGTGAGCATCGGACGTACCGATGGATACGTCGTACCAGTGCTGCGGCCGAGGTGTCTGCAAGCGCACTTTGGGGTTCGTCTCTGCCACCCAAGCCTTGAACCGTGTCCAGAAGTCCAACTGCTTGACCTGAGTGCTCGAAAGCTCCCCGCCGCTGGTGGTGCCCTTCTTCACCGCCTTGGCCCATTCGTTCGGTCGCACCACCACGTCGAACTTCGCTGCGGGCGGCGACTCTCCGATACGCCACAGCTCGATGCGCACGAGGAAGAACCCTGTTCGCTCATCGGTACGCTCGTTCAGCCATTCGATGGCCTCCCGGTACTCCTCTCGAATCTCCCGCACGATCCAGACGATCATGGAGGCGTCGAATCCCGACGCATACGTGACAAGCTGTCCGAGGTGAGCGTGATCTGTAGCCTCGAGCTGGTTCTCGATCACGACTGCCCGCCCAGTTCCTTCTTCCTCAGCCAGGATGTCCAGCTCGAACTTCCCTACAGAGGCTTCCGTCTGACGCAGGACCAGATCGGTACCAAGCACCTCACCCAAATCGGAGAGGTTCTCCGATTCGGCCAGCCAGCTGGTGAAATCCCGTTCCTCGTGGCTCCACACGGTGCGCAGGTCAACGCGCTCTAGTCGTGCCAATTCACACACATTCGCCTCCCCATGCGTCGTGTCCGGTTCAGACACCACTCTCTTCTCAGATGATAGCCAGCGTGCGACCCCGCGCGACGCGCGAGTTGTCGCACACCGCGGCGGTTTGAAGCCCGGGCTCGTGCCACCGCTGTGGTCATCAGTCTGTCGCCATTCCACGGTAACCGGCACTGTGTCCTACGCACCGATATCGGCGTGCAAGTGCAGGCTCACCTTGCCACGTGAACCCATGAGCGAGGTGCGTTCGAGCCACACTCCATCGTCAAATCACCATCTCCATGCGAAGCCCGAAGCGGTCGCGCGGCGGCGAGTCCGGGATCGTGATGGCCTCGCCATTCGCGATGCGCGCCGCGGTCCACACGACGGCGAAGGCGTCCAGCAGGTCGTCTGCCCCGCACCCGGCCGGTTTCGACGCCAAGGCCTCGTCGACGACGGCCCCGAAGTGCCGGCGCAGGATGTCGGCACGCTCGCGCCTGCCTTCCGGGTACCGCTTCCCAGCGACCAGCGGTTCGCCATCGTTCATCTGCATGAAGCAGAGCTCGGGGTGTATCTCGCGCACCACATCGCTGAGCCCGGGGTCGAAGCGCATGAGTTCGTCGACGGCACGGACTCTCGCGACGATCCCCCACGCCTGCACCGACACCGACTTCCCCTCGACCGACTGGCGGATCGCGCTCGCGGCTGCGTAAGAATCGGCATCCAGGAGCGGCCGGATCGGAGCGGGGAACACCGAGCTCGAGCGCGGAAACCCGAGCCGGCGCCGGGCCTCGAGGTCGCACTCGCGAGCGCCCCTGTCGACGAGACCGATCGGACTGTCGATGCCGATGACCTCCGCTGTCGGCCTCGCCTCGAGGGTGCTCGTCAGCGTCGGCCGGACCTCCCACCACAGCCGCTGCTCAGCCGTCGCGTGCCACACGACCACCCAGCCGTCACGGCATCCGTCGGCCCCGCAGACGATCGTCATGACGCCCTCCCCTTTCGCACCCATCCTCGCCGCATCTACCCGGACGTCGGCACGGCCCAGAGCAACGTGTCGAGCGACTTCACGGTGACGTCGACGCCCTGTCGCCGGCACGCGTCGTAGAGTCTCCAGAAACGGACGCAGAACTGGTAATACTCGGCATCGCCGCCGTCAGGACAGGAGAAGGGGATGACCGTCGAGTCCCAGTGCACGCGCTTGACGATCCCCGCGGCAGCATATCTGTCGTAGATCGGGACGATGGGATTGTGGAAGTGGAGGTACTTCGCCGCAAAGGACCGCGGCGCCTTGTTGTCCGTCGTCACGCCGACGAGGAGCCGAGTGAAGCACCCGTGCAGCTCGACCAGGCGGCGCGTGGTCTCCGCCGTCAAGGGGTCCATCAACGTCAGCACCTCGCCGATGATCTCATCCACGCCCGCGCGATGGCCGTGGACGTACTCGGCCACGATGCTGATCGCTTGCTTCCCTGGCGGCGGGCTCACTCGACGCTCCAGACCGCTTGAGTAGGCCCGACCTACCAGAGCGAGCTTCGCGGTGGTCGCGCGGAGATCCGCGTGGTCGGGATACCTGCGGCACAACTCGTACAGGACCTCGTCGACGCCGCCCCAGTCCTGGTCGAACGCCTCGGATGCGCGTCTCAGTTCGTCCGCGTTCGGGATGACGATCACGGTCTCATCCCCGGAACACCTCCGCCCCGTGCCAGTCGAGCATCTCGGGGTCGGGCTGCTCGGCCAGGGCGCGCGGGACGGTGATGGCGCGGCCGGCGAAGCGCTCGTACTCGCGGCCGTTCTGGAAGTCGCCGAAGAGGTCGGGGCTGACGCGGAAGCGGTAGTCCGGCGTGACGGTGACGTAGCCGGTGTCGTAGAGGCGGTGGATGTCGGCGCGCAGGAGCAGGCCGTTCGGCAGCGCGTGCGCGCCGCCGTCCGCGTAGGGGCGCACGTGCGCGGCCTCGAGCGCGGGCAGCGAGTGCTCGCCCGAGACGGCGCAGGCGCCGTAGGCGCTGGTCACGGCGATGCGGAAGGTGCCTTGGCCGAGGCGCGGCTGAACGGTCCGCGGCGCGCCGTAGCGGCGGAGCTCCTCTGCGAGCGGCTCCGCCTCCGGCCGCAGCCGCGACGCGCGCTCCAGGCACTCGGCGAGGACGCGCCGTCCGTCGCCGCTCGATACGTCGATGGTCTTGCCACTCTGCGTACGCGGGCGCCAGTCGGCGTGGTCGGCGACCCAGTCGCCGTGAGGGAAGAAGACCGGCTGCGAGATCATGATGCAGCCGACCTCGTAGTCCTGGGGACGGGCGAGGAGGGCGCTCCCCGTGCGGCGGCGGATCGCCTCGATGCGCGCCGCCATCTCGGCGAACGTGTCGGTGCCATTCTTGTCGCCGAAGGACTCCCAGGCGAGCCACACGGGCACGCGCTCGTAGCGCGCGAAGAAGCCGAAGCCAGCGATGGCCTTGTGGGGCGCGCCGAGGCGGAAGAAGAACGGCGCGCCCGGCGGGATCGCCTTGAAGCCGTGCGGCGAGGGCTGCCAGAAGTCGACCTCGTCCGGCGGTTCGACGCGGTGCAGGAAGTGGCTGAACCAGCCGAAGTCGGTGTTGGCGATGAAGGCGGTTGTGGCTGTCGGTGGAATCATTCGTCTGCATCGGATTCGGCATAGCCGAGAAACCCTCGCGCAACGAGTCGATTGCGAAGGCGAGTCCCGGCAACGACCACGTCTTCCGACGCGTTCGAGCTGGCCAATGCCAGCATCTCGCTAACCTCGTCACGGCCGCCACGAAACAGAACAGAGGCGCTGGCACTTGCGAGGAGCGATTCGAGGCAGTTCAAGGCGCGAAGAGGATGCCCGTCGAACACCCAACGAAGTCTGCCTCTGACGAGGTCAGGGCGGTCGATCTTGTGTCCTCGGGAGCCGATAGCCGATAAGACGTCAGTGGCCCACGTGGGTTCGAAGAGTCCCGAAGCGAACCAGAGACCAAAGGAACCGAGTTCGCTCCAATCTTCCGTTGATCCAGATTCCGCATGCATGGCCATCCGCTCATCCCATAGCGTCACCATCTGAGCAACCAGGTCGTCTGGCAGTTCGTTTCCGTCGGCCCGTTGAGCATCGCCGATATCGGCGAAGCAGCGCCCGAGGAAGTGCATCAAGGAACGAGCGGTCACCGAATCAGGGCCGTTGAGAAACGTTGCCACGAGGTCCGAGTTGGGATCGATCGCGCCCCAGAGCATGAGGAGGCCGACGTGCTCGGCGATTCGTTCGGCATATTGAGCTGTGACAGAACTCGGGTACGCATCGGTCGCGTCACCAAGAGCTCGCTCGTATCGAGTCTCCAGCAAGCTGTATAGACCAAGGCTCGGTCGGTTCCAACAGACAAAGGACGCCCACGCCACGCGCCACAGCTGCTCTTGATCAGCTTCTGCCGGGAAGACCTTGTCACGAATGATGCGTCCCCACTCCCCGTCTGTCGCGACCAGCCATGGGAAGAAGACGGCAATCGCCGATCGAACTGCACGGGAAGTCTCGACTTGGGGATTGAGGAGTCCGTCGATAGTGGCGGCAGCTTCTGGCACCAGTTCCCTTGCGGGCAAGGCGCCATCCCTCTCTGGCATGGTGGCCCAACCGATG
>JAFGNP010000010.1 GCA_016926975.1 Coriobacteriia bacterium | reverse complement strand
TCCGCCCCGCAGACAGTGGGCGGACGGTACTCGGCGCTCAGCATGTTCGGGCTCGCACCCGCCGCCCTGATCGGTGTCCACCTCCCGAGCCTCATCGCGCGTGCCGAGGCGATGGAGCGCGCGTGCGAGGCTCCGGCCGCCGAGAACCCTGCCGCCCTGCTCGCCGCCTGGATGACCGACGCCCACGAGGCCGGCAAGGACAAGCTGACGCTCGTCTTCTCGGAGCGGTTCGCATCCCTCGGGCTGTGGATCGAGCAGCTCGTCGCCGAGTCGCTCGGAAAGGACGGTCGCGGACTCGTGCCCGTCATCGAGTACGAGCCCGCAACAGCGGCCGGCTACGGCGACGACCGCGCCGTGGTCGTGGTGCGCCTCACCGACGACGAGGTGCTTGAATCCTGGTCGCGGGACCGGGCCGGCGCCCATCCGGTGTTCGAACTGACGGTGACCGACGTCTTCGACCTCGGAGGGGAGTTCGTGCGCTGGGAGCACGCGGTGGCGCTCGCGGGCTTCCTGCTCGGGGTCAATCCGTTCGATGAACTCGCAGTCACCGAAGCAAAGCAGGCCACGACCGCCATCCTCGACGGCGGCGCGTCGGAGGTGCCGGGCGCACAGGCGGATGTGCACGACACCTGGGTGACGTTTGCCGGAGGACTCGGCGCCACCACAGAGGCGCTCGCGGATCGGGCAGCAGCGATGCGCGCTGCAATCGAGGCGGCGAGTCCGAACGACTACCTCGCCCTGCTCGTCTACGCGCCGGAGGATGAGGCGCGCCTGGCACCGCTCCGGCATGCCGCGTCGGTACTCTCGCGCGCAACCGGCAGGGCTGTCTGCCTCGAACTCGGGCCACGGTATCTGCACTCCACTGGCCAGCTGCACAAGGGTGGACCCAACAACGGGGTGTTCGTCATCGTGACGACACGCGACCGCACGGATCTCGAGATCCCGGGTAGGCCGTTCACGCTCGCGGCGCTCCATCGCGCCCAGGCCGAGGGCGACCTCGTCACACTCGCGCGGCACGACCGGAGGGTCCTGAGATTCGACCTTCCCTCGGCGGATGCAGGAGCCTTCCAGGCACTTGCGGCTGATGTCATCTCGGCCACACGGGCCGACTGAGTACGCGGAGACGCGCACAGGCTCTCGGGCGCTCCACCGCCGGAGCGCGTCATGGCAACAGGCCGGTGCCGGCCCCGTCTCACATGACGGGACCGGCACCTGAGCGTTTCGAGGCCCCCTGGGGGTGGGGCCCCGAAGCGGTTCTACTTCTTGGCGAACATCGAACCGACCTTGTCGAGGCCGTACTGCTTCTCGTGCCGCTCGCTCGCCGTGCCATGGATGCGCATCCAGATGGCGTCGACGTTCTTGGGCAGCTGCCCGTCGATCTTGCTCACGATGATGATGGTGAGCAGACCGAGCGGGAACGTGAAGAGCACGGGATACGTGAGCGACCCGATGAAGCCGAGGATGCCCTCCTTACCGAGCGTTCCGAGCTGCTGGAAGATATTCATGAAGATGATGACGATCGCGCTTGTGAGACCGACGATCATGCCCGCGGTCGCGCCCTTCTCGGTCGTTCCCTTCCACCAGATGCCGGTGAGCAGCATCGGCACGAAAGCCGATGCACCGACGGAGAACGCCCAGGTCACCATCATCGCGATGAGCGCAGGGTACGCCTGGTCGAGACCGTACTTGGGAATCGCAAGGCCGATCAGCAGGGCAAGCGCCGCGAATGACAGGACCGCGATCTTGCCAACCGCCACGCGCTTGGCCTCGGTCGCGTTCGGGTTGATGTACTTCTCGTAGACGTCGTGGCCGATGGCCGACGCCGCAGCGATCAACAGGCCACCGACGGTCGAGAACATCGCCGCGAACGCGCCGGCCGCCACGACCCCCATGAGCCACTGACCGCCCAGGATCGTCGCCAGGGTCGGCATGACCTGGTCAGGCTTCACGAGCAGGCCGTTGACGGTCGGGGCAGCGAGGGTGCCGCCACCCGCGAGGTACTCCTTGATGAACCCGATACCCGCGAGGCCCGCGATTGGAGCGAAGATGTAGAACGTCCCGATGAATACGAGCACCCAGAAGGTCGATCGGCGAGCAGCCGCACCGGACGGGTTGGTGTAGTAGCGGTTCAGGATGTGCGGCAGGCCGGCGGTGCCGAGCACGAGTGCGAGCACCATCGAGAACTGATCGAACGTGTTGTAGCGATGACCCGGCTCGCGGAAGAGCATGTCGCGCAGTTCGTGGAGCTTGTTCACCGAGGGCTGCGCCACCGGGATCTTCGTCGAGGCGTCCCCAGCGGCGATGAACTCGTCCACCTTCGCCAACTCCTCCGCGCTCATGATGGCCGCGGCCTTGTCGTACGCCGTCGTGCCGTTCGCGTCAGGAGTGGTGAGTTCAGCGACGGTCATAGCCTTGGTGTTGACGATCGGGCCGTCTGAGGCGTCGGCGAGAGCCTGCGGATACTTGAAACCGCTACCGAACGCGAAGACGACCACGAGTGTCATGGCGAACGCGAGCCACCAGAACTGGAAGATCTGGTTGAGCGTCGTTCCCTTCATGCCGCCGACCGCAACGTAGAAGGCGATGATCGCGGCAACGACGACGACGCCCGTCGTGTAGGCGTCCATGCCGAAGAACCCTTGACCCACGAGAACCTGCCAGGTCGTACCGGCACCGAACATCTGCGGCGCCATGTAGAAGAGCGACGTCAGGAGCACGGCGATCACGGTGATCAGTCGGATGCGGTTGGAGCCGAAGCGACCGAACGCGAAGTCGGCTACCGTGTACTCGCCGAAACGCCGGAGCGCCGAGGCGATGAAGAGCACGACCACCATGAAGCCACCCGCGAAACCGGCTGCGTACCAGACGCCGTCGAGTCCGGACGCATAGACCGCGCCGGCAACGCCAAGGAACGACGCGGCGGACAGGTAGTCGCCCGAGATAGCTGATGCGTTCGAGAACGAACCGACTTTTCGGCCCGCGAGATAGAAGTCGGCGGTGGTACGCGTGAAGCGCCGGCTGAAGACCGACAGGCCGATCGTGAAGAGGATCAGGCCGATAACGAGCACGATCGCGATGGTGTTCATTCGGCTTCCACCTCCTTCGCCTGACCCGCGGCCGTGATCTCATCGGCCAAGTGCATGAGCTTCTCGTCGAGCTTGTCGGCCTGCTTCGAGTAGGTCCAGGCCATAGTCCACAGGAAGATGTAGTACAGAAGCGAGACGAACAGGTAGTTGGCGGTGAACCCGCCCCAGATCGGAGCGGCGTACCAGCCCTCCCACCACACCGACAGAGCCGGGATGGCGAGCGTCACGGCGAAGAAGACAGCGCCGTACGTGAAGCTGAGCTTCCGTTGCTCGCGGAAGACGGCGTCCACGCTCTCGATCGTATCGACGTGGTCGCCGTGCTGGACGTGCGTGGCTGCGTTCACCTGTGCCGTGTCTCCCATAGGTGCACCTCCATTCGTGCGTCAAGGCCGAGCCGGTCGGCCGATTAGTCTGCCTTCACGACCATCGTTGGGATGGGCGAGCCCTTCACCACGGTCTCCGCAACGCTGCCAAGCGCGATACGCTTGATGCCGGTGCGGCCCGTGTCGCCGACAACGAGGATGTCGGCCTTCCACTCCTCGGCAACGGCGAGAATGCGCTTCGCCACGCCTCCCTGCACGACCTCGACCTCGCACTCCACACCGTTGCGCTCGCAGAGCGTCTTGGCGATGACGAGACCCTTGATCGACGGATGGATACCTTCGTAGACGTCCTCCGTCATGACCTCCTCGGGGTACTCGAGTGCCTCGAGACCGGTGTCCACGTAGATCGCCTTGACCGCGGCGCCGAACGTCCTCGCCAGGATGACCGCGTACTCCGTCGCCGCAACGGCCGGCTCGGAACCGTCGGTCGGTACGAGGATGCGGTCGATCTCGTGGCAGACTTCGCCGACCTCGCCGAGCTTGATGTCCTCGGCTGCGCCCTTGATGCAGACCTTCATGCGTTCCACCTCCCCAGTAGCGTGCGGACGGTCCGGTGCACGC
>JAFGNP010000112.1 GCA_016926975.1 Coriobacteriia bacterium | reverse complement strand
TCTTCACCCGAAGGTTGGACCTCGTTCGACTTGCATGTGTTAAGCACGCCGCCAGCGTTCATCCTGAGCCAGGATCAAACTCTCCGTGGAAGATGTCACAGAGCTTGCGCCCTGCGATAAACGGAGCTTGTCGGACCTGGCCGGTCCGGACGGACTCGCCTGATCCCGGTTGGGAACCGGGGTGGTTCGAGCCCAGATTTGTCTCATCGGTTTGACCTGTTGACTGGCCCTCTCGATGTGACGGGTATTTGTGTGGATTCGAAACGAATCCTTACTGGCTTGTCACAGTATCCGGTTTTCAAGGTTCGGGCGCAGCGAGGGGATACGTTACTTGTCCCGATTCCCGCTGTCAATCGTAATCTTCAACCTATTTCGTAGACCTCACGACGTTCGCATGAAGAGGATACAAAACGCCCCCGCCTGTTTCAGGCCGGGGGCATCGGTCAGACGCCGGACCAGTATGGCTGGCTCCAGCACCTCTATCCGATCGCCCTCATCACTTCACGAACTATCAAGCCGCGCTCCGTCTCCGAACGTTCGGCTGAAGCAGCCATAGTAATCTACCACCCGAAACAGGCCAATGCAAGCAATCGTGCTTGCCACTTACCGTTACCTGCATATCCACCGTCATCGAATGCCAGATTCGACCGTATGCCCCCGGCCGCCACCGCGTCCCTGCACGCGTACAGCCCCCGTCTTGCGCCTGCGAATCACTCGACTATTCGCGCATAACGGCGCTTGCCAGCCTGCAGCACGCGACCCGCCACCGCTTCCCAGGGCACATCATAGGTACCATCAAGCAGATCCACGGCCTCTCCGTCGATCTTGACTGCGCCGCCGTCTATCAGCCGACGCGCCTCTGATGTCGTCGAGGCCAGACCTGCGCTCTTCAGTACTGCCGGCAGATGAACGGGATCGGCGCGCTCCACGCGGGCTTCAGGGATCTCGACCGGCATCTCCCGATGCTTGAACACCCGATCGAACGCTTCCTCGGCCTCAGCCGCAGCACCGGGATCGTGATAGAGCCCGACGATCTCCCGCGCAAGCCGCCTCTTGGCGTCGTTCGGATGCACGGTCCCTTCATCCAGCTCGGCCTCCAGCGCTTCGATCTCGTCAACAGGGAGCGCCGTACAAAGTCGGTAGTACTTCAACATGAGCGTGTCCGGAATGGACATGACCTTGCCGAACATCTCGCCGGCCGCATCGGTCAGTCCTATGTAGTTGCCATAGCTCTTGCTCATCTTCTGGACGCCGTCGGTGCCTTCGAGCAATGGCAGCGTGAGACACACCTGAGGCTCCAGCCCGAGCTTCTCCATCAACTCCCGGCCGGCCAGGAGGTTGAACAGCTGATCGCTTCCACCCAACTCCACATCCGACTTAATGGCAACCGAATCGTAAGCCTGGGCCATCGGGTAGAGCAGCTCGTGCAGCGAGATGCCCACACCCTCGCGATATCTCTTCTGGAAGTCATCGCGCTCCATTATCCTCGCGACAGTGAACTGGCTCGTGAGCCTCAGGATGTCGGAGAAACCTAGCGGACCGAGCCACTCCGAGTTGCGGCGCATCACAGTCCGCTCCCGATCCAGTATCTTGAACGCCTGCTCCATGTAAGTCGCGGCGTTCGCCTCGATCTCCTCGGGCGTCAGGGCTGGACGCGTCGTGCTGCGCCCGGACGGATCGCCGATCAGCGCTGTGAAGTCACCGATGATAAGCACCACGGTGTGACCCAGATCCTGGAATTGGCGCAGCTTGCGCAGGGGAACCGCATGGCCGAGGTGCAGGTCCGGTGCGGTGGGATCGACTCCGAGCTTGATCACCAGCGGCCGGTCCTGAGAGAGCTTGGCCTCCATCGCGTCGGCAGGCACGATGTCCGAGACGCCACTCGAGATCGTCTTCATCTGTTCGGATGCCGGGTGCACCTCGAGACCACGCTTCCTCTCGTTCCGAACACGGCATCACGACCGCTCTGTGCGCAAGGCAGCGGGGCACGCCGATTGCTGGTCATAGTATCACTACCGAAGTCGCCCATCGTCGTGCGTGCGGTACAGTATGCAACAAGATCGTGCAGCCTTTTCCGCCAGACAGACCCCGCACGTGGAAGGATCTTCTGCCCATCGTGGACGCATCAGACCGCAATCGCAAGAACCCTCAACCCCGCCCCAAGGCGCGCAAACGAACCACTCGCTCGGCCGGTAAGAATGCGCATGCCGCCGCCAGCAGCGGAGCCAGAACGACCTCCGGTAGATCGCCACGCTCTGCGAAACCAAGGACCAACCCCTCTGCTGGAGCTCGCAAGCGCACGGTCATTCGCGGTGGGTCTGCAACAACCGCTTCTCGCCCACAGGGGACGGCCTCCGGAAAGCGACGTCCGGGCCCGAAGAAGCGCAGTCGCTGGAGGGTCTTCTGGCGGGTGGTGCTGGTCGCATTCATGGTGACCGCCCTGACGGGGGGCATCGCCGGCTGTGTCGCCTACCGCCAGCTCACGGACGACCTGCCGGACCTCTCGGCGGGTGCCGAGCCACTGGCCGAGACCAGCATCATCTACGACCGTACCGGTGCGGTCCTGGTCGAGCTGCATGCAGAGCAGAACCGGACGGCAGCCCCGCTTGCCAACATACCGATGCAGCTGCGCCAGGCCGTCATCGCCACTGAAGACAAGCGGTTCTACGAACATGAAGGGGTCGATCCCCTGGGCATCGCCCGCGCGCTGTGGGTGAACGCCACAAAGGGCGAGCACCATGGTGGCTCCACGATCACACAACAGTACGTCGTCAATACATTCATAAAGCGCGAAGACACTCTGTCCAGGAAGATCAAGGAAGCTATCCTCGCCTACCAGCTCGAGTCCAAGTTCTCGAAGGACGAGATCCTCGAGAAGTACCTGAACACCATCTACTTCGGTCACGGTGCCTACGGCGTGCAAGCCGCTGCCGAGACGTACTTCGGCAAAGACATGGGTGCTCTGACTACCGCCGAATGCGCAATGCTCGCCGGAGTCATAAGATCTCCCGGCAGTTACTCACCGCGCATAGATCCGGATGCCGCGAAGCTACGACGGGATACGGTGCTGGGCCTGATGCTGGACCAGCAGTACATCGATCAGACCGTGCACGACGCTTCCGTCGCCGAACCGTTCGCGCTCGCCGCTCCGGCTCCGACGACCAGCCCGTCGCCCTACTTCGTCGAATGGGTCAAGCAGACGCTCATCGACGATTACGGTCCGGATGCTGTGTTCAAAGGCGGACTCCGCGTGAAGACCACCATAGACCTCGGGATGCAGGCAGCCGCCGAGAGCGCTATCGGCTCCGTCCTGGATCAGCCGGACGACCCGTCGGCAGCGCTTGTCGCGATCGACCCGAAGACAGGAGAGGTCCGCGCGCTTGTCGGCGGCAAGGACTTCAACGCTCAGCAGTTCAACGTTGCCGTCCAGGGCCCACGGCAACCGGGATCATCGTTCAAGCCCTTCGTACTCGTCACTGCGCTGGAGCAGGGCATCTCACCCGAGAAGGCCTACGAGAGTGCGGCGGGGTCGTTCACGATCCCGGGCGGACAAACGTGGAACGTCACGGGGTCCTCAGGCGGCCCGATGCGTCTTAGGATCGCAACAGCGAAGTCCGTCAACTCCGTGTTCGCACAGGTCATCCTGGAGGTCGGGGCCGAGAAGGTCGCCGAGACCGCCAAGCGGATGGGCATCACGACGCCCATCAAGGCAGTGCCCGCCATCGCTCTCGGATCGCAGGAAGTCACACCTCTGGAGATGGCTTCGGCGTACGGCACGCTGGCGAATGCGGGTGTCCACATGGAGCCGCACGGTATCATCGAGGTCACCGACATAGGCGGAGATGTCCTGTTCACGGCATCGGGTACGGGTACCGAAGCCCTAACGCCCGCCGTCGCATACCTCACGACCGACATACTCAAGGGGGTCATCTCGGGCGGCACCGGGACCGCGGCAAACATCGACAGGCCAGCAGCCGGCAAGACGGGCACCACGCAGGAGTACCGCGATGCGTGGTTCGTGGGTTACACACCCGACCTGGTAGCAGCCGTATGGATGGGACACGTCGAGGGTCAGATAGAGATGAACGACGTCCACGGCAAGAGAGTCACGGGCGGTTCGTTCCCGGCGCAGATATGGGCCAAGTTCATGAAAGCTGCCCTTGAAGGAGTGCCGGCGTCGGACTTCGTGCAGCCCAAAGGGATAACCTCGGCAACGATCTGCCTTGACACAGGTGCGCTGGCGGGCGAGTTCTGCCCGAATCAGGCCAGTGCTTTGTTCCTGACAGCACATCAGCCTGTGGCCTGCGAGCTTCACGCCGCACCGGCCGCCGTAGACGTGCCCAACCTCATCGGCACCATGAAGACCGACGCGCTGGCGCTGCTCAGCAGCCTGGGTCTTGGCGCGAGCGTCGAGGAGAAGCCGGTAGCAGGAGTCCCCGCCGGCATGGTGAGCGATCAAAGCCCCCGCTTCGGCGCCCAGGCCCCGATCGGGACGGTTATCCAGCTGATAGTCTCGACCGGCAGTCCCAAGAACCAGGAGCCTGTAGCGAAGTTCCAGTACGCGCCCCTGGCACCTACGCCCGGCGAACCGATCACTTTCGATGCCACGGAGTCTTCCGATGCCGACGGAACCGTCACGAAGTACTCCTGGGAGTTCGGGGATGGTACCCCTCTTGTGACCGGCGCCACGGTCAGTCACACGTTCACTTCCGCAGGCACCTACACCGTCACCTTGTGGGTGACAGATGACGATGACCTCGTGTCCAGCCTTCCTGTGACCGTGGAAGTGAAGTAGCGCCTACAACACACCCCGGTAGAAGTGACCGCTGGTCGCCGGTTTCACCAGAGGCTCATCCGGCGGCCTCGCTCCACCTGCCACGGCCGTAAGCGTCGACCGGACCGCACCGACGACATCGGCTGCACGCTCCGGAGACTCGTCGGCGAAGTCAAGCCTCACCGCGCCCACACCCGCCGCGACGACTTCGTCGAGCGCTCTCGTCAGGTCCAACGTCACCGAGTTCATGATGTGCGATCGACCCGAGCGATCCGTGGTGACGGGGAACTCGTATCCCTTGCCATCACGCAACCGCCACCAGCTGCGGCGCCTTTCGCAAGTGTCGCACGCTCTAGAACACGCACCGGCGACCTGCAATACACACTGCTCGGAAATCATCAGCTCCAGGCGCCCCCACACGACACAGCCAATCGGAAGCACTGATGCCGCACACAGCTCAGCGAGCTGGCGCCCGCTCAGCTCAGGCGAAGCCCAGAGAAAGGTCGCGCCGAAATCACCGAGCGCAGCCGCGGTGTGAGGATTGAGGGCGTTCAACGGCCAATCCGCACCTGCATCGCCACGTGCCGACGCACGCTTCAGGGACCCCAGGTTGCCGCACGTAGGCGATGCCTGTTCGAGCCACGCATCGTAACCCGGCACTTCTGCCGGCCACATCACACGGGGAAGAAGCGGAGACACTCCGTCAGGAAGCACGGAAGCTGCGTCTGTGTCTGGTGGTCCGAAGACGCGCAGCAGCGCCCTATCGGCGCCGGCGGCAAGACAAGCCTCCGCGACCTGGAGGCTCCAGGCGGTAGCCACCACGAGAGGTTCCGAGGACTTGACGCTGCAGCCCCCCACCGCCGGCACAGTCACCTCGACCCGCTGTCTGCCCGCCCATCGCTGAAGCCCGGCAGAGTCCAGCTGTTCCAGGGCGCTCCGCCTCAAGGAATGCAACTCGGAGAACCCGAGTCCAGCGTTCGCATCAAGGTCGATGCGCCAGGCCCCGGCCCGATACCCCGAACCTCCCAGGCGGCCGACGTGCTCGACGATCTCGTCTGCAGAGATTGCCTTGGTCCTCGCGACAGCGACCTCGGGTCCCTCGACCTGGACTCTTACACCGCGTGCCACAGCTGCGATTAGCAGAGTCTCCCCTACACGAACGCGCACCTCGAAGTCGACCGTGGTCGCGCGGTGGTCTATCGCTGAAGCGCCGCTGAACGTGCGTCTGGCCGCCTGCAACAGGGTAGCGTTCGCCACGCGGAACACCCTGTCCCCGACAGCCACCGGCTCCTCGACTACGATGTTGACTGTGGTTCCCGCCGGGGCGACCGACACAGAGCTCCCGCCCACGGTCAGTGTCCCCGCCTGCTGCGCGAAGCGACCTATTCGCGTCCACAGCTCGAGGGTGTCCGCGGAATCCAACGCGCGCTCCAACTGCACTCCGGCACGTCCCGGTCCGGCTTCCGCCACCCGGCCGATGAGCACCCCGCGGTTGTTGGGTCGCGTGTAGCTCATCAGATCTACCCCGCGCTTGCCGGTGAGATACCCGTCAGTGAAGCCTCGGTTGAAGGCTTCTTCAAGCATCTCTCGTTCTGCGGGAAGCACTTCGAACGATTCCGGGTCGGCCACTGCGCGATCCAGCGCGGCACGGTAGACGCCCGTGACGATAGCCACGTACTCAGGCGCCTTCATCCGCCCCTCTATCTTGAGCGCGCCGACACCGGCGGCGACAAGCCCCGGCAGATGCTCGATGCCGGCCAGATCCTTCGGCGACAGAAGATAGCGACCAGGCGCAGTCACCGCCGTACCTCCGCGATCGATGAGATCGTAGGTGAGACGACATGGCTGGGCACACAGCCCGCGGTTGGCCGAACGTCTACCGATGAGAGAGGACATCAGACACTGCCCCGAGTAGCAGTAGCAGAGTGCGCCGTGCACGAACGTCTCGATCTCGACTCCGGTGGCAGCGCAGGCGGCGATCGCCTCCAGTGACAGCTCGCGGGCGAGCGTGACCCGGCTGGCCCCCGCCACGCTGAGCGCGACGATCGAATCCGGATTCATGGCATCGATCTGTGTGGAGGCGTGGATGCGCACCTCCGGGAGCGCGAGCCTGATCGCCCGCATCAGTCCCAGATCCTGCACGATGACTGCGTCGACTCCCGCGGCCCAGGCGGACTCGACCATTCTCAGCGCAGGCTCCATCTCGGCCTGGAGGACGACCACATTGGCGGTGAGGTATACGCGCCCGCCGCGAAGATGGGCGAACCGGGTCGCCTCCGCAAGAGAGGCGAGGTCGAAATTGGCGGCTCCCCGACGCGCGTTGAGGTCGTCAAGCCCCAGGTACACTGCATCGGCGCCGTTGTTGATCGCCGCTATCAGCGCTTCAGGTGCTCCTGCAGGAGACAACAGCTCCACATGTCGGTTGCGTGCTTCGGGCAACGTTTCCCTTTCAGGGCGATCTCCGAGAACCGCGAGTTCATCGCACGGTATACTATGACACTGGCTTGGCCTGTCCCCGACGGATCCAGGCGATGCCGGTATTCAATGATAGTCGGTTCGTGCGAAGGGGTTCGCGTGTCCAGACGCTCCAGATCGAGACGGCAGAAGCGCTCCGGGATCCTGAAGATCCTGGCGGGCGCTCTTGCGGTCGTTCTCGCTTCCGCACTGGCACTGTCTGGCGCAGGCGTCGCGCTCGGCCTCGGCCTGGCGAACACCTGGCTAGAAGGACTGCCTGACATCGACGATCCAACTGTGTTCTCCGTCGCCCAGACAACCAAGATCTACTCGGCAGACGGCGTCCTGCTGGCCAACCTCTATCTCGAGAACCGCCAGGTGGTAGAGCTCGATCAGATCTCGCCCCATCTCCTGCACGCGGTCGTTGCTGTCGAGGACGAGCGCTTCTACCAGCACAACGGAGTCGACTTCCCGGGCATCGCGCGCGCGCTGGTGACCAACTTCACCACAGGGCGCAACGAGGGCGCGTCCACCCTCACACAACAGTACATCCGCAATACGATCCTCGCCGACGAGCGCTTCGAGATCTCTTACCGTCGCAAGGCTCGCGAAGCTGTCCTTGCAATGGAGTTGGAGAGGAAGCACTCCAAAGACGAGATACTCGCGATGTACATCAACACCGTCTACTACGGCGAAGGTGCCTACGGCGCAGAAGCTGCTGCTCTGACCTACTTCAACAAGCACGCCAGCGAACTGACGATCGCCGAGGCGGCGCTTCTGGCGGGCCTGCCACAAGCGCCCGGCCGGCTAAGCCCGTACGACAACCCCGAGGATGCGGTGTCCAGGCGCCAGTGGGTCCTCTCGAAGATGTTCGAGCAAGGTTACATCACGTCTGAGGAGTACGAATCAGCCAAGGTCGAGGGGCTCTCGCTCCAGCGGTCGCCGGAACTCGACGAACAGGGCGTCTACTCGGCTCCTTACTTCGTCGCGCATGTGAAGAAACTCCTGCAAGACGAGTACGGCACATCCCTCGTGTTCAAAGGTGGGCTCACGGTCTACACCACGCTCGACACCACGCTGCAGACCTATGCGGAGAGTGCTGTCACAGGAGTGCTCAACCTGCCTGAGGATCCCGACGCCGCTCTCGTAGCCATCGATCCAAACACCGGATACGTCAAAGCGCTCGTAGGTGGACGGAACTGGGAGACCAACAAGTTCAACTTCGCCACGCAGGCCAGGCGCCAGCCGGGTTCGTCCTTCAAGATGTTCACCCTCGTCACGGCTCTGGAAGAGGGCATGCCTCCGTCCCGCAAGCTCGATTCATCATCCCCGGCAGTGATCGCGACCGGCGGTCGACCCTGGAAGGTCGGCAATGCCGAGGGTGGGGGCGGCAGAGGCTACATCACGCTGCAGCAGGCTACGGTGGGCTCGGTGAACACGGCGTTCGCGCGTCTTATCGCAGAGCTCGGAGCTGAGAAGGTCGTCCTGACTGCCCGCCGCATGGGCATAGAGAGCGACATCAAACCTTATCTCTCGATCACTCTCGGCAGCCAGGAAGTGACCCCGATCGAAATGGCCTCTGCGTTCGGCACGCTGGCCGCAGACGGCAAGCACTACCCCCACACGTCGATCACCAAGATCGTTGACGCCAACGGCGAGACCATCTTCGAGGCCGCTCCCGAGGGCGAACAGGTCATCAGCCACAGCATCGCATATGCGGCCACCTCGATACTCAAGGGCGTCATATCCGGCGGCACAGCCACCCGCGCCAACATAGGCCGACCGGCCGCCGGCAAGACCGGGACCACGCAGGACTACCGCGACGCATGGTTTGTCGGCTACACTCCGCAACTGGTCTGCTCGGTCTGGATGGGCTACACGCCTGAACGTCCCATGCGTAACGTGCACGGCCGAAAGGTCTTCGGTGGCACGTTCCCCGCACCCATCTGGCACGACTTCATGATCAAGGCCTTGGCCGATCAGCCGGTGCTCGATTTCAATCCGGCGCCCGCTCCTGAGTACACGTGGAAGAGCACCTGGGATGTCCCGACCTTCGCCGTCCCGAGCATCGTGGGACTCTCACAGGATGCAGCCATAGCCGCCCTCCTGGCTGCAGGCTTCGAGCACTACGAGATCACCTCCACCTTCAGTGATGCGGTGCCGGCAGGACTGGTCGCCGCCCAGGCGCCAGGACCCGGCGAGACAGCCGATCCGAAGCAGGCCGTGGTCACCATAGCGATATCCACCGGACCGGGACCGGGCCTGCCCGTCGCGCCTCCGCCGGAGCCCTCCACCCCGACCACCACGAGTCCCTAGCACGGAGCAGGATCTGGCTCTACCCCTTCTGCCTCCTGGTTCCCGGCCTCCCCTTGGAGACGAACGCGTTCCCCGTCAGGAAGAAGCGAAGCGGCAACTCGTGCCCGCTGGCCAGACCTATGCGCCCGCTCGTCACGATGGCATCCGGAAGTACCGGCGGAGCGTCATACAGCGAGACCTCTCCACCGAGCGACAGACCGTTGTGACGCAGGTCGATGCCGAATGCCTGCGCGACCTTACCGGGCCCGTTCGTCAGCTCCGTCCCACTGCGACCGCTGCGGCGGTCGCGCATCGCCTCGAGACCGACAAGCGGCTCCACCGCGCGGACCAGCACGGCTCCCGCCACTCCTTCGGACTCCGTGACAAGGTTCAGCATGTGGTGGTTCCCGTAGGTGAAGTAGACGTACAGATGTCCCGGAGGCCCGTACATCACCCGGTTGCGGGCGGTGATCCCCTTCGTCGCGGCATGCGAACCGGCGTCACGGGCGCCCAGGTATGCTTCGCATTCGACGATCATCCCTGTGGTGAGAACACCGCCCACAGTGCTTGCCAGTATCTTGCCGAGGACCTCCGGGGCGACTATCTCCGTCGGCCTTTCGAAGAACGAGACCGGAAGCTTCGAGGCGCCACACGGATCTGAACCGGTCACCGTGTAGCCCGATTGCGCTTCAACGCGCTAAGCATCGAACTCAGTGGCTGCGCGTTCAGCACCTCGGCAGCGGATATCCAACCGCGACGCGCGGTGGCGACGCCCCACCGTAGCTGACCGAACTGCATCGCCTCATGCGCGTCGGTGTCGATCGCGATCCGCACACCAGCCTTGCGCGCCATGCGCAAGTGGACGTCGTTCAGGTCCAGACGCTCGGGATGGGCGTTGAGCTCCAGGACCGTGCCCGTCTCGGCAGCCTTGGCGATCACGGCCTCCATGTCCAGGTCGAACGGATCGCGCCGTCCCAGCAGCCTGCCCGTAGGATGACCGATGATGTCCACATAAGGGTTCTCCATCGCCACGAGCAGACGCCGCGTTGCCTGCTCGCGCGATTGGCTGAAGCCGTGGTGGAGTGAAGCGATGCAGTAGTCGAAACGCGCGAGGACCTCCTCGGAATAGTCCACGCCACCCTCATCGCCTATGTTCAACTCGATGCTCTTCAGAAGCACCGGACCTCCGTCGGTCAGCGCATTGAGCTCGTCGATCTTCGCCCATTGGGCCTCCAGGTCCGCCAGATCGAGTCCGCCGACCATCCGCAGGTCGTACGCATGATCGCTACAACCCAGATACTCGTAGCCGAGTTCGGCCGCGCGGGCCCGGTTCTGCTCCAGAGTCGAACGGCCGTCGGTGGCGGTGGTGTGGGAGTGCAGGTCCCCGCGGATGTCGTCGGTCGTCACCAGATCCGGCACTCTGCCCTCAAGCGCAAGCTCGATCTCGCCGGCGTCCTCGCGCACCTCGGGCGGCATCGTCGGCATTCCCAGCGCCGCGTAGACCTCCTCCTCGGTGTTGCCAGCCACTCGCTCGTCATCCGCCACCCGGAACACGCCGTACTCGCTGATCTTCAGACCACGGCTCTTGGCTATCTCGCGCATGTGCACGTTGTGCTCGGCTGAACCGGTGAAATACTGGAGCGCCGCGCCCCAGCACTCAGGCGAGACCACACGCACATCGGCCTGCCTTCCCGACGTCGTCATGACGCTGGTCTTGGTTTCGCCGCTCAAGAGCACCTCGGTCACGATTGGCAGCTCACGGACAGCTGCCATCACCGCAGGCCCGTCTTCTGCGGCAACGAGAACGTCGATGTCGCCGACAGTCTCCTTCATGCGACGGATGCTCCCCGCGTAGTCGGCCTCAACCACTCCGGGAAGTGTTCGCAGCTCCTCGGCCAGCTTCTCGGCCAGCGGGAGTGCGTCGGCCAACAATATGCGCGCAGAGAGTGTGCGGTACCGATCGATGCCC
The DNA here is from genome assembly GCA_016926975.1 of Coriobacteriia bacterium. Classification (GTDB taxonomy): domain Bacteria; phylum Actinomycetota; class Coriobacteriia; order Anaerosomatales; family Anaerosomataceae; genus UBA6100. The sequence goes on along the minus strand of JAFGNP010000112.1, from coordinate 27,658 downwards.
TCAGAGATGTTCTCGACGGTCTTCACGCCGAACCCGGGCAGCCCTGTCAGGCGCCCCTCGGCGATCGCCTCCTCGAGATCCTCGATCGACGCGATCGCGAGCTCATCGAAGAGAACCTTCGCCTTCTTCGGGCCGAGTCCCTGAATCCTCATCAGCTCGATGACGGACGCCGGGACGCGCGAGGTCACCTCGTCCATCCCGGGGAATACGCCGCTCTTCAGAAGCGACTCGATGATCGCAGCGATCTTCGTGCCTATGCCGGGTATCTCGGTCAGGCGCCCAGCAAGAGCGGTTGCCATGATGTCCTCGTCCCAGGCACGCACCGCGTGCGCCGCCTTGTGGTACGAGAGAAATCGGTAACGATCCTCACCTGCGATCTCCAGCAGGTCGCCGAAGTCATCGAGAGCAGTGGCGATGGCGGCGTTGTCGTAAGCGGGCATGGGCAGCTCCGTCGAATCCGTGTACTGCCTCCGATGATACCCGAGGCGACTGCCCTCAGAGAGGTCGTCGCATGAAGAGGAAGAGGCCCGGGTCCCATCCAAGCGGCGGCTCGCGGAAAGGGCCTGTCTCCTCGAAGCCTAGATCACGGTAGATGCGCTGAGCCCCGGCGGTCGTCTGCCTAACGGCCAGAAGCATCATCTCCGAGTACCCCATCGCACGCGCCTGATCCATGGCGGCACGCACCAGCGCGCGACCGAGGCCGACTCCGCGCGCGTGCGGCATCACGTATAGCCGCTTGACCTCACACTCGCGATCGCCGAGTCCCTTAACGCCCACGCATCCTGCAGGACGGCCGTCTTCGTCACAGGCAAGCAGCAGTGCGCCATCGGGCGGAGTGTAGGGAGCCGGTAACGTGTCCAGTTCCGCTGTGAGCGTGGTGTGACCGATCGTGACGAGCAGCTCGTCGTGATACGACGAAAGTACGTCGTGCACGGCATCGACCGTCCCCACGTCATCGGGATCCACAGCCGAGATCAGCCAGGTGCCCACCGCGATCAGTCGTCTGCCAGGCCGTGGCCCGCGAGCCACTCCTCGTCGCGTGCGAGCGCCTCCCGTGCAGCCGCCAGCTGCTCGGCAACGCGCCCCGGCGCGGTGCCTCCGAGCGTGTCACGTCGAGCCACTACGGCATCGATGTCGACGGCAGATAGGGCATCGTCACCGAATGCCGGTGATACGGCCTTGAGCTCGGCCAGCGTGAGGTCCTGAAGTGTCTTCCCGTCCCTCTCACAAGCCAGCACCAGAGCACCCACCACCTCGTGCGCCTCGCGGAACGGGACGCCCTTGGAAGCGAGATGATCCGCCAGATCGGTGGCTGCCATGAACCCGCCGAGCGCGCCGGCGCGCATACGGTCCGAGTTCACCCGCATCGTCGAAAGCATGCCGGCCACAGCCGTAAGCGATCCCGAGTAAGTGTCTACAGCATCGAACACCGGCTCCTTGTCCTCTTGCATGTCCTTGTTGTAGGCGAGAGGAAGGCCTTTGAGCATCACGAGCAGGGCCGTGAGGTCACCCACAGTGCGGCCGGTCTTGCCTCTGACCAACTCGGCGAAGTCCGGGTTCTTCTTCTGCGGCATTATGCTCGACCCGGTCGACCAGGCGTCGTCCAATGTTATGAAGCCGAACTCGTCCGTAGACCACAGTACGAGTTCCTCTGCCAGTCGGGAGAGGTGAACCATGCCTAGCGTGCAGGCATAGGTCAGGTCCACCAGGTAGTCCCGGTCGGAGACGGCATCCAGCGAGTTGGGCGACACTGCCGAGAAGCCCAGTTCCTGAGCCACGGAATCGCGGTCGATCGGAAACGTCGTACCTGCAAGTGCGGCGCTGCCCAAAGGAAGCAGGTCGGCCGCCTTGTAGGCGCGCTTCAGGCGCCTGGCGTCCCTTACGAGCATCCAGAAGTAAGCCAGCATGTGGTGAGAGAAGAGCACGGGCTGCGCCTTCTGCAGGTGCGTATAGCCCGGCATCACCACACCGGTGTTATTCTCGGCCAGCTCGAGCAGCGTCCGCAGCACCCTGGCGACATGCCCGGACAGCTCGAGAGCAGCGCGTCTTGCATTCATACGCATGTCGGTAGCCACCTGGTCGTTGCGCGAGCGGGCTGTATGCAGGCGCCTGCCCGCATCGCCAACCCGACGCGTGAGTTCGGACTCGATCGCCATATGGACGTCTTCGTCAGCCGAATCGAAGACGAGCGCCCCCGACTCGATGTCGGCCAGAATCGCGATCAACCCGACCTCGATGGCCTCGGCGTCCGCCGCCGAGATGATTTCCTGCCGGGCGAGCATGCGGGCGTGTGCGATCGACCCCGCGACGTCCTCCGCGTACAGGCGCTTGTCCACCGGGAGCGAATTGCCGAAGCTCCGCTGGAATGCGCCGGGGGTGCTTTCGAAGCGGCCACCCCACAGTGTCCGGTCGTCAGACATCCGTCCCCCCTGAAACCGCCGAACCTTCATGTTCAGAATCCGACACCTCGACGATGTCGAACACCGGGACGGCCGCAGAGACGGCGCCCCTGTGGCGACCCAGCATGTAGCCCAGGCCGAATACCACGATCCCCGGGACGAACAGCAGCAGAACGACCGATGCTATGACCCATATTTCGAATCCACCCGGAACTCCGAAGCCAGCCATCCTAGACCTCGCCCTCCTTGCCGACTTTGCGGCGCTGTCTAGCCCAGACCTTCACGGGCAGACCATGCAGGTCGATGAAGCCCTTGGCGGCCTTGTGGTCGAAGGTGTCGGCAGCATCGTACGTGGCCAGGTTGTAGTCGTACAGCGAGTACGGGCTGCGCCGGCCGACCGTCACGCAACTGCCCTTGAAGAACCGCAGCCGCACGTCACCCGTGACAAGCTGCTGCGTCGTCTCTATGAAGCCGTCGAGTGCCTCCTTGAGCGGTGAGAACCACATGCCGTTGTACACGAGCTCGGCCCACTTCTGCTCGACGCCGAGTTTGTAGTGCAGCACCTCGCGCTCGAGGCACAGGTCTTCGAGGGCCTTATGAGCGGTGATAAGTGTGAGCGCCCCAGGCACCTCGTAGATTTCGCGACTCTTCACGCCTATCAGACGGTTCTCGATCATGTCGATGCGGCCGAAACCATGCCTGCCGGCCAGCTCGTTCATGCTGTTGATGATCTCGTGGAAGGACATGCTCTTCCCATCGAGTGCCACAGGAATGCCCTGCTCGAAGCTGATCTCGGCATACTCCGCCTCGTCGCACGCGGCACCCCGCGAATCCGCAGTGAGCGTGTAGATGTCCGCGGGAGGCTCCACCCATGGATCCTCCAGCACTCCACACTCGATCGCACGGCCCCAGAGGTTGTCGTCGATGGAGTACGGGTTGTCCTTGGTGGTGGGCACCGGTATGCCGCGCTCCGAGGCCCAGTCCATCTCCTCCTCGCGCGTCTTGAGATCCCACTCGCGAACAGGTGCGATCACCTGCAGGTCCGGGTCGAGCGCTGCTATGCCGACCTCGAAGCGCACCTGATCGTTGCCCTTCCCGGTACAACCGTGAGCGATGTACCTGGCTTGATGGCGGTGCGCTTCTTCGACGAGATGCTGCACGATTATCGGTCGGCTCATGGCCGAGAGCAGCGGGTACTTGTTCTCGTAGAGAGCGTTCGCCTTGAGCGCACGCGAAAGGAAGTCCTCGACGTACTCCTCGCGAACGTCTTTGAGGATCGACTCGACCGCACCGATAGTCAGCGCCTTGTCGCGTACGAACTCCAGGTCCTGGCGCTCCTGCCCGACGTCTATCGCGAGTGCGATCACATCGAGGTCGTGGTTCTCCTGGATCCAGCGGATGGCCACCGAGGTGTCCAGCCCGCCCGAATACGCCAGCACGCACTTCTCTCTTGCCACTTAGGTGTCCTCTCCTCAGGCCTCATGCAACCTAGTAGCGGTTGCGGAATTTCTCGATACCAGCGAGTACGGTCTCGGCGTCAACTTCGGTCGCCGTCACTATCAAGATCGTGTCATCACCAGCGATGCTGCCCACTATCTCATCGAGATGGGCCGCGTCCAGGGCGGCAGCCACACCCTGACCTCCGCCTGCGGTCGTCTTGACGAGTACCAGCTGCTGAGAGCGGACCACGCTCTCGACCAACTCGGCGATCATGCGCTGGAGATGGATGTCCTCCGCCAGAACGTAGACCCCTTCGGGCAGCTTCCTCAAGCCCATGTCGGCGATATCGCGCGAGACGGTCGCCTGCGTGCAGGTGAAGCCTTCTCTCTTTAGATGCTCCACCAGATCCCGCTGCGTCCGCACGCGCTCCTGTCGCACGATCGTGCGGATGGCCTCCTGGCGCTGGGTTCGCTTCCTCATCTGTGGCTCCCCTTCCCGACGCTTAGAGCACGAGCGAGATCCACGCACGCTGTGCATGCAGGCGGTTCTCGGCCTCATCGAACACGACGGACGCTGCAGAATCGATGACCTCGTCGGCGACTTCCTCGCCCCTGTGGGCTGGAAGGCAATGCATGAAGATGGCGGAGGGATCGGCACGCGACATGAGTTCTTCGTCTACCGAGTACCCGGCGAAGTCCTGCAAACGACGGGCGTGCTCCTCTTCCTGACCCATCGACGCCCACGTGTCGGTAACGACCACGTCGGCGCCCGACACGGCCGCAGCCGGATCGCCAAGCAGCTGGAGCGTCGAGCCCGTGCCGTAGCGTGCGGCGATGGCCCGGGCCTGCTCGACCACGGAAGCCTGCGGCTCGTAGCCTGCAGGTGAAGCGATCGAAACGTCGATCCCTGCCAGCGCGCCGGCGATCAGGTACGTGTGGGCCATGTTGTTCCCATCGCCTACGTACGCCAACTTGAGCCCCTGAAGCGCGCCTTTGTGCTGGCGGATGGTGAGCAGGTCTGCCAGGCCCTGGCAGGGATGATACTCATCGGTCAGCGCATTGATCACCGGCACCGAAGCATGCTCGGCCACCTCTTCGACGTGGGAGTGCGCGAACGTGCGCAGCACGATCAGCTCCACGTAGCGCTCCAGTACCTTGACGGTGTCGTGCACGGTCTCGTGGCGCGAGAAAGCGTCGTGAGGGCCCATCACGATCGGATGAATGCCCAGCTGAACGCAGCCCGCCTCGAAGCTGACGCGCGTCCGGAGCGAGGGCTTCATGAAGATGAGTGCAGCCGAGGCCCCCTCGAACTCGGGGCGCTTGTCGGCAGGCTCCTCTGCGACATCCAGGACATGGGCGACTTCATCCGGAGTGAGTTCTGCAAGCGTTAGCAGGTCGCGGCCTTTGAACGTATGCATTATGTGGCTCCCAGGACAGCGTCTAGTGTATCAACGAGTATAGCTGTTTCATGCTCAGTGCATACCAGCGGAGGCAAGAAGCGAACGATGGAGTCACCGATCGCATTCACGATCAGCCCCCGCTCGAGACATGCGGCACCTACCTGCTGCGCGTCGGGCACGGCTAGCGTGACCGCGTTCATCAGGCCTCGGCCACGCACCTCGGTGATCGCACCGGAGCGGACCGCCAGTTCCCGCAGCGAGGCACGCAACACCTCTCCGGTCTTTGCGGCATTCGCTCCCAGCCCCTCGGCCTCCAGGGCATCTATCGTCGCAAGAGCCGCAGCAGCGATCACGGGCCCGCCACCGAAAGTGGAGCCATGGTCGCCGGGAGAGAAGGCCTCTGCGGCGCTGCCTGAGGCGAGCACGGCGCCAGCGGGAAGACCGTTGGCAAGCCCTTTGGCCAGCGTCATCACGTCCGGCCTTACGCCGTATCCCTGCCATGCGAACGCGGTGCCGGTGCGATACATGCCGCTCTGCACCTCGTCGAAGATCAGCAGCACGTCCCGCGCGTCGCACAGGCTACGCACGGCCTCAAGATATGCCTCGTCGCAGGGAAACACGCCACCCTCGCCCTGCACCGGCTCGATAAGCACCGCACACGTGCGCTCGGTCACGGCAGCTTCGAGCGAACCGATGTCGTTCAGTGGGACGTGGCTGAAGCCGGGAAGCAACGGCTCGAACGCCTCCTGCTTGGAGGGCTGACCCGTGGCCGACAGCGCCGCCATGGTCCGACCGTGGAAGCTGCGCTCTGCAGTGACGATCTCGAAGCAGTCGCTTCCGCGCCGCTCCTTGCCCCAGCGCCGAGCGAGCTTGATCGCACCCTCGATCGCCTCGGTGCCCGAGTTGCACAGGAAGGTCTTCCACCCGCCCCCGGCTAGCGCGGACAACCGCCCGGCAAGTGCCGCCCGATGTTCTACGTGGTAGAGGTTGGAGACCTGCACGAGCTTGCGCATCTGTTCGCAGACCGCTTCGGCGACTGCAGGATGGGCGTGACCCAGATTGACCACACCGATACCGGCTACGAAATCGAGGTACTCCCGACCGTCATCATCATAGAGGCGCATTCCCTCACCGCGGGTGAAGAGCACCGGCTTGCGCGCGTAAGTGGGCAGGTGATAGGAAGCGTCCATCGCCGCGACATCCTCGTAGAGCGCACCCATGGCTAGAGGGTCACCTCGCCCTCGTATGCGGTATAGACGGCATCATCATCCAGACCGAGGCTCTTCGCCTCGCCGGTGATCATGGTGCCGATACCCTCGTCCGTGTAGACCTCGAGAAGCAGCGCGTGAGGGATCGTGCCGTTCAGTATGTGCGCCCGCTCGACACCGCAGTGCAGCGCTCGCACACACGCTCCCACCTTCGGGAGCATACCGGCGGCCAGCGCTCCGGTTACGAGCATGCTCTCTGCCTCCTCGAACGTGAGCGCGCTGATGAGGGAGCTCTTGTCTTCGAAGTCGGCATAGAGGCCGTCGACGTCGGTAAGGAAGATCACCTTCTCCGCCCCGAGGGCCGCAGCCATCTCTCCGGCCACCTGGTCGGCGTTTATGTTGAAGTTCCCGCCGTCGTCTCCTGCGCCGACCGACGCGATGACCGGGATAAAGCCGTCGGAGATGATGTTCTTCACCACCGTCGTGTCGATTGCGCTCACCTCACCGACACGCCCGAGCCGAACGTCCTTCTGGGTGGCCCGGATCATGTTCGCGTCGTCACCGGCAATGCCGACCGCGAGAGGCCCATGGGCGTTTATCGCCGAAACCAGATCGCCGTTGACCTTGCCCACGAGCACCATCTTCACGAGTTCCATCGCTTCCGGAGACGTGACGCGCAGACCGTCTACGAACTCGACAGGCATCTGCAGCCGCTCCATGTACGCGGTGATCTCAGGACCTCCGCCGTGCACGATCACGGGGTTGATGCCCACAAGCTTCATCAGAACGATGTCGGCAGCGACGCTGTGGCGGAGTGATTCGTCGGTCATCGCTGCTCCGCCGTACTTGATCACGACCGTCCGTCCCCAGGCGCGCTTGATCCACGGAAGCGACTCCATGAGGATCGCAGCCTTGTCGTGCATGTCCTGCATCTGTCCTCCACTCATGACCGGTAATCACCGTTGATCCGCACGTAGTCGTAGCTGAAGTCGCAAGTCCAGACAGTGGCCTCGGCCTCGCCCACGTGCAGGTCCACGATCAGCTCGATCTCCTGCTCGGCCAACATGGCGGACGCCTCGACCTCGTCGAAAGGTACGGCCATACCTTCCCTGCAAGTGGTGATGCCTGCGAACACGATCTCCAGCTTCACGGGATCGATCTCCGCGCCGGACTTGCCCACCGCCATGGCGACCCTGCCCCAGTTGGCGTCCTGGCCGAACAGAGCAGTCTTCACGAGAGGTGAATTCGCGATCGCGAAGGCCACCTTCTCCGCATCAGCCTCGGTGATGGCGCCTTTGACGGTAACGGTCACGAACTTCGTGGCGCCCTCGCCGTCGCGGACGACCATCTGGGCCAGTGCGGTTGCGATCTCCTCAACCGCAGCGCCGACCGCATCGTGCTCGGCACTGCCGGGCTGCAGCTCGGGTCCGCCCTCGGCTCCGCTGGCCATCAGGATGCACGTGTCGTTGGTGGAGGTGTCCGAGTCGACGGTTATGCGGTTGAAAGACCTGTTCACCGCCGAGCGCAGGAGCATACCGCACGATTCCGAGGAAAGCGGTGCGTCAGTGGTGATGAACGCGAGCATGGTCGCCATGTTCGGCTGGATCATGCCGCTGCCTTTGGCCATGCCCCCGACCGTGAAGGTGCGACCGCCGACCGTGACACTGATGCCCAACTGCTTGAGGAACGTGTCGGTCGTCATTATCGCCTCGGCAGCATCTTCGCCGAGTGTGTTGTCCAGGGACTCCACAGCCTCGGCGATGCCGGCCTTCACAAGGTCGAGAGGCAGCTCCACGCCGATCACACCCGTGGAACAGACCGCGATATCCTCGGACGCGCAGCCCAGAGCGGCTGCGGTCGCCTCGGCCATATCGCGCGCCGCCTGCATCCCGGGACCGCCCGTGCATGCATTGGCGTTGCCCGCATTGATAGCGACCGCCCGCAGCATACCGTCGGCCAGATGCTCGCGCGACACCAGCACCGGAGGAGCGGCAGTGGTGCTTGTTGTGAAGACCCCGGATGCGGGACAAGCCCGTTCGGCAGCCAGCACGCAGACATCACGCTTGCCGGACTTCTTGATACCCGCGCTGACGCCCGCGGCCAGGAAGCCCTTAGGCGCAGTCACTCCCCCCTCGGCATGTGCGAACTCGAGTTGCTCGGAATGCATGGATGGCGCCTCCTATACGACCGCGCCCGGCGTGGAAAGCCCGGCGGTCTCGTCCAGACCCAGCGCGATGTTCGCACACTGGACCGCCTGACCGGCCGTGCCCTTCACGAGATTGTCTATCGCGCAGGTGACTATCAGAGTGCCAGACTGCACGTCCAACACCACGCCGATGTGCGCGCGGTTGGAACCGCGCACGTGACCTGTGGCCGGCTGCACCCCGGGCTCGCACACGGTTACGAACGGCTCGCCGGCATAGGCCTCTGAGTAGATCGCGTGGGCCTCCTCGGCAGACAGTGTCGGGTCGACCTCCAGGTAGACCGTGGAGAGCAGCCCCCGGTCGAGCGGAGCCAGATGGGGAGTGAACACGACCGTCGGCTCCTGAAGACCAAGGTCTGCAAGCGCCTGAGCGATCTCCGGCGTGTGGCGGTGAGAACCGACCTTGTACGCCTCAACGGACTCGGTGGCATTGACGAAGTGAGCCGCTTGCGAAAGCGACCGACCGGCGCCCGAGACGCCCGAGATCGCGTCGACCACGACCCGCTGCGAGACAACCACTCCAGCCCGCACGGCAGGCGCTGCCGCAAGAAGCGTCGCGGTGGGGTAACAGCCGGGACATGCGACCAGCCGGGTGCCGGGAAGCAGATCGCGCCACAGCTCGGGAAGGCCGTAGACGGCATCCTCCAGCAAGTCGATGGCGGTGTGCGGTGCCGCATACCATGCTGTGAACACGTCCGGGTCCCGCAACCGGAAGTCGGCGGAACAGTCGACCACCGTGAGCCCGGCGTCGAGAAGTGCCGGAGCGAGCGCCATCGCTGCGGTGTGCGGAACGGCGAGAAAGGCCACCTTCGCCGCTTCGGCCACCGCTGCAGCACTGTGTGCGGTGTAGGCGAGTTCACATCCGGCCAGCGCGGGGTACAGATCGCGCACGAGACGGCCCTCGTCCTGGCCCGATGTCACGACTTTCAGCTCGAACGACGGATGCCCCAGCACCAGACGCGTCAGCTCTGCACCTGCGTATCCAGCTGCCCCGATGACTGCGACCGGTATCACGATGCTCACCCTCCTGGTGTATGTCAGGGCGTGACTATACACCCCAATATGCATCTCGGTCAATCAGTATTCGTAATTATGTTGATAATTGGCAGCTTCTAAACGCTTTAAGCGTGCATGATGCCGGTCCCAGTGCTCTCAGGAACGCACCTCGGCGCCCACGGCAGCGCACACCTTCCGCACCAGTCTCTCGTGCTGTGGGGCCACGTCTGCATCCGAAAGGGTGCGGTCCTGCGCGCGGTACGAGAGCGAGAAAGCCAGGCTCTTCTTTCCCTCGGGCAACCTCCGGGCATCGGAGGAGGCATCGGCCGGATCCCGCCAGACATCGAACAGCCGTACCGTCTCCAGCAAAGAGCCACCGGCCGAGCGTATGGACTCGGTCACACTCGCAGCGGTGACCTCTTCATCGACGACGAGCGCAAGATCGAGCGAGACCGCCGGATGACGGGGGATCTCGACATAGACGACTTGCTCGCGCGACGAGACCTTCACAAGGGCAGGGACGGAGACTTCGAAGAGAACGACCGGACCCGACGCACCGAACTGCTCGAGCACGTGCGAAGAAACCTCGCCGAGCCAGCCGATGACATCGCCGCCAACGATCACCTCCGCGCTTCTTCCGGGCTGCAACCACGGGCGCTCGGCACCGCGCACGGACCAGCTTCCGGCGTGTGTTGCGTCCAGAAGCGTCTCGAGTACGCCCTTGCCGTCGAAGAAATCCAGCGCCCCGATCGGCTCGCTCCAGGACGGGCGGTCCCAGGATCCCGCCAGCGCGCCTCCCAGCATCAGCCGCTCCTTGGGTTGCTTGCGACCGTCTGCGGTGATGAACACGGTGCCCATCTCGTATAGATGCACATCCGCGATGCCTCGACGCTGGTTGTGCGCTACCGCGCGGAGCAGGCTCGGCGCCAGTGTCCAGCGCAACACTGCCTGCTCCTCTGACATCGGGTTGATCAGCTCCACGAGAGTCTCATCCGGCGCCAGTTCCCAACCCAGCCGTGCCAGGTCCGCGCGGTCGCCGAACGAGTAGCCCACATGTTCGTCGAGGCCTGCCGCGCGAAGCAGGACGCCAAGGCGGATCTCAAAGCGCTGCGCGGGCGTTCGGCCCCCGATGCGTCCCCGCCCTCCCGGCAGTGTGGACTCGATGTTCTCCAGACCGTGCAAGCGCGCGACCTCCTCGACAAGATCGATCTCGCGCTCAAGGTCCGGACGGAACGTGGGAACGATCACCTCCAGGTCGTCACCCGAAGGCGTCAACTCGAGCCCCAGGGGCGCCAACAGAGCAGCGACGTCATCGCGAGCGAGCGCGGTGCCCAGTACGGCGTTCACGCGAGCGACGCGCAGTGTCAAACGATCCGCAGACCGGCGTCCGGGGTAGACGTCTACGAGACCCGGGGCCACCTCGCCTCCGGCCACCTCGGCGATCAGCGCCGCTGCGCGATCGGCCGCCTGCGCGGCGAGGTTCGGGTCCACTCCACGCTCGAAACGGATAGAAGCCTCCGACATCAGGCCTAGTCGACGGCTCGTGCGACTGATGGAGGCGGTGTTGAAGCAGGCGGCCTCAAGGAGGATATCGACCGTGGCACCGGTGACTTCGGTGGACTCCCCGCCCATGACACCGGCAAGCGCGATCGCGCCCGAGTCATCGGTGATTAGCAGTGTGTCGGTTGCCAGCGTACGGTTCTGTCCGTCCAGAGTGACCAGTGTCTCACCCTCAGTCGCCGCGCGTACGGTGATGGCCGACTTGCCGTCCCTCACCGCGATCTTCGCCATGTCGAATGCGTGCAGCGGTTGACCTAGCTCGTACATCACGTAGTTGGTGACGTCGACCACGTTGTTGACAGGACGAGCACCCGCAGCAGCCACACGTCCGGCCAACCAGTCGGGCGACGGACCGATCTTCACGCCACGGATGACCCGCGCCGTATACCTCGGGCACAGCTCGGCGTCGGCTATCTGCACGCTCACCACATCCGCAGTGGGCACGCCCGACTCTGCGAGCGTACTCGACGGAGTCACGAACCCCATTCCGGTGATCGCGGCGACCTCGCGCGCAACGCCGACCATCGACAGGCAATCGGGACGATTGGGCGTCACTTCAAGCTCGAGCACCGTGTCGGACAGTGCGTAGTACTCCGAGAAGGACATTCCTACCGGCGCGTCAGCGGGCAGGATCAGCAAACCGCTGGCATCCCCGCCCACCTCTAGTTCGGTAGCCGAGCACATCATCCCCTCGGACTCCACGCCGCGCAGCTTCGCGCGCTTGATGGTGAGTCCTCCGGGGAGCGTGGCGCCTACGCACGCGACCGGCACCTTGTCGCCTGCTGCGAAGTTGCTCGCTCCGCAAACGATCTTCAGCGGCTGCGCGTCGCCGATATCCACGGTGCAGTACGAGAGTTTGTCAGCATCAGGGTGCTGCTCCTTCGCCAGCACCTGCCCGACAACCACACTGTCCAGCGTAGGTCCGGCCGCATGCACGGTCTCGACCTTGGTGCCTGTCATGTCGAGACGATCGCACAGCTGCTCCACGGACAGCGAGAGCTCGACAAGGTCCTTCAGCCATGAGAGCGATACGCGCATCGCGGGTCCTTCCTTGAGAAGACGGGCAGGGCGGCTACATCACTAGAACTGGTGCAGGAAGCGGGTATCGCCTTCGGTGAAGAGTCGCAGGTCCGGGACACCGTACTTGAGGCCGGCGATTCTCTCAGCACCCATGCCGAAAGCGAACCCGGTGTAGCGCTCCGGATCGATCCCCACGTACCCGAACACGTTCGGGTCGACCATTCCGCAGCCGAGTATCTCAAGCCACCCTTCACCGCCACACGATCGGCAACCCTCTCCGCCGCATATGCCACAAGACACGTCCACTTCGGCCGACGGCTCCGTGAACGGGAAGAAGTGAGGCCGGAGCCTGACGCGACGGTCCGGCCCGAACATCTCGTGCAGGAAGTGCTCAAGCGTACCCTTGAGGTCGCCGAAAGTGATCCCCTCATCGACAACGAGGCCTTCTATCTGGGTGAACTGCGGAGAATGGCTGGGGTCGGCCACGTCGCGTCTGTAGACCTTGCCGGGCACGATCACGTAGATGGGAGGCTTCTGAGCCTCCATGATGTGTACCTGTGCCGGGCTCGTGTGCGTACGCAGAAGCACGTCGCTCTCACCCTCGACCGCAGCGCGGTCCCCCGAGAGGTCCCTCACGTAGAAGGTGTCCTGAAGAGCGCGGGCCGGATGGTCCGGCGGGTGATTGAGGGCAGTGAAGTTGTAGTAGTCGAGCTCTACCTGCGGCCCTTCGGCGATTCTGTACCCCAGACCGGTGAAGTTGTCCGCAATCTCGTCCACCACCTGGTGCACGACGTGCTGGCGGCCCACCGGATGCCGGCGGCCGGGCAGGGTGACATCTACGGCATCTGCGGCAACGCGTGTCGCGTGAGCGGCGCCTGCAAGCAGTGCGTGCCTCTCATCGATCGCGGTCTCGAGACTCCGGCGCACCTCGTTGGACACTCGGCCGGCTTCGGGACGCTCCTCGGCGGAAAGACCACCCAGGCCTCGCAGAACGGCTGTGAGCGACCCCTTCTTGCCAAGGTAACCGATGCGCACAGACTCGAGCGCTTCAAGGGTCTCCGCAGCACCTATCGCCGCCACAGCCTCAGCCTCGAGTGCACGCAGGTCCTCGGTGATCGTCATTCGTCTTCTCATCTCCCATTCAACAGAGCGAGAGCCGCTCCGCCCTGACAACAAGGACGGGAGCGACTCCCGCGGTACCACCTTGATTGGCCGGCTCGACACCGACCCACTCATTCTCGCAGAGCTACACTCACGCACTTGCGAGACGGGCTCCTGGCCCTACTGCCCGCTAACGGGGGCACCGGCTTCCCTAATCGACCTCTGGCTCGTCTTTCAGGTTGCAGCTGCTGGAGTGAACCGCGATGCCACCGTCCGAGGCCCTTCCAGTCCCGGGGCCCCTCCCTGGCGGGCGGCGTATGTTGCACCGCGCCTCTCCGTCATCGCCTTGTGTGCGATTGGTACGAAAGTCTAGCATCAGTGGAAGGATGCAGCCACCCGGGAAGCGGCCTTGCCCGAGGGCAGTACGAACAACACCTCACCACGGACGTCACCGGCCTCCACCGGAGTCGCGTCCGACGATTCGTTCGCGTCGCCCCGTGTCCGCATAGCGCCACCGTGCAACAACCCGGCTACTCTGTGGACCACAAGGGTGCCCCCGTGCTCGAAGACGATCAGATCTCCACGTTCAGGAACGACTCTGACTCGGCGATAGACGATCACGTCACCCGCACTCAACGCAGGCTCCATGGAGCCCCCCTCGACGTACAACACGCCATGCGTCCACCCGAACGCAACGATCACCGCCAACAGCAGGAGCTCGGCACCACGCCTGACCCGCCCGTACCGGACATCAGCGGACTTGCTCGGCATCGATGTACACCGACGCTTTCACATAGTCTCCCTGCAGGTCATTGCCGGCATCAGGCGGGAGAGAGATCGCATACGTCACCCGTGCCGTACCTCCTGTCGGCACCCGTACGGGTGCGGTGCGCATCGTCGACAGGGGCCCGTTGTACAGCTCGACGCCCTCGCAGCTCGCCCGGCACTGAAGAGCATTCCAGAAATCAGTGATGCCTGCTTTCTTGGCAGCAGTGGTGATTGCATCGAAACCCAGAGTGCCCGTGTTCCGTACCTCAAGCGTCCTGCTCACGGTCTCGCCGGGCGCCAGCGCATCGATGGTCAATGCCGCCGACGTGGGTTCAACGGATACTGCGACAGAACCGGCGGTTATCACACTGTCCTTCATCTCGGTCTGAGCGGTGAAGTACGCTCTGGCGCCTCCAGCAGACACGAGGGCAGCCACGAGGGCCGCGTATACCAGCAGTCGTTTCATATCTCCTCCTCGATTCTCGCGCCGCCGAGGGGAAACGGCTGCATTCACATGGGAGCGGGACCCGCGCACTCATATTCGCCCACTGTCACTAACAGGTTCATACATACGGCATACCGAAACCTGAACGGCAGCAACCTCAGGCGAATGCGAAGGCCCCGCCACGGCGGGGCCTTCGGACAATGCGGCTCAAGCTGGCGCTACGAAGCCTGCGCCGCCTTGGCAACCTCGACAAGCTTGGCGAACGAATCCGGGTCGTTCACGGCCATCTCGGACAACATCTTGCGATCGAGAGTGACCTCCGCCTTCTTGAGGCCGTTCATGAACACCGAGTACGACAGGCCGTTGATGCGCGCGCCGGCGTTGATGCGGACGATCCACAGACGGCGGATCTCGCGCTTCTTGTTGCGGCGGTCGCGGTACTGGTACTGCAGCGAGTGCTGCACCTGCTCCTTCGCGCTCTTGTAGCGGCGACTACGGTCACCGTAGTAACCCTTCGCTTGCGCAAGAACGGTCCGGCGCTTCTTCTTTGCGGTGACTGCACGCTTCACCCTGGGCATCTTCGATCACTCCTTGGAGACGTAAGCGAGCTTCGGCTAACCGATGCCCAGCTGCTTCTTGATGACTTTGACATCCGACTCGTGCACAAGCCCGTCGTGACGGAAGTTGCGCTTGCGCTTGGGGCTCTTCTTCTCGAGGATGTGGCTCTTGAAGGCCTTCGCCCGCTTGATCTTGCCGGTACCGGTGAGCTTGAACCGCTTCGCGGTGCCCTTGTGTGTCTTGACCTTTGGCATGTGCGATCTCCTCTATTCTTCCGCGTCAGAGGACTCAGGTGCATCCTCTTCTGCGTCGTCCGCCTTCGCAGGCTTCGGCTTGACGACATCCTTCTTGCTCGGCGCCACGAGCATGAACATGTTCCGACCTTCGAGTTTGGGCTTGCTCTCGACGAACGCGATCTCTGAGATCTCGCTCTCCAGCTTCTCCAGGATCGCAAGGCCGCGTTCCGCGTGCACCATCTCGCGACCGCGGAACATGATGGTCACCTTGACCTTGGCGCCTGCCTCAAGAAAGCGGACTACGTGCTTCTTCTTCGTCTCGTAGTCGTGAATGTCGATCTTGGGGCGAAACTTGATCTCTTTGATCTCGACTCGTGTCTGGTTCTTTCGCGCCTTCTTCGCCTTCTGCTCCAACTCGTACTTGTACTTGCCGTAGTCCATGACCTTGCAGACAGGCGGATCGGCATTGGGCGCGATCTCCACCAAGTCCAGCGCGGCGTCGTCGGCCATACGAAGCGCGTCCGACATCATGAAGATGCCTAGTTGCTCGCCCTCCTCGCCGATAAGCCGGCACCGCTGGGCCTTGATTCGATCGTTGAGCCTTGGCTCTGTAGTGCTGATAGCGTCACCTCCGGTGATGCGGGGGCGCATCTGCACCCCGAAATCAAGAAACGTCCCGCGGCGCTGCCGTCGGGACGTCCGTGCAGACAAACGCTCATCGCGCCTGCTTGCGCCTTCTGACCAGACAGCCGCACTCCTCGTGCGCCGGCAGGTGGGGACCCTATCTCAACCCCTATGGGCGGGGTCCCGCTTCATCTCTATGCAGTTGTAAGCTTGCCGAGTATAGCGACCACCCGCGAGAGTGTCCAGCGCACCGCCGGACTCCGGCAGACCCGTCTCGACCGCTCCGCCACACTGGATCGGCTACTCCGCGCGGTCACCCTCGGCGACATCGGAAGCGCCCTCGGGCACCGTCCACTTGAGTTCGCGGCCCTCGAGAGCGGCATTCGACTGACCGCGCAGAGCCGCACGGAATTCGAGCGCGTCCGCGAAGCGATCGGCGGGATCCTTCTGAACGGCGATCGTGAGCGTGCGACGCACGTGGTCTGTGATATTGGGCAACAAGGCAAGAGGGTCTACCGGGTCGTCGCCCGCGGAGTAAGGCAGGACGCCGGTCATCATGTGGTACGCCATCACTCCAAGCGCGTACACGTCCGAGCCGGGACCTGCCGGCTCACCCTCTCGCTGCTCGGGTGCGAGATACGCGCCCCCGTCTTCGATCGGCCTCGCCTCAGCTGCAGGCAGTAGCTCCACCTGCCCACTATCGTCCACGACAAGTCTCGCGGGGCTGAGAGCGCCGTCCGTGAGACCTGCGCTGTGGGCCTTCCCTACCAGCTGCAACAGGTAGTCCATGAGCGCAAAGCTCTTGCCCAGAGGCAGCGGACCGTATGCGCCCAGATAGTCGGCCAGTGTGTTGTCGATGCTTCCTTCACTCACGAGACTCCCCTTTGCTCAGATGGCGAGTGCGCCCGAAGCATCGGCGCGTCGATCCACCCGCCCCTACGGTCTCTCGGCAGCCACCTTGGCCGCGAAATCGTCTATACCCATCGCACCGATGTCGCCCGCGGACCGTTCGCGCACTCCAACCTCGTCGGATTCGACCTCTCGGTCGCCGATGACGAGCATGTACGGCACCTTCTGCTGCTGCGCCTTGGCGATCTTCACGCGCATGGGCTCGTTCTCGGCGTACACCTCGGCACGCACGCCCGCCTTGTTGAGCCGCTTCGCCACAGCGGCGCAGTGCTCGAGGTGCCTGTCGGCGATAGGGATGATCACTGCCTGGACGGGCGCAAGCCACGTGGGGAACGCCCCGGCGGTGTGCTCGATCAGGATGCCCAGGAACCGCTCCATGGAGCCGAAGATGGCACGGTGGAGCATGAACGGCCGCTCCTCGGTGTTCTCGGCAGTGCGGTAGGTGATGTCGAAACGCTCGGGGTTGTTGAAGTCCACCTGGATCGTCGAGAGCTGCCAGACACGGCCTATCGCATCCTTGACCTTGATGTCGATCTTCGGGCCGTAGAACGCGCCGTCGCCCTCGTTGATCTGGTAGGCCAGTCCCCACTCATCGAGCGCCGTCATCAGCGCCTTGGTGGCGAGGTCCCAGTCCGCGTCACTGCCGACCGACTTCTCGGGCTTGGTGGAGACCTCGGCAGAGTACTCGAACCCGAACGTGTCCATGATGTACTTGACGATGTCGAGCATTGCCTTGACCTCGGGCACGATCTGCTCGCCCGTGCAGAAGATGTGCGCGTCGTCCTGCGTGAACCCGCGGGCGCGCATGAGACCGTGCACCACGCCGCTCTTCTCGTGGCGGTATACCGTGCCGAATTCGAAGAGGCGCATCGGCAGATCGCGGTACGAACGCACGTCGGCCCGATAGACCAGAAGCGCACCCGGGCAGTTCATCGGCTTGACCGCGTAGTCGGTCGGCTCCTTGCCCTCCCCTTCGTCTATCTGGAATGGGTACATGTTCTCGCGGTAGTAGTCCCAGTGGCCGCTCGTCTTCCAGACATCGGCCTTGTAGATGTGCGGAGTGCGGATCTCGACGTAGCCGCGTTCGTACAGGTCGGCCGAGAGCCACTCGATCAGCTCGTGAAGCACACGCGCGCCCTTGGGGTGATAGAGCACCAGGCCGGAGCCGGCGAGCTCGTCGAAGTGAAAGAGGTCCAGTTCCTTGCCAAGCCTGCGGTGATCGCGCTTCTCGGCCTCATCGAGCCTGGTCAGGTAAGCCTGCAGGCCCTTTTCGCTGAACCAGGCCGTGCCGTAGATGCGCTGCAACATCGGGCGGTCCGAATCACCGCGCCAGTACGCGCCGGCTATCTTCATGAGCTTGAACGCCTTGATCCAGCCCGTGTGCGGTACGTGTGGCCCGCGACACAGGTCCGTGAAGCTACCCTGCACGTAGGTCGAGATGACCTCCGCCTCCGGCAGCTCGTCAAGAAGCTCCAACTTGTATGGCTGCCCGCCGAACAGATCGCAGGCCTGGGACTTCTCCAGCTCCGTGCGCCTGAAGGTCTGCTCCTCGGCCACGATGGTGCGCATGCGCTCCTCGATGGCCCCCAGGTCATCGGGAGTGAAGGCTCGGCCGATCTCGATGTCGTAGTAGAAGCCGTCCTCGATAGCCGGTCCGATACCGAACCTGGCGTCCGGGAACAGCTGCTTCACCGCCTCGGCCATCACGTGCGCGGCCGAGTGCCGCAGCACATCGAGCGCCTCCGCGTCACGCTCGGTGACGATCTCTACGCGTGCGCCGTCGTGTACCTGCGTCCACGTGTCCACGATGCGGCCGTCGACGCGACCAGCCACGGCAGCAGCCGCAAGACGGGCGCCGATGGACAGGGCGACATCGTGTACCGTGGCTCCCTCCGGTACGCCCTTGGCGCTACCGTCCGGCAGGATGACGGTGATCTCAGCCATCTCGAGTGCTTCCTTTCAGGGACACGCGAAGCCCGCTTCCCTGCGGGCTTCCGGTCACTGCTTGGTCTTGCAGTACGGGCAGACCAGCCAGTCCAGTTTGAGAGCCCGCCCGCAGCTGACGCACTCCTTGCGCAGCTTCTTCATGCACGAGGGACAAATGAGGAAGTCGGGCTCCACGGGCTTGAAGCACGCGGGACAGGTGGCAGCTCCACGGACGAGCTCTACCTCCCGCGCCTTGATCTCAAGCTCGCGCTCGCGAGCGTCCTCTGTGTACTCGGGCGGACGGACGACCATGTAGATCATCCAGCCCAAGATGTTGAAGAGGAGAACCACCAGGGCCCAGAACCACGGCATGGCGCCGCGACGTCGAGCATCTCGCCACGTCCAGAAGATCAAGGCCGCCGAGAAGACCACGAAGAACAACGCGCACAGGTTCGTCGCGAGACTCACTGCAGGATGATTGAGAATGGGATCCAGTAGACCGTCGAACACGCCGTCCATGCCTTCCCCTTCCGGGATCCTCGAAGCGAAGCCCCTACGTCCCGTCGACAAACGCGATGTCGCAAAGGCTATCGGGATTCTAGCAGAACACCGGTGCAGCACACCCACCTGAGCATCAGAGCACGGACGGCACCCGCAGTGTATAGGCTGCCGGTGACAACGACTCCACGTCCCGTGGCGCTCGCTGCCCCAACAGCCGCCTCGATATCGCGTTCCACTTCCGGCCGCACCCCCGTCACCTTTTCGATGACGTCAGCCAGTTCCTCGGCGCTCATGCTGCGAGGAGACGAGTTCTGCGTCGCAATGAAGGACGATGCCCGAGGCGCAAGCTCGCGGACCATCCCCTCCACGTCCTTGTCCGCCAAAACGCCGAGGACGATCACCGGTTTGTCGCAACCGAACGCCTCGTCGATGGCGCCTGCAAGCACTTGCGCCGCCTGCACGTTGTGCGCGCCATCGATCACGAGCGCCGGTGTCTTGCGCAGGACTTCGAAACGACCGGGGAATGTCACCGAATTGATGGCCGAGAAGACCAAGTCCCGGTGCCCGACTTCGAGCAGCGCCGCCCCCACCGCGGCCATCGCGGTTGCGATGTTGGGAGCCTGGTACGACGGCGCACGCACCGACACCCGGTAGGTGCATGCGGTATGCACCTCCACATCAAGCGTCAGAGTCCCTCCGGGCGAGCGCGGACGTCTCAGCACCTTCCACGTAACGTCGGGGTCGAGACCGACGCCGACGCGCCCGATCACCGGGCTGCCCATGTCTGCCGCGCGCTTCTCCAGGATGTCGAGCACGCCCTCGCACCCCGGGCCGAAGATCGGGATCGCCCCCCGCTTGATGATATGCGCCTTGTCGGCGGCGATCTCCTCGCGCGTGGCACCGAGGTGATTCGTGTGGTCCAGGCCGACTCCGGTGATGACCGCCACGGCGGGGTTGATGATGCTTGTCGCGTCCCACCTGCCGCCCATGCCCACCTCGAGGACCGCCCATTCGACGCCCCTAGCGCGAAACAGCTCCAGCGCCGCTGCCGTCAGTAGCTCGAACTCCGTGAACGTGGTGTCCAGCGCATCGGCAACCTCGAAGACACGCCCCAGGACTTCAGCCAACTCAGCTTCGCTGACTAGCTCTCCGTCAATCTCGAAGCGCTCCGCGTACGACACCAGGTGAGGGCTCGTATAGACGCCTGTCCGGTAGCCTGTTGTGCGCAGCAGAGCGCCGGAGATGCGCGCGACCGACGTCTTCCCGTTCGTGCCGGTGATCTGTATGCACTTGAAGGCGTTCTGCGGATTCCCGAGGGCCTCTGTAAGCGCCCTGATTCCGTCAAGCGATGGATTGATGCCGAACACGAGCGACTCGCTCAACCGAGCGATCGCCTGGCTGTAGGTGAGCGCGGCTCCCTCCATGTCAGTCGGCAAGCTCCGCAAGCTGAGTGGAGAGCTTCGCGACCGTGGCCGACAGCTCCTCCGCCTTCGCACGGTCCTTCTCGATGATCTCCGCCGCCGCCTTCGCCAGGAACCCTTCGTTCGACAGCTTGCGGGTTATGCGGCCGAGATCGGCCTGGGCGCCATCCAGCTCCGAGGAGACGCGACGGCGCTCGGCCGCGAAGTCCACGAGACCCTCGAGCGAGACGTACACCTCGCTGCCGGCCGCGACCGCCACCGCTGCATGAGGGGGCCTCACTACGTCCGGCGCGATCGTGATCTCACCGATGCCTCCGAGTGTGCGGATGTCGTCTGCCATCGAAGACAGCACTAGCCCCTCGGCGTCCGGCGCCTTGACCGCGACGGTCAGTCCGGCCTTCGGCGAGACCGCGTAACGTGCGCGCACGGCGCGAACCGCGGTCACCAGTTCCTGCAGCAAGCCGATCGAGCGTTCGGCATTCTCATCACGGTAGCCGCTCAGTGAGGCCGGGCTCGGCCATGCCGCGACCATCAGCGCTTCGGCCCTGTCCTCATCCGGCAGCGGAAGGCGGCTCCAGATCTCCTCGGTCACGAACGGCATCATCGGGTGAAGCAGGCGCAGCGCATGATCGAGGACGAACACCAGATTGCGTAGAACCGTTTCGCGGGCATCTCCTTGCTCGGTCAGCCTGGGCTTGGCGAGTTCGATGTACCAGTCGCAGAACTCGTTCCAGAAGAAGTCGTACAGCGACCGGGCCGTCTCGCCGAACTCGTATGCCAACAGCCCTTCGTCCACGCGCGCCGCCAGGTCGGAAAGCCGCGACAGTATCCACGCGTCCGCCACCGTCTCTACCTTCGGCTCGCCCGCAACGAAGTCGTCACCCAGATTCATCAGAACGAAGCGGCTCGCGTTCCAGATCTTGTTCGCGAAGTTGCGGGAGCTGGCAAGCTTCTCCTCGGCGAACTTGATGTCCTGGTTGCCGGTCACCTGCAGCATGAGCCCGAAACGCATCCCGTCAGCTCCGTAGTGAGCCATGAGGTCGAGAGGGTCCACACCGGTGCCCAGCGACTTGCTCATACGTCTGCCCTCGGCATTGAAGACCGTCGGGTGGATGATGACGTCGCGGTAGGGCACGTCGCCGACGAAGTACAGGCCCGCCATTATCATGCGGGCGACCCACAGGAAGAGGATGTCGCGCGCGGTGGAGAGCACCGTGGTCGGGTAGAAGAAGGCGAGCTCAGGCGTCTCGTCGGGCCAGCCCAGCGTGGCGAATGGCCACAGCTGCGAGGAGAACCACGTGTCGAGCACGTCCTCGTCCTGACGCACCGGGGCACCGCACTTCGGGCACTCGGCCAGATCGTCCATGCTCGCACCCTCGAACCCACAGGCATCGCAGTAGAAGACCGGTATGCGGTGGCCCCACCACAGCTGACGCGATATGCACCAGTCGCGGATGTTCCCCATCCAGTGGTAGTAGACGTTCTCCCACCGCTTCGGATGGAAGGCCACGCGCCCGTCGCGAACGGCCTCGATGGCGGGAGCTGCAAGCGGCTTCATATCGACGAACCACTGGTCGGACAGCCACGGCTCGACCACCGTGTGACAGCGATAACAGTGGCCGACGGCATGCACGTGGTCGTCGATGCCGACGAGAAGGCCGGCTGTTTCAAGATCCGCGACCACTCTCGCTCGCGCCTTGTAGCGGTCGAGGCCCACGTACGGGCCGCCCTCCTCGGCTATCGTCGCATCCGCGTTGAGGATGTTGACCTTGGCTACGCCATGCCGCTCTGCTATCTCGAAGTCATTGGGATCGTGCGCGGGCGTGACCTTCACCGCGCCGGTGCCGAATGCCGGATCGACGTACTCGTCGGCCACGATCGGGATCTCGCGCCCGAGAAGCGGCAGCACGACCGTGGCGCCCACGAGCTCCCGGTAACGTTCGTCATCCGGGTGGACTGCAACGCAGGTGTCGCCAAGCATGGTCTCGGGACGGGTGGTCGCCACTATCACGTGATCACGGCCAGCCACAGGTTCTTTCAGTGGGTAGCGCAGGTGCCACAGATGACTGTCGAGCTCCTCGTGCTCCACCTCGATGTCAGAGAGGGCTGTGGAACAGCGCGGGCACCAGTTGATGATGCGCTTGCCTCGGTAGATCAGGCCGTTCTCGAACCAGTCCACGAACACCCTGCGGACCGCTCTCTGATACCCCTCATCCATGGTGAAGTGTTCGTCAGAGTAGTCGCAGCTGCACCCCATACGCTTGAGCTGCTCGATAATGATGCTCCCGTGCTCGGCACGCCACTCCCAGCACATGTCGACGAACTTCTCGCGGCCCACGTCGTGCCGCGACTGGCCCTGCGCGGCGAGCTTCTGCTCCACTTTGTTCTGCGTGGCGATGCCGGCGTGGTCTGTGCCGACCACCCATCGCGTGGGTCGGCCCGTCATGCGCGAGCGGCGGATCACCACGTCCTGGATGGTGTTGTTGAGCGCATGCCCCATGTGCAGGGAGCCTGTCACGTTCGGCGGCGGTATGACTACGGTGAAGGGAGCCTCACCTGTCGTCGGCTGCTCGAAGTAGCGACCGGCGGACCACCGGGCGAAGACCGGGCCTTCAACTGTATCTGGATCGTATGCCGGTGGCATCTGGCTCATGGGCGCGCAACGTCCTTCCACATGGGGTCGTGCCAGGATTCTACGACAAACAACGCTGACACTCCTACGCGCTCGTCGCCCGGAAACGACCTTTCGCTGGGTAAACACCGGAATGGGTATCCGATTGACGCTCGATATGGCAATAATCCCAGTGAAGACACACCTAGCCGGCTGAGAGGCGGTGCGTTCGTAATGGCAGACTGTGAACTCCTGCCGACCTGTCCGTTCTTCAACGACCAGATGGCCGACATGCCTTCGATGTCCACCATCATCAAGGACCGCTACTGCAGGGGCAGCAACACTCTCTGCGCGCGACATATGGTCTTCAGGGTGCTGGGTCGCGAGTGCGTGCCGATCGACCTTTATCCCAGCCAGGTAGAGAGGGCCGACGAGCTGCTCAGAAACAGATAGCGATCGGTTCACCAGAAGACGAAGGGCCCCGGATTCCGGGGCCCTTCTTTTCGCTTCATATCCTCAGTCAGGCACTCGCATCGCTGACCGCCGACAGCGTCAACACCGGATCGGTGTTGCCGCGCACGACCTCCTCGGTGATCGTCACACGCTCCACGTCTGTGCGGCTCGGAAGCTCGTACATGGTGTCGAGCAGCAACGACTCGAGGATAGACCGCAACCCGCGAGCGCCCGTCTGCCGGGTGATCGCCTGTTTGGCCACCTCGACCAGAGCTTCAGGCGTGAACGTCAGCGTGACGCCCTCCATGTCGAAGAGCCTCACGTACTGGCGCACCAGCGCGTTCTTCGGTTCGGTGAGGATTCGGACGAGCTCGTCTTCATCGAGTTCCTCGACATGCGCCATCACAGGTATCCGGCCGATGAACTCGGGGATTAGACCGAAGTGGTGCAAGTCCTCGGGGAGTACCTGCGACAGCAGCGTACCGGTGTCGTGCTGGTCCGAATCGTGGATCTCTGCGCCGAAGCCGACGCCCTTCTTCCCGATCCGGTCCGCGATGATCTTCTCGAGGCCCACGAAAGCCCCGCCCAGTATGAACAGCACGTTCGTGGTGTCGATCTTTATCAGTTCCTGCTGCGGGTGTTTGCGGCCGCCCTGCGGCGGGACAGAAGCCTCGGTGCCCTCGACTATCTTCAGCAGAGCTTGCTGTACTCCCTCACCGGACACGTCGCGTGTGATCGACAGGTTCTCCGCCTTGCGTGCGACCTTGTCGATCTCGTCGATGTAGATGATACCGACCTCGGCCTTGGGGATGTCGAAGTCGGCGGCCGTTATGAGCTTCAGCAGGATGTTCTCGACGTCTTCACCGACATAGCCCGCTTCGGTGAGAGTGGTGGCATCCGCGATGGCGAACGGCACCTTCAGGATTCTCGCCAGAGTCTGAGCGAGAAGCGTCTTGCCGCAGCCCGTTGGGCCGAGCAACATGATGTTGCTCTTCGAGATCTCCACTTCATCCGTGTCGCAGACAGCGCAGCGCATGCGCTTGTAGTGGTTGTACACGGCCACTGACAGCGTCTTCTTCGCCAGGTCCTGCCCGACCACGTAGTCGTCGAGCGCAGCCAGGATCTCCCGGGGCGTCGGCAGCTCCTCGGTCAGACCGAGAGGCGTCTCGTCCACCTGCACCTCGTCCACGATCTCGCAACACAGATCGATGCACTCGTCGCAGATGTAGACGCCGGGGCCCGCCACCAACTTGCGCACCTGGTGCTGCGGCTTGCCGCAGAACGAGCAGACGAGCCTATCGCCTTCTTCGTGACGATCCATCGTCTTGGATCAACTCTCCTTCGCGGTGCGCTTCACGAAGACCGCATCGACGATGCCGTACTCCTTGGCTTCCTCGGCGGTCATGATGTTGTCTCGTTCGGTGTCCGAGTGGATCTTCTTGATCGTCTGCCCGGTGTGCTGGGACATGATCTTGTCGAGCGCGTCGCGCACCCGCAGCATCTCCCTGGCCTGGATCTCGATGTCCGTCACCTGGCCCTGCGTCCCGCCCCACGGCTGGTGGATGAGGATTCGGCTGTTCGGCAGCGCGAAGCGCTTCCCCTTGGCCCCTGCCGTGAGCAGCACCGCGGCTGCCGAAGCGCACTGCCCGATACAAATCGTGGACACGTCCGAGCGGATGTACTGCATGGTGTCGTAGATCGCCAGCGCAGCGGTGACCGAACCGCCAGGCGAGTTGATATAGAGCTGGATGTCCTTCTCGGGGTCCTCGCTCTCGAGGTGCAGTAGTTGCGCGATCACGACATTGGCGATCACGTCATCGATCTCGTGACCCAGAAAGACGATGCGTTCGTTTAGAAGACGCGAGTAGATGTCGAAGCTGCGCTCGCCACGCGACGTCTGCTCCACGACGATCGGTACTAGAGCCCTGGTATCGTGAGTCATGACTGCTGCTCCTCCTCGACAACGGTAACCGCGTCTATCAGCCACTTCAAGGCCTTACGGTGCGTGATCTGCTCCCGCACGATCGGCAACGCGCCGTTGGTGGCGAGTTCCTCGCGCAGCTTGTCCGTCGCAGCGTCGCCGCCACCGGCTATCTCCCGCACTGCATCGTCGACGTCGCTGTCGCTGATCTCCATCTGCTTCGCCCGGAACAGCGCCTCGAGCGCCAGCTCCTCCCACACGCGCACGAGAGCCTGGTCCCTGATCTCGTTCTCGAACTGCTCGGGAGAAGTGCCCGTCATCTGCATGTAGTCCTGGACAGAAATGCCCCTCGCCTCGATGCTCTCGGCGAACTCGCGCACCATCGATCCGGCACGCCCCTCCACCATCTCCGGGGGCACCTCACCTTCGAGGCGCTCCACAAGAACGGCGAGTGCGGCCGCTTCGACCTCGCGCATATGGCCCGCCTGCTTGGCCGAGTCGAGCTTCTCCCGGACGTCGGCCCGGTAGTCCTCCATGGAGTCGAATCCTCCGGCGCTCACCGCGAACTCGTCATCGAGCTCGGGAAGCACCTTCGTCTTGACCTCGTGGACGTCGATCTCGAAGCGAGCCTGCTTGCCGACGAACTCCTCGTTGGAACTCGTGTCGGGAATCTCGAACTCGGCGACCGCCGATGCGCCTGGCGCGACGCCGACGAGCGCGGCATCGAACTCGGAAGGCATCGTCCCTCTGCCGAGCTCGTAGAGGTACTTGTCCACGGTGTTCCCGTCGTACGGCTCGCCGCCAACTGTGCCGACGAAGGAGATCAGCGCGAAATCGTCCTCTGCGACCGGCCGGTCCACCGACTCCAGCGTCGCGAAGCGCTCGCGGGTGTGCTCGATCTGCGCGTCGATCTCCCGATCGCTGGAGAGCACCGAAGGCACGGTCACCGAGAAGTCATCCGCGCTCGACAATGAGAGCTCCGGACGCAGCGTGACCTCTGCAGTGAAGGTGTAATCCTTGCCGGGCTCGATCGCGTCGAGCTCACCGACATCCGGCTGGCCGATCGTGCGGACGTCCTCCTCGGACAGCGCGCGACCGTAGGAATCGGAGACTATGTCCTCCTGGGCCTCGGCCAGCACGGCTTCGCGGCCCACATGCGTATCGATGATAGGCCTCGGCGCCTTGCCCTGGCGGAAGCCGGGGATACGCAGCTTGGCGCCGATGGCGGCGTAGGCAGCGGCTATGGCCGCATCCACATCAGCGGCGGGCACGGTCACTGTGATCTTCGCACGATCGCCTTCTACGCGTTCAACACTGCTCTGCAAGGGTCCTCCTCGGATGATCGTCAGGCTTCAGGAATGCCGTTCGGCTTCGTTGGTGCGGGCGAGAGGACTCGAACCTCCACGAGTTTCCTCACCGGGACCTAAACCCGGCGCGTCTGCCAGTTCCGCCACGCCCGCAGGAAGCCGACTGCTTAGTCTAGCAAAGGGACTACCACCTCACCACACGAGCAACGGGGCCGATCCTTCGATCGGCCCCGCCGAACAACCCGTCACTTCACGCGGATCACCGCAGGAGCTGGTGACTCCAGTAGTCGTCTGCCGTCGCCAGGACCGGATCGGCGTCGTTGGTCGCCACGCTCATCGAATCGAACTTGCTCGCACCGCCCACGGCGATCAGACCGGACGCACCGTCGGTGATGAGCGCGTTGTAGGTACGCGTGAGGACCAGCCTACCATCGACCAGCACGCTCAGCACGTTCCCCTGGAGGGTGAGTCCCAGCAGGTGGAGACTGCGCGCCTTGATGCCGAGGGCGACGGTGGCGTCGATCGTGCGCACGCCATGCCGCACATGCCCGAGCACGAGCGCACCGGTCGTCGCATCCAACCACGCGAACTTGTAGTCCTTGGAGTCGTAGTAGTCGAACACCATGCCGGCCGCGCCCACGGTGGACACGTT
>JAFGNP010000111.1 GCA_016926975.1 Coriobacteriia bacterium | reverse complement strand
GCCTCGATCTCGAACGGCGGCGTCTCGCTGGAGTTGAGGACATCCGCAGCGGTGACGATAACCTCGACCTCTCCGGTGACCATCCCGGGATTGTCGGTGCCCTCGGGACGCCGCCTCACGCTTCCGGTCAGCTTCACGACCCACTCCGGACGAACGCGCTCGGCGGTGACGAACGCCTCGCCGGACGTGTCGGGATCGAACGTGCACTGCACGATGCCGCTCCGGTCCCGCAGATCGATGAAGATGAGCCCGCCGTGATCGCGGCGCTTGGCGACCCAGCCTGCAAGGGTGACTTGCGAGCCGATGTCGGCCGCCGATATCGCACCTGCAGTGTGCGTGCGGATCGAGTAGCGAGCGTCGAACATCCGGAGATCCTCCTAGCCGAGCGCAGCGGCAACGGCAGCTGGCGCTGCATCCATCGCCACGCGATTCTCTTCCTTGGTTGTCATGTCTCGAAGCGTGACCTCACCTGCGGCAAGCTCATCGGGCCCTACGACCACAACGAACCGCGCTCCGAGGCGATCCGCCTGCTTGAACTGCGACTTGAGGCTCCGGCCCTGGTGATCGAGCTCGGTCGCAATACCGGCGTCTCGCAGGCTTTGCGCCACCGCGAAGACCTCAGCCGTGACGCTGTCGTCCACCCGCGCGACGAACACCTCGGCGAGCGCGAGCCCTGGAGCCTTCACGCCGGCCGCCTCCATGGCGAGAAGTGTACGCTCGAACCCGAGCGCAAATCCCAGGCCGGGCGTAGCCGGACCGCCGTACTCCTCCATGAGCCGGTCGTAGCGCCCTCCCCCGCCGATGCCGTTCTGCGATCCGAGCCCAGCATCTACCTGCACCTCGAAAACGGTGCGTGTGTAGTAATCGAGTCCGCGCACCAG
The DNA here is from genome assembly GCA_016926975.1 of Coriobacteriia bacterium. Taxonomy (GTDB): domain Bacteria; phylum Actinomycetota; class Coriobacteriia; order Anaerosomatales; family Anaerosomataceae; genus UBA6100. Next base: position 19,064 of record JAFGNP010000111.1, on the reverse strand, counting down.
TTTCGGCTCTTCCACGTACGGGATACCGAGCGCGTCGAGATGAGACCTCACCGACGCGTAGTGTGCTGCGCAAGCGTCACAGAGCTCGTCGCGCAGCAGAGGGGCCCTGCCCATCACCGCTACGCAACCGGGATTCTTGCAGTCGAACGCGCGAAAAGGGTTCGTGTCAGCACGGTGGTTGCACTCCTCGCACAACTCGGCGCCGTGCGAGCGTATGAAAGCGGCGATCTTCTCGCGGTAGCGTGGACGGCAAGACCCGTCGCCCATGGAGTTCAGCAACAGGCGCATGTTGGACGCAGGTATCCCAAGCGCCTCGAAATACCGCCACAACAACGTGATGACCTCTGCATCGGCCGTAGACTCGGCGGCGCCCAGGACCTCGACGCCGATCTGCCAGAACTGCCGCATGCGACCCTTCTGCGGGCGCTCGTACCTGAACATGGGGCCGGAGTAGTAGATCTTCGCCTGCCCACCGTTGGCTGTCAGACCGTGTTCGAGCGCCGAGCGAACGACGCTGGCGGTGCCCTCCGGGCGCAGGGTTATCGAGCGGCCGCCCTTGTCCTCGAAGGTGTACATCTCCTTCGAGACGATGTCGGTAGCCTCGCCGATACCGCGAGTGAAGACATCCGTGTGCTCGAACAGGGGTGTGTAGACCGGCTCGTAACCGTAGAGCGCGAAGAGTTCCTGGGCCACACGCTGCATGTACTCCCAGACCCGTGCGACATCGGGAAGCATGTCGGCGGTACCTTTTGGCGCACGAGCGTTCACTCACAGGACCTTTCAGGCGGGATGTCTGCGGGTTCCGAGTGTAGCCGAAGCGGCTGTCCGCCGCCACGGCAGAGCAGGACCGTCCCTGAGGACGCCGCGCTCATCGCTCACGCGAGCTTGTCGGCAGGCCCTGCAGCCGTGCGAAGCACCTCCGCCACCGACCGCGGGAACCTCTCGTCACCCCGCCCCTGCCTGGTACGCGCATGAAGCCACAATGCGTCATCGTGCTCGACCAGCATCACCCAAGCTGTTCTCGGCGGAGCAAGAACGGCCAGGGCAAGTCCGGCCAGGGCGGTGGAGAACAGCAGGTAGATGAAGGGCACCGATGGATCGTCCACCACAGACAGGCGCGCGTAGTACACGATGTCCTCCAGTGCGAGAAACCCCCTCGGTCCAAGATCAACGGTCTCCCCAACACCTACCGACCCGGTAGACCTGGCGCTGCCTTCTTCCAGAGTCCACTCCACGCGTGGACCGGCAGGAAGCGCCTCAAGCACCTGACCGTCGCTCGCGCCCAACGGGATCTTTGAAGTCATCTTGATGGGGGCCGAATCGATGGTGATATCCACAACCGAGGCCGCCGTCTCCGGCACCTGCTCCTCAGGGAAATCGTACAAGACGTCGAACGTCCTCACCTTCGTCCCACTGCCGTCCGTGAAGGAGAAGCGGGCCGCAAGACCGTACGCGGAGTAGTGGACCATCATGGAGCGGTATCGCAATGCGTTGTTCGGGAAGACCGCACCGCTGGCAACGAGCTCGTCTCCGTCGTACAACTCTACGGTTGGCACGACTCCGCGGTCGACGCCGCCTACCTCATGGCCGAAGTCGATCTCGGGCACGCTTATCGTGAGCCCCGACAGATCGCTGCCGTGCAGCGCGCCCACCTTCAGCGTCCCGTACGAGGACGCCGCGTCCGGCAGCCCGGACCCGACGGGAACGCCCATCATACCTGAAGCTCGAGTGAGTTGCCCCAAGCCGATGCAGAGTATCAGAAGCACCAGCGACCAGTGGAACAGCGGAGAACCCAGGTGCGCGGGCCACAGCGACGCACCCGCCACTCGGCCTTCACCGACATGCACACGCAACCGCAACGCACACAGACCTGCGTGCACGCCGGCGAGTGCGACATCACCTTCCGTGTCTTGATCGAGACGGACCGATATCTGCGGCCGCTGCGAGAGCTTCTCGGCGAATCCCGGAGCGACCCCGACGCCCCGCCGCCAGAGCCTCAGAGCGAGTGTCGAGCGCTCCCAGGCGCACAGGGCCGTGGCAACCGCGAGCGTTGAACAGATGGCTACGAACAGCGGCGTCGAATACGCGCGCCCGAAGTCCTCTCTCACGGTGAGGCTCGCAACCGACGCGTAGACGATGACGAGCGCGATCAGAACGGCTGCCAACTTGCGAGACCGGAGGATGGGAGCGATCCTTCGTACCTTCACGACCCCGCCTAGTCCGGATCCGAATCGGCCTTGGTTCGCCTCTTCCTCCGCGCCTCGCGCTGCCTCTCCCATTCAGCCTGGTACTCGGAGAGAGGGCGCGTCTCCTGCTCGGCAAAGGTGGCCATTGCTTCATCGGCCAGCCGTTTGGCCTCCGGCTCTTCACCTGACATGATCAGCTCGTCGACTACTTGCGGACATGACGGGACGGCGCCCTCACCCGCGTGGTCGACCTCCTCGCGGATGCTCGGTGCGAGCAGGTCGGAGGGCGCCGGCATGTCGTCCTCCACGTCGCCGATATCCATCTCGGCAACCTCGGCGAACGTGGGATCCAGAGACTTCGACACCGGGGGCCTGGGCACCTGGCCGGGCCGACCCGAACCTTCCGCGCCCTTTTTCGCACGCGTACCCAACATGCCGAAGTCGATCGAGAAGTTGATGTAGTTCTCCAGGAGTCTGAACATCGGCGTATCGCCCGAGACTCCTGCGGGAGGCTCGTCAGGCATGGCCACCACGCGACCGCTCTCGACCATCGCCCTGCCTGCCATCTCGACTCCACCGAACTTGGTGTAGCCGAGGTCGTCGCTCTGCACGGCCAGGACTGTGGGCACGTTCGCAAGGTCGAAGATCTGGACGAGACCGATCTCCCCGTCAGGCAGGATGCTTAAGTCCTTCACGCTCGCGCAACGCACGCGCGACCACGGGTGCGCGGGCTTTATGCGCTCGCGCGGCTCCATGTCGCGCACGGTCCGCAGGATGACGTCGTCGAAGTAGTTGCTGGCGGTCTCTCCTTCGCCAAGCACGTTCACGCACCAGTTCGCCGGAATGCCGAAGATCTCCAGCACGAGCGCGTAGTACTCGTCGCGGGTTATCGGGCCGAAACGCCCCCGGTATCCGCCTCCGTCGCAGACCCGGCTGCCCGCCGGAAGAGAGAAGCTGATCCCCTTCTTCTGGCACGATCGCATGAAGTAGACGTACGCCGCCGTTGCGCCCACAAGCGCGACGGGAACGCCGGACTCCTCCGACTCGCGCAGAGCCTTCATGAGCGCCTTGACGTCGATGCCGGTGCGCTTGAGCAGGAACGCGCTGTCTTCCGTGCCGAAGTGCTCCTTGGTCTGCTCCATCCCGATCGCCATACCCATCGACGGCGCCACTTTCGTGCTCGGCGCCATGAGCAGGATGCGACAGCGGGCCCCCTCGTCGAAGTCCGGGAACAGGTAGTGCTTAGTGAGCACCCTGTTGGCCGTGAGAATGAGCTTCATGCCCAACTCGTCACGGAAGACCCTCCCACGTTGCGTGAGGCTGGTGGTGCCGCCCGTCATGACCGCGAAGACCGCCTGCTCCAGAGGGAAGGACGCGACCAGGTGCGTCTTGAACGCGTCACTCCAGACCGCCGGGACGTCTCCCCAGTAGTCGACGGAAGAGGGAGACACCTTACGACCCTCGCAGTACTCGTGGAATATCGGGTTCGCAACGTAGTGGTGGCGGAACAGCTGGATCGCGTAGTCGTTGAAGTCTTCGTCGGACAGATAGCCATCAGGACCTGCTTGGATGATCTCGAGGATCTCCGCGCCGAGCCGCGTCCTCATCTCGTCCGTTCCCGGCGTATAGGCGAGACCCGACTTCCCCATCGATCAGAACCCCTGTATGTAGGCAGCGTGGATGGAGTCGTACAACACAGGCACTCCAACCAGGGTGAAGGGCAGCAGGGGAACCACGATAACCAGCATCCACGCGGACTTCCTGCCCCTCCAACCCAGGGTCAGTCGGCAGTGCAGGAACAGAGCGTATGCCAGCCACGTGATGAGCGACCAGGTCTCAATAGGGTCCCAGCCCCAGTAGCGGCCCCAGGCCTCATTGGCCCAGATAGCGCCGCTGACTATCATCACTCCCATGAAGACAAGCCCGACCGCCGCAAACCGGTAGGAAAGGTCGTCCACTACCTCCTGTGCAGGAAGCTTGTCCAAGGCGGCCCGCATCCTGCCGACACCGGGACGGCTTCGGAACAGATACGCCACCGCAAGGGCGAAAGCGACGATGAAGCATATGTGCGCAAGGTTGGTGAAGATCACATGGATCACCAACCACCAGCTCGAAAGCGTGACACCGACCTCACCGGCCGACTTGTCCGCTACCATCGCCGACCCCAGGGCGAGCAGGCACATCGGCATCAGGATGACCGCCAACGGGCGCAGCTTGGGACGCCACCAAGAGATGATCACGAGAGTCACCACGGTGGCGAACGTCCATTCGGAGACGGCCTCGTAGAAGCCCAGGAATGGTAGATGCCCCACGTTCATCCATCGAATCGCGTACGACACAACCTGGAACAAAGCCCCCGCGGCGGCAGCCATCACACCAAGAGACACGAGCTTGTCACGTGAGAATAGCGCACCCGAGGTGGCCAGAACCGTACTTATAGCGTACATGCTCAGCGCCATCCACATAAGTAGTAGTTCCGCAAACATGTCGCCCATCGGCTCCTTGTCCGGCAAAGCACTCCGTGCATTATCATCCGCGGGAGCAGCCTGACGCAAACTCCCCTTAGGGTGGTTTCGCCCGCTAGCCGCCGATCAAGTACGCCCCGTGGACTGTCTGATATATGACTGCCACACCCATCAGGGCGAAGAGCACGACCGGCAGTGGCACGATAGCGGCGAGAGCCCACTTCCGGTCGCGCCACCCCATCGTTACGCGCAGATGAATCGTGAAGGCGTAACAGAACCACGAGATCAACGACCACGTCTCGATCGGATCCCAGCCCCAATACCGACCCCAGGCCTCGTTGGCCCATATGGCGCCGACCGCGATCATGATGCCCAGGAAGATGAAGCCTGCCGCAAGGAACTTGAACGAAAGGTCGTCTAGCGTGACCAGCTTCGGAGCATCGGGCGGCAACTCGTGACGCTTCATGAAGACCAGGTAGAGCACCGCAAAGGCGAAGGCCGTTATGAAAGACCCGTACGCCAGCTTCGCGAACGCCACGTGCACGCCGAGCCAGTAGCTGGCCAGAGTGCCAGTGAGATCCATGTCGGCGGTAGGAGCCATCATCGCCCCGCCTATCGCCAGGAACGACAGCGGCATGAGCACGGTACCGACTATCCTCAGGACCGGCTTGCGCCAACCCAGATACAGGTAGATCGCAGAGGAGACGAACGCGAAGCCTGATACCACTTCGTAGAAGCCCACATAGGGACCGTGACCGACCCGCGCCCAGCGGATCCCGATCGCAGTTGCATGAGTCAGCAGCCCTGCTGCTACCAGCCACAGGGGAGCGGCTACGACCCTAGGCTTCTCGAACACATAGCCAACGATCAACGCAACTGCCGACAGAGCGTACAGCGTGACCGTGGCCCACATGATGATGATCTCAGTCGTCACGACACGTCATCCTTCCCTTACAGCAGCCTCAAGTTCGCTTCTGACAGCATCGGCGAACAGCCTGTCCCCACGTCCTTGCCGGGTACGCGCGTGGAGCGCCACCTTGTCGGCATCGCTGATGACCATCACCCAGACGGTCTTCGGCGACACCAGCAGCGCAAGTGCGAGACCGATCATCCCCAGGGCGAACGTCGCGTAGATAGGGTACACCGACCAGTCGTTCACCACGGATACGCGTGCGTAGTGAGTCACTTCGTCCAGCGTCAGCACCATCCCGTCGCCAAGATCGATAGACTCGCCCGGCCGAACGGTACCCATGGACGTGATTCCGGCGTCATCGATGACCCAATCCACTCGCGGCTCCTCCGGCATCACCCACTCCGCCAGACCCTCTTCGATGTCCAACGGTATGCTTGTCGAAAGCGTGAGGGTGCCTCCGGGCCTGTTGTCCTCGAGGGGAACGTGATTCTCCGCAACGGGCCTTTCCTTCGAGAAGTCGTACAGAACCTCTACCACCTGCGGTTCACCGTAACCGGTCAGCGTGAACTTGCCCGCAAGGCCGTAGTCGCTGGGGTGCACCATCATCGAGCCGTACCTCAACGGGCTGTTCGGGTAGACGACTCGTCGGCCCACCAGGTCGCCTTCGTCGTAGAGCTCTACAACCGGAGCAGCCCCCCTGCTCACACCCCCGGCGGTGTAGTCCAGTCGAAGCTCGGATACCCGAATCGTGACTCCGCTGAAGTCCTCGCCGTGCAACGGGCCTACATCCACCCAAAAGTACGATCCTGCCGCATCAACCCGCTCGGATCCCACCGGGATGCCGATCATCCCCTCGGACCTCGTCAGCCGCCCGGCACCTACCAGTACGAACAGCAGCACCAGGCACCAATGGAACAGCGGGCTGCCCACGAGCGAGAGCCGTCCGGAAGTGCCCACGACCCGCCCCTTGCCGGAGATCACCCGCAGGTGAAGAGGCCCGAGGCGCGCTGCCACCCGTTCGAGAATCCCGGTCGTGTCGGCGCCCCCGGGAATGGTGACCGCGATCTGCGGTCTGGCGGTCAGAGTCCTCACGAAACCCGGAGTGACACCCGTGCCGCGCCGCCACAGCCGGCTCGAGCTGACCGTGCGTTCCCAGGCACATGCGGCAGTTGCCGAAGCGAGCGCGGTGGCGATAGCGATGAACAGAGGTCTCGAGTATGCCTGCCCGTAGTCGGACTCGCCGGTGACAGTCGCAATGGCCGTGTAGCCGACGAACGCCGCGATTAGCACGAAGGCAAGCCTGCGGGAGCGCAGGATGTTGTAGATCCGGTGCAGCAGTCTCATGTCACTCCAGGCGACCGGTGTTCTCGGCCGAGTTTAGCCCAACGAGAAAGGCAGCATGGCGTCCTGGCGGGTCGGCTCCACGCACCAGCGCTATCCGCTCTCGAATCGCGCGCCTTCGATACGCCGCCTGACCCTCATCCAAAGCACCGCCCCCGCAAGCACGGCTGCCACCTCGACCACGTGCTTGCCGACAATCACAGGCACCAGATCGTCGCGAACAGCACCCAGATCGTGCGAGTTGAAGGTCACGATACGTGGGATGCCGCCCACGACGATCCAGGCGAGCGCTCCCTGGGCGAAGCGGGTCAGGGCCGGATACGCGCGGGCTAACGCCTCCATCGAACCCACCGAGCCCTCGCGCGTCTGTTTCTCAAGCACCCACATGATCACCGCGGCAGACAGCAGAACGGCAGTGGCGACGTCATGAAGGTAGTTGTTCAGGATGATAGCAACGTCCAGTACTGCGCTCATCATCCCTCGCTTCCCCGGTGATCTTCGTCGTCCGCAGCAGCCTGAAACGCCTCGATGGCGGCGTCCGCACGCACCGCAGCCTCGGGGTCATCGGCAGCGGCTACCATCTCCTCGACGGCTATGGGACACGAGGCCGTGATGTGCGCGACCTCGTCGGCACTCACCCCATGCGCTGCGTCATCACTTCGCCTCAACTCGACGTCGTCCGACTTGGCGTCCGAACTGAGCGCTCGCCCCATCTTGAAGTCGATCGAGAAGTTCACGTACGCCTCGAGAAGGCGAAACGTCCGCGTGTCACCCATCGAACCGACCGTAGCCTCACTCGGTAGCTCCTGCACCTTCCCCTCGACCACTTTCGCGCGTCCTATGATGTCGAACCCGCCGTCGTCGTACATGATGCCAAGGTTGTCTGTCTGGACTCCGATCACCGTGGGCAGGTTGCACAGGTCGTAGTGGCGTAGCAGACCCACCTCACCGGGCGGCAGCACCTTGCGAGTCTCGATGTCGAACACCTCGGTACTGGTCCATGGCGGAGAGACCTTTCTCCTCCGAGCTCCGGGACGCCCCTGAACGTGATCGCGCAAGGAGGAGTCGAAATAGTTGGTGGCCGATTCGCCCAGCCCGAGCGTGTTCACGCAGTGGTGCTCCGGCACGCCGAGGATGTCCTCTGCAAGCCGGTAGTAGTCCTCCCGGGTCACAACGCCGAAACGGCCGCGATACCCTCCACCGTCGCAGACCCGGCTGTCTGCAGGGAGGGAGAACTTCATCTTCTTCTCGCGACACGCATTGAAGAAGTAGACGTATGCCGACGTGGCGCCAATGAGCGCCACCGGCACGCCCGAGCTCTCCGAATCCCTGAGCGCTTTCACGAGCTCCTTCACGTCGACCCCCGAGCGCTTCACGAGGAATATGCTGTCGTCCGTGCCGAAATGCTGGCGCGTCTGCTCCATGCCGATCGCCATGCCCATGGTCGGCGCCAGTTCGGAACTGGGTGTCATCAGCAGGATCCTGCACCGCCGACCCTCTTCGAAGTCCGGGAACAGATACGACCCGGTCATCACCCGGTTGCCGGTGAACACCAGCTTCTGCCCCGTAGCGTCCCTGAATATCCTGCCGCGCTGGTTCGGGCGCGTCGTCCCGCTTGTCATGATCGCCTGCACGGCCTTCTCGGTCTCGAAGGAGGCCACGATCTCGCTCTTGAACGCATCTGTCGGATACGCCGGAATCTCGGACCAGCGCTCGATGGCGTCAGGGCTCACACCGGCTGCCTCGCAGAAGTGGCGATAGGGCTCGTTGTTCCAGTACTGGTATGCGAACACCTCGAGCGCGAGCGCATCGAACGAGTCCGTGCTCCCCTCCACACCGGCGTCGACTAACGCGAGGACTCTCTCGGCCAAGTCCGAGCGCCATTCGTCTCCGCATCGCAGGGAAGTGCTATCGCTCACTGTGCCTCCCTCTCAGGCCCTCGGGAAGAACAGGTTGACGCGCCGCTCCCGCCCGATCGTAGTCTCCGGTCCATGTCCCGGATGGACACGCGTCTCATCGGGCAGCTCGGACAGTCGCGCGATCGACCGCCTAATCGAGTCCATGTCACCCCGGGGGAAGTCGGTCCGGCCGATGCTGCCGGCGAACAGAGTGTCCCCGGCGAACAGATGGCCATCGCATGCCAGACACACCGAACCTGGTGTGTGGCCGGGCGTGTGCAGCACGCGCAGCTCGACCTGCCCCGCCTCGATCACATCCCCCTCGGCCAGAAGCCTGTCCGCGCGCGGCGCCGAGGCCTCGAACCCGAAGAGCGTCGCACCCGTACCCTCCGAGGAGGTGATCCTCGGAGCGTCGACCTCGTGCACCATCAGAGGAGCGCCGGTCGCCGCCACGACTTCCCGCGCGGCAGCCAGGTGGTCGAAGTGATCGTGAGTCAGCACTACCGCCGCGACCCCATCCTCCCCCAGAGCCCCCAGGATGGCCTGCGCCTGATCGGCGGGATCGATCACGATCACGGGCCCGCCGACTCCGTCGTCGGCCAGCCAGCAATTGGTGTCCAGAGGGCCGAGCGTCAGCCTGCGCACCCTCATGAGTCCACTCCCCGCTTGCGCCCTCCCTCAGGCATCGTACGCTTCGCGTCGAAGACGCCGTCGACACCCTTCACCTGGTCGAGCACGCGCTGCAGTTGTTCCATGTGGCCGAGCTCGAACAGGAAGCGCAGGTAGGCGACACCCTGGCGGTCCGTGGAGATGGCCGCGGACAGCACGTTCACGCCTGTGTCGGCGAGAGCGATCGATATGTCCTGCAGGAGCCGCGTGCGGTCCAGAGCCTCGATCAGTATCTCCGCCTGGTAGGTGGTGGAGGTCTCCGTGTCCCATTCGACCTCGATGATGCGCTCGCCGCTGGAGCTCACCAGCTCGCGCGTGTTCGGGCAGTCTCCCCTGTGGACGGAGACACCCCTGCCCCTCGTGACGAACCCTATGATGTCGTCGCCCGGAACCGGATTGCAGCAATGTGCGAGGCGGACGAGAACGTCGTCGATACCCTTCACCTTGACGCCGGTTGAGCTGCGCCTCCGGTTCGCCGCACGTGAAGGCTGCAGAATCGGCCTGCCCTCGACCTCCGTCACGGCTGTAGCCGGCTCGTCCTTCGCAAGCAACTTGATCAGCTTGGTGACCACCTGTTTCGGGCTCTGTTTGCCTGAACCTATGGCCGCCAGAAGGTCGTCCGCCTCGGCGAGGTTCATGTCCTTCGCCACGGTGTCGAGCGCCTTTCCCAGCGTGTTCGCGCTCACCTGCAAGCCCTGCTTGCGAAGCACCTTGCCCAGTTCGTCCTTGCCTTTGACCAGGTCGTCCTCACGACTCACCTTCGAGAAGTGGCTCCGGATCTTGCTCCGTGCCGAGGATGTCCTGGCCACGTTCAGCCAGTCCCGGCTCGGCCAGGAACTCTTGTTGGTCAGTATCTCGACGCGGTCACCCATCTCCAGTTCGTAGTCGAGCGTCACGATAGAACCGTTGACCTTGGCCCCGACGCAGTGGTGACCCACTTCGGTGTGTATCGCGTAGGCGAAGTCGATCGGAGTGGATCCTTTGCGCAGCGATATGACGTCGCCCTTCGGCGAGAACACGAACACTTCGTCCTCGAACAGATCGATCTTGAGCGCTTCCATGAACTCGCGCGGGTCTTTGAGCTCGGTCTGCCATTCGAGCATCTGGCGCAGCCATACGAGCCGCTCGTCGAATGCTTCGTCCGCGCGACCGCCCTCCTTGTACCTCCAGTGAGCGGCGATGCCGTACTCGGCAGTGCGATGCATCTCTTCCGTCCGGATCTGGATCTCCAGAGGGCGTCCGGCAGGGCCGATGACGGTCGTGTGCAGCGACTGGTACATGTTGAACTTGGGCATCGCGACGTAGTCTTTGAAGCGGCCGGGAACGGGCTTCCAGATGGAATGCACCGTGCCTAGCGCGCCGTAGACGTCCTTCACCGAATCCACTATCACGCGTAGCGCGATGAGGTCGTAGATCTCGGAGAAGTCCTTACCCCGGTGCGTCATCTTCTGGTAGATGCTGTACAGGTGCTTCGGCCGCCCGGAGATCTCGCTCTTCACACCGATCTCCTCCAGCTCGCCCGAAAGCTGGTCGATCACCTGGTGAAGGTAGGCCTCGCGAGCCGCACGGCTCTCGGCCACCATCTTCTGTATCTGAGCGAACTTGCGCGGCTCCAGGTAGTAGAAGGCAAGGTCCTCGAGCTCCCACTTCATCGACGATATGCCTAGCCGATGCGCGAGAGGCGCGTAGATCTCCATGGTCTCGATCGCCTTGCGGTGCTGCTTCTCCTCGGGAAGCGCGCTCAAGGTGCGCATATTGTGCAGCCGATCTGCGAGCTTGATCAGAATGACCCGGATGTCTTTGGCCATGGCGATGAGCATCTTGCGCAGGTTCTGCGACTGCGCCTCGGCAAGCGAACTGAACTTGATCCGACCGAGCTTAGTGACCCCGTCGACCAGAGACGCCACTTCGTCGCCGAACTGCTCGCGCACCTTCTTGAGACTCACCGAGCTGTCCTCGACCACGTCGTGCAGGATGGCCGCCTGAAGGGTCGCGGTGTCCAGGTTGAGCCCCGCCAGGATCATCGCCACCTCTAGCGGATGGGTGATGAATGGCTCCCCGCTCTTGCGCATCTGACCTGCATGATGCTCGAGGGCGAACGCGTACGCCTCCTCTATCCCCCGCAGGTCCGCGGAGGGATTGTAGGAGCGTACCTGCGCTTCCAGCCCTTCTAGCGTTACCGACACGGGTGACCTCCGGCCATCACGAACTCGGGTTCGTCGGTCGTGTGGGCAGGATAGGACGATTGAACGCATGCAGCAACTCATCGGCCGATGCTTCCAGTGCGCGGCTGCGAAACGCCTCGAAGTCCTCCAACTCATCCAGGCCCTCCGCGTACCGGACCGAACTCGCCAGGTCGAGCCTGGTATCGGGCGCGGGGAGCATCGTGAGACGCCGGTACGCACCGTACCCCTCGCTCGACACGAGACCGAGCTCCCGGAACACTCCGATCCCGGTCGAGACACCCTTCTCATTCAACGTCGTTCGCGGACGACGTCGCTTCACGCGCTCGGCAAGTTCGGCGTTCGTGATCTCGACCTCGCCACCTGCTTCGACGGCGGCATCGCGTAGCACCAGGTAGAGGGCGCCCAGGTCTTCGCGCGACGGGGCCGAAGACTCCAGGATCATCCTGTTGAGCTTGGCGTCCTTGGACCCGAAGAGCAGGTGCACCGATGCGGGCTCGCCGTCCCTGCCCCCTCGTCCGCATAGCTGGTTGAACTCCACTCCCCCGAAAGGCAGGTGGTACAGCGCGACGTGCCGGATATCGGGGATGTTCACGCCCTCGCCGAACGCACTTGTAGCTACCACCGCAGTGAGGTCACCGTCGCGGAAGGCGCGCTCCACCGCGTGGCGCGCCTCCCGGGTCATACCGCCGTTGTAGAACGCCACGCGGTACAACAGATCCGGCACCTTGGAGCGCAAGGTGCGGGCGAGCTTCACCGAAGTCTCACGGCTGTTGACGTACACGATGACCTTCTCGCCGCTCGCAGCCAGTCCGGCTACACGGGCCGCCCTGTCCTCGATGCCGCGGGAGTCGACGACCCGCAGATTCTCCCGGGTGCTGGAGTCGAGCACGAACTCCTCTATGCCGAGCGACACACTCAATGCTTCAGCGACATCGTCCGGGGCGGTCGCGGTGACCGCGAGCACCAGCGGGTCCCCCAGAGTCTTCAACACCTGATCGAGGCGTGCGTACGCCGGCCGATGGCCCGCACGGGCAAGACCGACATGGTGCGCCTCATCGATCACGACGAACGACACGCGGCCGGTCTCGGCGAATCGCTCTGCATGGTGGACCAGGAACTCCGGCGTCGTGAGCACCACGTCGAGAGACCCGTCCGCGAGAGCCGCAAAGGCATCCTCGCGGGAGCCGGTCGGACTCTCACCGGTGATGGTCGCAACGCTACACCCCAGACCCGAGAACGCGTCTTCAAGATGAAACGCCTGGTCGGCCACGAGCGCGCGCAGGGGGTACACGAACACCGATGCCCTGTTTCGCGCCACAGCCTCGCGCGCCGCGTGAACGTGGAATATCAGTGACTTGCCCCGCCCGGTGGCCATCACCACGAGCGTGGCTCTCCCCTCAGAAAGGTGGACCAGGGCCCGGGACTGCGCTTCGTGCAGCTCTCGATCGCCGATGAAGTGCGAAACGAGCTCCGCATCGAGGGCGGCGCCCTCGAGCTGTGCGAGCGCCGCTCGGCGTTCCGCAGCGGCCTCGTACGTCTCGGCATCGGCGGTCTCATCGGTCCCGCGCCTCGAGAGCAAGACGTTCACGCCCAGGGACGCGCCTTCCGAGCCTCCGGTGATGTCGGCGACCTCCACGTCGTACTCCACGCCGGCGTCCAAGACCGGCGCGAGTACCGCAGCCAGACGTCGGTTGAGGAATCCGACCTGGTCTCCGAAGGGGTCGAACAGCGCACAAGCGCAGGGGTCGTGGGGGTTGTCCGGCTGCCGCTCGAGGCGCAACGGTGAGCCGGGCTGCAGACGCGCGACGACTTCCTGGCGCCCCTCGAAGGTGACGCCGGCAAGCTTGGTGTGGAAGTGCCCGGCATCCGCGATACCAGCGTACTCACCGCGCGCCAGTATCTCGTCGGCATGCTCGAAGAGGTCCTCCACGAGCGCCGCGGCGGGCGCGCCAGCGGGCGCGGAGCGTACCCTGACATCCCGGGCGAGCATCTGAACGCGCTCGACCCCCCTCCACTCGCTGCAATCCAGCTCGAAGGCCACGTCTATCAGCGAATCGGTCTCGGCCAGCATCTCGATGTCCGGACAGCGGAAAGCGATCGCGGGCACAGCTGCCACGCCGTCGAATGCCGTGAACTTGAGATGGTCCTCGGTCCGCCCCACCCGCTTGCGGCTGTTCATGAACACGCCGCGGGCTGCAAACAGGGGTCTTGAATTCCCGAAGCCGAACGGCCCCAGTAGCGAGATCTCCGCAGCCAGCTCGCGCGACAGCGCGTCCAGCGGCACTTCAGCATCCACTGCGATGCTCCCGGTGAAGTCCGTCTCGGGAAGTAGCGTTAGGTGCTCGGCAAGCCCGGCAGAGAACGCGTCAAGCGTGGAAGCGGGCAGCGTGGCGCCCACAGCCATAGAATGGCCGCCGAACCGCGTGAGCATTCCCGAATGAGCGCTGAGTGCGGCGTACAGGTCCACGCCTTCGACACTGCGCCCCGAGCCGTGGGCCTCACCATCATCGATGCAGAAGACCAGTGCGGGCACCCCGAAGCGCGACACCAGGCGCGAAGCGACGATGCCACGCACGCCCTCGTGCCATCCTTCTCCTGCCACGACGAGCACCCGGTCGCCGGGGCGATACGAGGCCTCGGCCTGCACTATCGCAGCCTCGTACAGATCGCTCTCCGCGGCCTGACGCAGCCGGTTGTGCTCGTCGAGCGCGTGCGCCAGCACCGATGACGTCTCAGGGTCGTCCCCGAGCAGGAGCTGCAGCGCGATGTCGGGATCGGCCATCCGCCCGGCCGCGTTCAGCCGGGGCGCCAGCGCGTACGCTACGTGGTCCGCATCCAGCGACTCGGCCGATATCCCGGCCACCTCGGCCAGTGCGGCAAGCCCCACGCGCGGTGCGGTCCGCACCCGCGCCAGACCGTCCGCGACCAGTGCCCTGTTCGGGCCTGTCAGCGGTACGACATCGGCCACCGTCCCGAGCATCGCCAGATCGGTCAGTTCACGCCACACGTCGGGCGTCCCGAGCAGATCGCCTACCGCCCTTACTAGCGCGAGTGCGACTCCGGAGCCGGACAGCGCCGCACCGCCCGGCTCGAGTTTGGGATCGGCGACCGGTATGCCTTCGGGCACGCCCTCGCCGGGCTCGTGGTGATCGGTGACCACGGTGTCGATACCGCGCCCGGCCAGCCAGGCGACCTCCGCCGCGCTCGAGATGCCGCAGTCGACCGTGATGACGAGGCCGGGCGCCATCTCAGCCACACGCTCCATCGCGGGCATCGACAGCCCGTATCCCTCTCTGAAGCGATGTGGCACCACGGCTGCCACGGAGGCGCCGAGCGAGCGCAGGCCGAGAGTGGCTGTCGCTGCGGCGGAGATGCCGTCCAGGTCGAAGTCGCCGAAGACGACGATCCGCTCGCCACTCCGCACCGCAGCGGCAACGCGAGCCGCGGCGTCCACCATCCCTGGGAGCTCGACAGTCTGAACCCAGTCACGCTCCAGTGAAGGTTCCAGGAAGCGGCGGGCATCCTCCGGCGTGGTGATGCCGCGGCCGGCAAGAACAGCAGCCGTGATGGCCGAAAGCCCCGTCCCCGTTACGAGCGAAGAGACCGCGCTCGCATCGACACGGGCGATGTCCCAGCGGCTGCGTCTGCGCGAACATGTCTTCACCGTCATAAGCCCATTCTACCTGTAGGGGCCGACACCTGATGAGGTGCCGGCCCCGGATCTACCGCGAACGCACAGTCTACTTGGACGCCTGCGCTTCGTACTTCTTCTTCAGCGCCTGGAACCTCGGCTCCCTTTCCTTCCAGACCGCGTACATCGGGCTTGCCAGAGCAACCGAGGAGTAGGCGCTCGACACAAGACCGATGGCCATCGCGAACGCAAAGTCGCGAAGCGTCTCCCCGCCCAGGAACAACAGGCACAGGACCGGCACGATCTGAATGACGCCGGTGTTCAGCCACCGCATGAATATCTGGTTGATCGACTCGTTGGTCATATCCATGAAGCTGCGCTTCGTCAGCCCCGTGGCGTTCTCCCGGATACGGTGGAACACCACGATGGTGTCGTAGAGCGAGTAACCCAAGATGGTGAGCAGCGCGGCGATCGTGTTGGGCGTGACCTCGCGGCCCATGATCGCGTAGATGCCGAGAACGAATAGCGCGTCGTGCACGAGAGCGACTACCGCGGTGACCGACATCTTGTACTCGAACCGTAGCGAGATATACGCAAGTATCGACAGTATCGACACGACGAGCGCGATGACCGCGGCCCTCGTGACGTTCGCGCCCCAACCAGGACCGATCGTGGTCACGTTGACGTCCTGCTCGGGAAGATCCAGTTCGCTCACGAGCACGGAGAAGGTCTCCTGCGCCCGCGCGGTGTCCGATTCGGCGGTACGTACGATGAAGCTGCCGTCGTCAGTGGTCTGGATGACCGAGTTCTCGGCATCCGGCACTTCGGCGGCCTTGAGGACTTCACGCACTTCCTCCACGCCGACCGTACCCGCCCCCTGGAGCGTCATCACGGTCCCGCCCTGGAACTCGATCCCGAACGTCAGGCCCTTGAGCAGCAGCACCGCGATGGCAACGACCACGATGGCGGCCGAGATGCCGAAGAAGATCTTGCGCTTGCCCATGATGTCGAATACGCGCTTAGGCATCCCGATCACCCGCCTTCATGCCGAAGAGAGCGGGCATCTTGGCCATCGGCCCTTCGGCGAGAATGCGAACGACGGGTCCGGTGAACAGGATCGCGACCACAAGATCGATGATGATACCCAGGATGAGCGTGAAGGCGAACCCTCTCACGGAGCCCACCGCGAAGATGTACAGCGCTACGGCCGAGACCAACGTCACGATGTCGGCATCAACGCTGGTGCCGATGGCATGGCGGATGGCCGACTTGGCGGCGCTACGGTGCGTCTTGCCACCCTCCACCTCCTCCTTCAAGCGTTCGAAGATGAGGATCGAGGTGTCGGCGGCCACGCCGATAGTGAGAATCACGCCCGCGATGCCGGGCAGGGTGAGCGCGAAGACTCCGAACGAAGACAGGGCGCCGAGAACTCCGAAGAGGATGACGCCGTAGAGTGCTAGCGCAACCCACGAGACCACGCCCAACCCGCGGTAGTACGCAGCCATGAACAGGCCGACGAGCACGACGCCGATGATGCCCGCCATGAGGCCCTGCCTGAGTGAGTCCTGGCCGAGGGTCGGTCCCACCACACGCGACTCGTCGATGGCGATGTCAGCAGGCATTGCACCGGACTGGAGCACCGCAGCGAGCCCCTTGGCCTCGTCGACCGTGAAGGACCCACTGATCTCCGTGTCGCCGGTGAGGATAGGGGTCTGCACCGCCGGCGCGGACTTGGCCCTTCCGTCGAGCGCGATGACTATCTGGCCTCGCGTGGGCGCCAGACGGGTCGTGACTCCTGCCCAGGTGTCCGCGCCCTCCTTGCTCATCTTGAGGCTGACCGCCGGATTGCCGAGCTCGTCGACCGTCACCTGCGCATCCGTGATGACCTCGCCGGTCATGAAGGCTTCGTAGGTGCTCTCGTCCAACTTGGGCAGAGTCTCGGTGGGCTCGGTGGACCGCTCCGCCATTATCTGGCTGTCTATCAGTCCGAGTGTTGCCGGATCGGTGATGCTGCCGAGCTCTATGAACTCCAACTTGCCCGGCTCTCCGAGGAGCTTGAGAGCGTCCTCGGCGTTACTGATACCCGGCAACTGGATCAGGAACGCGTTCTGCCCCTGACGCTGCACGCTCGCCTCGCTGACACCGAAGCCGTCCACGCGTTCGATCAGAATCGTCTCGACACGCTCCATGGTGTCTTCGGTGAGCGCCGTATCACCAAGGGGGCTGGCGGTGAGAATGACCGACAGCCCTCCCTTGATGTCCAGGCCTTGTGTGATCTTCTCCGCAGGTGGCCAGAACTGCCAGACAGAGACCGCCGTAAGCACGGCGATCGCCAGAAGCGCGATCAGGTTGCGCGTCTTGGAATCCATCGTCCTCGGTACTCTCCTTACCGGTCACGCCCTCTCGGGCGACAGTTATCTGCAGGCATTCGAATCTATCGGCATGGTGCAATCGCCGATCTTCAACAGGCGAAAGCCGACGCCCACGACCCTCGCACATCCGACTTCCGAGGGAGACCCCTCCAGGGTGGCGAGGCAGAACGCGGCCGACATAGGATTCTAGCTCTCGATCTTCCGAGCCACTGCTGCGCGGTCGAACTCGACCACGGTACCCGGCGCGACCTCGATGCCGACCCTGTCGTCATCCAGAGTGCGAACTGTGCCGTAGACGCCGCCCACAGTGACGATCCTGTCCCCCGTCGCCAGCGAGTCGATCAGCGCCCTGTGCTCCTTCTGGCGCTTCTGCTGAGGACGGATCATGAGAAGGTAGAATGCCACCGCGATCACGGCGAGCGAGAGCAACTGTCCGTAACTCTCCATCGAAAGGACCTCCGAAGGTATGCTCACATCGGTCGTACGCGAAGCTCTCCGCGCACATCAACGAATCATACCATCACGTGCTTCAGTGCACGCCACCTAGTAGTCATCTGCCCCCGGGCCTCTTCTCCACTCGCTCAAGAACGCAGCGTAGCGCCCGACCTCGATCGCTTCACGAGCCTGCCGCGTAAGATCGATCAGCACATGCAGGTTGTGGATCGACAGGAGCGTAGAGCCCAGCATCTCCTTTGCGGAGACAAGGTGCCGCAGGTAGGCGCGCGTGTACCTGCTGCAGACCGGACAAGAGCAGGCAGGGTCGAGAGGGCCGAAGTCCCGCGCGTACTGCGCGTTGCGCAGGTTCATCCGGCCTTCGGACGAGAACGCGGTTCCCATTCGCGCGGTCCGGGTCGGCAGCACGCAATCGAACATGTCCACTCCCAGCGCGATCGCTTCCAGCATCGTCGTGGGGTTCCCCACCCCCATCAGGTAGCGCGGCCTGTCGGTAGGCAGCAGCGCGGTCACGGGAGCAAGGCTCTCGAGCATCAGTTCGTGCGGCTCGCCAACCGAGTAGCCGCCGATTCCGTAACCCGCGAATCCGGTCTCCAGGAGGCGCGCCACGCTCTCGGCACGCAGGTCCTCGAAGACTCCTCCCTGCACTATCCCGAAGAGCGCCTGGTCCGACCTGGTGTGCGCCGACTTGCAGCGCGCGGCCCATTCGGCGGAACGCTTGACGGCCGTCGCGACGAACTCCTTCTCCGCAGGATAAGGTGGGCACTGGTCGAGTTGCATGACGATGTCCGCGCCGAGGTCCTCCTGTATCGCCATGTTGTCCTCGGGCGACCAGAAGTGCTTCGCTCCGTCCAAGATCGAGCGGAACTCCACCCCGTCGTCGGAGAGCTTGAGCGTGTCGGCAAGACTGAAGACCTGGAAGCCACCCGAATCCGTGAGTATCGGCCTGT
>JAFGNP010000110.1 GCA_016926975.1 Coriobacteriia bacterium | reverse complement strand
CGCGCCTTCTCGGGATCGCTCGTCTTGTGGATGCCATGGCCTAGGTTGAAGATGTGGCCCGGTCGGGTGCCCACGGCCTCGAGGATCTCAACGACCATCCGTTCCAGCTCGTCATCCGGAGCGAAGAGCGCGACCGGATCGATGTTGCCCTGGATCGCGAAGCGCTCGTCGACCTGCTCCACGACGTGCTTCATGTCGAGGCGCCAGTCCACACCGAGAACGTCACCGCCAGCGAGCTGCGCGAGATCGAGCATCGAGGTTGCGCCGTTCGGGAAGTGGATGATCGGCACGCCCTCGGGCACAACGCGCTTGCCGTGCTCGGTGAGCGCATCGATCACGCGCTTGGTGTACGGCAGTACCGAGCGCTCGTAGTCGCGCGGCGCCACGTAACCCACCCAGCTGTCGAAGACCTGGATGACCTGCGCGCCGGCGTCGATCTGCGCCGAGAGATACGCGATCACGGTGTCGCTGATTTTGGTCATCAGCTCGTCCCATGCAGCGGGCTCGCTCCACATGAGCGCCTTGGTGTACTCGTAGTCGCGCGTGCCGTGGCCTTCGATCACGTAGCTCGCTAGCGTGAACGGCGCGCCGCCGAAGCCGATCAGCGGGACCTTGTGCTCGAGCTCCTTGCGCAGGATGCCGAGCGTCTCCATCACGTAGCCGGTGTCCTCGAGCGGATCCGAGATGCGGAGCTTCTTGATGTCGTCCACGGTCCGAACCGGGTTGTGGATGACCGGGCCCTCGCCCTTGGCGAAGGTGAGGTCGAGGCCCATGCCGGGGAACACCACCAGGATGTCGCTGAAGAGAATCGCAGCATCTACACCTACGATATCCACCGGCTGCATCGTGACCTCTACCGCAAGTTCGGGAGTGCGACACATCTCCAGGAAACCGTGCTTCGCACGAATCTCCCGGTACTCAGGCATGTAGCGTCCGGCCTGGCGCATCATCCAAACAGGAGTGCTCTCGGTCGCTTCTCTGCGCGCAGCGCGTAGGAGCAGATCGTTGTATGCCATCGGCGGCTATTCCTTCTGTCGGTGAGCGGTCGAAAGGCCGAAGTGCATACTACCACGCCGCAAACAGAAGCGGACCCCGCACGCACGGTGCAGGGCCCGCCTGCTTCGACCTGATGCGCCTAGCCTACCTTCGGCGCACTGTCCACGATGATCTGCACGATCGATGGGTCCGCGAGCGTCGAGATATCGCCGAACGTTTCCATGTCACGTTCGCCGGCAGCGATCTTGCGCAGGATGCGGCGCATGATCTTGCCCGAACGCGTCTTGGGCAACTCCGGCACGATATGGATGAAATCGGGGCTGGCGATCGGGCCTATCTCCTCGCGCACGTGACCTCGGAGTATGCTCTCGATGCCATCGGGGATATCGATGCCCGTCTTCAGGATGACGTAGGCGTAGATTCCCTCACCCTTGATGTCGTGCGGGTAGCCTACGACCGCCGCCTCGGCCACCGCAGAATGGCTCACAAGTGCGCTCTCCACCTCTGCAGTGCCCATCCTGTGGCCGGAGACGTTGATCACGTCGTCCACGCGGCCGAGCAGCCAGTAGTAGCCGTCCTCATCGCAGCGCGCACCGTCGCCCGTGAAGTACTTCCCGGGAAATGCGGTGAAGTAGACGTTCTTCATGAGCTCGTTCTCGGGGTCGTTCCAGGTGCCGCGCATCATGCCGGGCCATGGCTTGGTGATGCACAGGCGACCGCCGCTCCCCTGCGGCGTCGGGGTGCCGTCTTCGTTCACGATCTCCGGCTCTATGCCGAAGAACGGCTTGGTGGCCGAGCCGGGCTTCATCGGCGTGATGCCGGGAAGGTTGGTGATGATATGACCGCCGGTCTCCGTCTGCCAGTAGGTATCGACGATAGGAGCGTTCTCCCTGGCGATGTTTCGGTAGTACCACATCCATGCCTCGGGGTTGATAGGCTCACCCACTGTCCCGAGGACACGTAGGGTCGACAGATCGTACTTGGCGGGCCACTCCTCGCCCGACTTCATCAGCGCGCGGATGGCGGTCGGAGCAGTGTAGAACTGGTTGACCCCGTGCTTCTCGACGATCTCCCAGAAGCGACCGGCGTCGGGATAGGTGGGGATCCCCTCGAACATGAGCGATGTGGCGCCTACCGCCAGCGGGCCATAAACGATGTAGCTATGTCCTGTGACCCATCCGATGTCCGCGGTACACCAGAAGACGTCCTCGTCGTGGTAGTCGAACACGTAGCGGAACGTCGTGGCGGCATACAGCAGGTAACCGCCAGTCGTATGAAGCACGCCCTTAGGCTTGCCGGTAGACCCTGAGGTGTAGAGGATGAAGAGCGGGTCCTCGGCGTCCATCCACTCGACATCGCAGTGATGGCTGATGTCGTCGGCACGGACCTCCTCGTGGTACCAGTAGTCACGCCCGGGCTCCATGTCGACACGCGCATGGGCCCTGGAGACGACGATCACGCTCTGGACCGACGGACACTCGCTGAGAGCCGCGTCGGCCTCGGCCTTCAGCGGAACGACACGACCACCGCGAATTCCTTCATCCGCAGTGATCAGCATCGTGGCACCGCAGTCCTGGATACGGTCGCGCAATGCGGCCGAGCTGAATCCGCCGAACACTACCGAGTGGATCGCACCGATGCGGGCACAGGCAAGCATCGCGATCGCGAGCTCGGGGATCATCGGCAGGTAGAGCGCTACACGATCACCCTTCTTGATCCCGTGCTTCTTGAGAACGTTGGCCAGTCTGCACACCTTGTAGTACAGCGACTGATAGGTGTACATCTTGGTGCGGCCCTCGTCGGTCTCCCAGATGAGCGCGGCCTTGTTGCGGCGCCAGCCGTTCAGATGCCGGTCCACGCAGTTGTAGGTCACGTTGATCTGCGCACCCTGGAACCACTTGATCGAAGGCTTCTCGAAGTCGTACTCGAGGACCTTGTCCCACTTCTTCTCCCAGTGCAGCATCTCCTCGGCCATGTCGGCCCAGAAGCCCTCCGGATCCTCTACCGACCGCTGGTACAGCTCCTCGTACTCTTCCATGGTCTGGATGTGCGCTCGCTCGGTCACCCACTTGGGCGGCTGCACGACTCTGTACTCTTGCGACAAGGATTCGATTGCCTTCGACTCTGTCATCGGCGTCTCCCCTCTCCTTCAATCGGCTCAAACCGGAACCGTGACGCTACAGCGCACGGATCATCGTACGGCATGCGCCCCGAAGGGCGCATGCGCATATGTTAGCCCTTTACCCCATTCCGACTAGGTATTCGTCCAGCCAAACGGCACTTCCTGGTCGGTGGACGGTGCGGCTTCGGGCATGTGCTCGCCAGTTCCCGCTGCCGCCGAACCCACGATGTAACAACTGTTGCAATCCTCCGCGGTTGAGGGTAGCTTGTTCACGTTGACAGGTTTCCCTTCCCTAACATGCGGTGTCGCGGGGAATCCGCCCCACCGCAGTTGCGGCTTCATCGGTGACCGGCATCCCGATGCGCGGCGATTGCGCCGTGTTATGCCGCCTGAGGACTCAGGGGTAACAGGGAAGGATTAGAGCGACTCCGACCTGAAGGTCGGAGTCGCTCACGTTTCCCGACAGCCGAAGCTCGGATTCAGTCCAGCTGTACGGCGGTGATCCCCCAGCCGGTACCGGTGTGCGTGGATATCACCGCACCTGCGGGAACGATCCTCAGTTCCGCCACATTGAACCTCGACCTGATCGCGTCCGCCAGCCACTCGGCGTTGTCAGGCGACAACGCGTGTTGCACCGCGAAGTGTGCGCGCTTCTTCTCATCGATGAAGCCTGCCACCCAGTCGACACTGGCCTGCAGCCCTGCCTTCGTGCCGCGTACCCGCGCGACCGGCTCGAAAGCTCCGTCTTCCGCCACCGTCAGCAGGACCTTCAGATTGAGCATCCCGCCCAGAAGCGCTGACACCTTGCCTATCCGTCCGCCCTTGGCGAGATTGTCCAGACTGTCGAGTCCGACGACCATGTGTACCTTGCTGCGAAGCTGCTCGAAGCGCGACTTGATCTCCGACACGCCAAGCCCCTCAAGCGCGGCCCTTGCGGCCTCGGTGACCTGATAGCCCTCGCCCCACGAGAGATTCAGCGTGTCGAGGACGTGGACGCGATCGCCGACCGAGCGCGCCGCCTCCATCGCCGATTCAAAGGTACCGGACAACCGGTTGGAGATAGTGATGCACACCACTTCCGAGAACCTGTCGAGACACTGCTGGAACGTCTCGACAAACGCACCCACCGAAGGCTGCGACGTCTTGGGCAACTCCCGCGCCGCATTCATGCGGCGGAAGAACTCCTCCAGTGAGATGTCCCCGTCCGCGAACGTCTCCCCCTCGATCATGACGCTCAGCGGCACGATCGTGATGCCCAGCTCGGCAGCTAGCTCCCGCGGAATGTCTGATGTCGAATCGGTCACGATACAAACGCTCTGCCCCTCGACCATCTCCTCACGTCCCCTCAGTGAATGTGACCATGCTCTCCGCCATACGGCGGCCTCCGATGACGTGCAAGTGAAGGTGGTTCACTGTCTGCCCACCGTCGCGACCCGTGTTCATTATCACGCGATAGCCACTTTCGGTAACGCCCTTGGCGGCCGCGACTTCCGGAACCGCCTTCATCAACGCCAGGAGGACGTCGTCCGGAACATCGTCTCCCACGTGCGCGTAGTGCACGCGCGGAATGATCAGGGTGTGCGCGGGAGCCTGGGGAGCAATGTCCTCGAACGCGATCACCGTCTCGTTCTCGAACACGATCGTTGCTGGAATCTCCCCGTTTGCCACCATACAGAACACGCAGTCGCTCATCAGCTCTCCTCCTCCACCGAATCCCCGACTTCGCCTTCATCGCTTTCGAGCTCTCCAACGAGCATCGTCACTCGCTGCTTGGCCTGCGCCAGCTTGTCCTGGCACGCGCGCAACAGCGATACACCACGCTCGTAGCGCTCAAGCCCTTCCTCGAGCTCGAGCTGACCGCCTTCGAGGGCTCTTACTATCTGCTCCAGCTCGGCGAGCGCAGCGCCAAAGGAAAGCTCCTCGGGCAGGATGATCTCAGAAGACATCTACTCCTCCACTTCGACCTGATCGACCGTACAGCCGAGACTACCATTCGCAAGACGCACACGAACCTGCTGCCCGGGCGACACGCCATCGATCGAGCGCAATATCGCGCCACCCTTCTCGTAACATACCGCGTACCCGCGTCCGAGTATCGCCAGAGGCGACAGATCGTCGAGTCGCGCAGCGAACGCCGCGATCTCCCGCTCCCCTGCCGCAACCATCTCCTGCCCGACCGCGAGCACTTTCTCGCGAGCGCGTGCGAGATGCTGCTCGTGAGTGGCCGTCAGCTGCGGCCCGAGTCTGCCGAGCGACCGAACGACCATCTCGAGAGACACTCCCAACCTCCCGACGAGCGCGGGTAGCGCACGATCGAGTCCCTCGGCAAGCCCGTCCAAGGCCTGAGATCGCGCACCGAGCAACGCATCCGCGTCGCAGAAGACAGGACGCTGCGCGATCAGCTTCAGCCTGTGTGAGCTGCCGGTGACCATGTGCGACAACGCTCTGCCGAGCATCCTGCGTTGGGACTGCAAACGGCGACCCAGTTCCGCGATGTCAGGGGCGACTGCCTCGGCGGCCGCGGTGGGCGTCGACGCTCTCACGTCGGCGACCATGTCGGCGATACACGTGTCGGGCTCGTGACCGATGCCGGTCACCACCGGCACGGCGCAGTCGGCGACAGCGCGTGCGACCTCCTCCGAGTTGAAGGGCATTAGATCCTCGTAACTCCCGCCGCCGCGACCCAGGACGATCACTTCGACACCGGGCGCGCGTCCCGCGACCTCGAGCCCGTGAACGATCTGCCCGATAGCACCTTCGCCCTCCACTTGAACGCCCGCTATCGACACCTCCGCGATCGGGTATCTGCGTCGCAGGGTCCGGAGGATATCGTGTACCGCCTTCCCGTGCGGCGATGTGACCACGCCGATGCGCTGCGGGAACAACGGCAGAGAGCGCTTCCTGGCCTCTTCGAATAGCCCCTCGGCTTCGAGCTGCCTGGCCAGAGCGGCCACCTGCATACGCAGGACGCCCTCGCCCGCCATGACGATCTGCCGAACCTGGAACTGAAGGCGCCCCTTGGCCGCATAGGCTGTGAAGAAGCCCGAGACCTCTACCAGTCGACCGTCCTCCAGCGTCACACCCGAAGCGTCGTAGGCATCCCGCCACATGAGACAGGGCATCACGGACGCACCGTCTTTCAGGCAGAAGTACACCGCCTTGTAGCCCGGCTTGCTGGCCACTTCGGACACTTCTCCCAAGACGCGCAACCGAACGTTCTCGAGCGCGCCCTTGGCGAAGGTCATCGCATCGCTGACACTCAGAGGCCTCTCAGGGATGCTCACGCGACACCGCCTCAACGGGACTCAGCACCAACTTGCCATCTTCAACGCGGATGCTTACCCGACCTTCGAGAATAGCCTCGAGTTCCGCTCCGACCAGCGTATGTCTCCACCCGCTGGATAGCGGATGGCCTTCTCTTTCACCGCCGGCGAATCGCTCCAGCTCTTCACGGGATCCAAGCAGCGCCGGTGCGACGCCGTGCTCGCGTGCGCGGATGCGCACCACCGCGTTCAGCATGTCCGCCAACGGTTGGGCGTCTCTGGGCACGCGGCTGCGCTTCGGCAGCTGCGGCAGTTCGCCCTCCGGGACGGCCTCACCCGCTAAGACAGCCTCGATCAGGCCGGACCCCGCCCGCGAGGCTACGCGGTCGTTCACGCCGCGGATGGCCCTCAATTCGTCGACCGTCTTGACTCGGCGGCGGGCAATCTCCACGAGACTCTCGTCGGAGATCAGCCACCGCTTGGGAATATCGCGCTTCTGCGCCTCCACCTCACGCCACGCCGCCACTTCCCGGAGAACCGCCAGGCTTCTACGGTCGAGCGTTGACGCTCGCTTGACACGCCGATACTGCTCCTCTGGGCTTGCAGCATAAGTTTCGGGATCGGCAAGCCGCTCGAAGTCCTCGGCCAGCCACTCAAGCCTGCCATCCGCCTGCAGACGGTCACGCAACAAGGTGTGGATGGTAATCAGATGCCGCACGTCCTCACCGGCATATCGCAGCTGCGCTTCGGAGAGCGGCCTGGCCGACCAGTCGGAGAATGTGTCCGCCTTGTCGATCTCCACACCGGCGAGGTCTTTGGCGAGCTGCGCGTAGCCCACCTGCGTGGGGAAGCCCGCGAGAGTGGCAGCAATCTGAGTATCAAACACGGGCGATGGCGTGACCCCCGTTGCGCGAAGCAGTATCTCGATATCCTGAGACCCTGCGTGGAACACCTTCACCGAGTGCGGCGCCGTCAACAGCCCTGAGAGCAGCCGGATCCCCTCGCCGAGACTGATGGCGTCCAACACGAAGACTTCGGCTTCCGTGGCGATCTGCACCAGACAAAGACGAGCGTAGTACGTGCGCTCGCGCATGAACTCCGTGTCGATCGCGAGAACCGGCGACGCCAGCAGGGTAGGCAGTGCCATCTCGAGAGTCTGCGTGTCGCAGATGTACAATGAACCTCCAGCACAAGGTGGGCGATCGTGGCAAGTTCGATAGCGCCGTTCGAGTGTAGCCGAACCGGCACGGACGGACGAGGAGACACGCGTTGAACATCTTGATGGTCACGAACCTTCGCTCAGGATTCGGCGAATCCGGGCTCAACGACTTCGTGCGCGAACTCGGCGCGCATCATGCAGAGGTCACTCTCCGGTTCCTCAACGAGGGCGCCGACCTGAAACACCTGCTGAGGGATGCGAGTGACTACGCCCGGGTGGTGTCGGCGGGCGGTGACGGCACTGCTTCAGGAGTGGCGTATGCGCTGCGGAATACCGGAATCCCGATCTTGCCCTATCCGGCAGGCACGGCGAACCTGCTCGCACGCAACCTTCGACTTCCGGTCGATCCCGCAGAACTCGCCATGACCACGATTGCCGGCCGAACCGTCAGCATCGATCTTGGCGAGCTGACCCTCCCTTCGCGGCCCGGTTTCGCCTCGCAGCACAGAGGATTCTCGATCGCTGCTGGAGCCGGTTTCGATGCGCGGGTCATCGAGTCGGCGCTTCCGCTCAAGGCCTCACTCGGCGAGGGCGCCTACATAATCGGCGCCATCCAGAACATGACGCCGACAGTATCCGACTTCACTCTTCGGCTGGATGACAAGGTCATCGAGACCGAAGGCATAGCGGTGCTTCTCATGAACCTCGCACGCATCCAGTTCGACATCGCGGTGACGCACGGCAGTGACGCCCAGGACGGTCTCCTCGAAGTCGTCGTTCTCAAACCCAGCTCACCGGCCGGCCTGCTGCCAGCCATTTGGGCCGCGCTGCTGGACCGCCTCAAGGATCACCCGGCCCGACCGGGACTCGAGATTCACACTGCCTCGAGCGTGGAGGTCTCAGCCGATCCGTCACTCGCCCTCGAATACGACGGTGAGGTCCTTGACGTCACGACGCCGTTCTCTGCCAGGGTCCTGCCCAGAGCGGCCACTTTCGTTGTAGCCCGCGATGCCACACTTCCGACAGACGTGTTCGGCGAAACCTCGGAGGCCTGACTCACAGGCCGCAAGAGATGCATAAGGGCCCGGCCGAAACCGGGGCCCTTATCGAATGTTGGTGGGCGCTAGAGGATTTGAACCTCTGACCCCTTCCGCGTCAAGGAAGTGCTCTCCCCCTGAGCTAAGCGCCCGT
>JAFGNP010000109.1 GCA_016926975.1 Coriobacteriia bacterium | reverse complement strand
TGGAGCCAAGGGGGATCGAACCCCTGACCTCATGGCTGCCAGCCATGCGCTCTCCCAGCTGAGCTATGGCCCCACATCTGGGTCGCCCGTAGGCGCGAGCGACAGTATAGCACCCTGCCACAACGGGTCAACAACAGGCTACTCCCCCGCCATAGGCACGGGCGGACCTTCGACGACAGGCTCGAACTCCACGTTCTCGCCAGCCGCTTCCGGCCTCACGCCGAGCAGTTCCGCCACGACCATCCCACCCACTATGAGCGCGCTCCCGACGATTCCGCCGACCCCGAGGCGGTCGCCCGCCAGAAAGCCGAACAGGCCGCCGAACACAGGCTCGGTGATCAGGATCAGCGCGGTCTTGGTCGGCGACAGGAACCTCTGCGCGTAGGTTTGGATTGCGAACGCGACCGCTGAGGCGAAGACGCCGGTGATCAGTAGCGCCACCCAGATGCTGCCCTTGGAAGGCAGCGCGACCGGCTCCGTAGCAAGCCATACCGCCCCGCACAGTACCGCGACCGTGACCAGCTGCACGAGCGTCAGCGGCCGGACGTCGTGTCGGCGACCGAGACTCCCGAGTACGATCAGGTGTGCCGAGTACGCCACGGCACACAGCAGCACCCTTGTGTCTCCTACGTTCCATCCCCCCGCACTGCCGCCTGACAGCATCCACAGACCCGCCACTGCTAGTGCGACCCCTACCACCGTGACCCTTCGCGGCGGTCGGCGTAGCACGATCGCCTGCAGAGCTGGAGTGATCACCACGAACATGCCCGTTATGAACGCGGCTTTCGATGCGGATGTGTCTTGGAGTCCCCACGTCTGGAAGACGTAGCCGGCCGTCAGGAACAACCCCGCAAGAACACCTACTCCGACCGTACGCCTCTCGAGCAGTCGCACTGACGCGGGGATGAAGATCGCAAGAGAGACTGCGGCGATCGAGAACCGGAGGGTCAAGAATGCGTACAGCGGGTACAGAGCGACAGCGTCCTTGACCATCACGAATGTGCTGCCCCAAACGGCAGCAACCCCTACTAGCGCACCCTGTACCCAGTAAGCCTTGACGGTGGCCCTCACGCGTCGGCGACCTCGGCCTCTACAGACGCGCTACCGGCCACGGTATCTGGCAGGTCGACCCGCGGAACATCCGACCACAGCTTCTCGAGGCGGTAGAAGTCCCTCTCATCCGGCTGGAAGATGTGAACGACCACGTCCCCGAAGTCCGTAAGAACCCATCGCCCGTCGCGCTCGCCCTCGCGTCCGATCGGTTTGACACCAGCGCGCTCCCGAAGCGCAGTCTCGACATCCTCGGCCACACTACGCACCTGACGTTCGTTGGAACACGTTGCGATCACGAAGTATCCGGTGATCACGAGGGTTTCGCCGACATCCAGGACGACCACATCGGTGGCCTTCTTCTCACCGGCAGTCTCGGCGGCGATCATAGCGATTTCACGGGGTTCCAGGGGAGGTGCTCCTCTCGGTCATTGGCCGCTCGTTGCGGGCGGCACGTAATCCTTGCCGATGATGACGATCATGTCGGCTACATCCTGTTCGGAAGGCTGGTCGATGACTTCTCCGACACCGATGGCCGCCTTGACCTGCTCGCCCTGGGCCATGTCGCCGTTCTGGACTGCGATCATCGTCGTATCGTAATCGAAGCGGTCGGCGTTCTTCGTGTCCACAACACGCATCCCCGCAGCGATCAGCTGTTGCGCGGCCATTCCCGCGATACCCGGCGTCCCGACACCGTTGTAGATGATGACCCGCACCGCGGCGTCCTCCGCCCCCAGCTTCACGCCCCACCACTGGAGCAGCAGGTCCGCGATCTTGTCTCGCTGGGGCTCGAAGAACGTCTGGCTCCCAAGATCTATGGGTTTGACCGGCAACGGCACCAGCGCGGTCCGGTCGCCGGTCACTTCCGAAATGAACTGCGCGATATCCTCCCTCTCCTCGGCGGAGAGATCCGTGTCGGTCACGTTGCCCATGACGTCACGCAGACTCTGGTTGGCCAGCGCATCCTGGTAGATCGCCGCGTCGATCACCACATAGTGCTCGAACG
Organism: Coriobacteriia bacterium; assembly: GCA_016926975.1. Classification (GTDB taxonomy): domain Bacteria; phylum Actinomycetota; class Coriobacteriia; order Anaerosomatales; family Anaerosomataceae; genus UBA6100. Next base: position 4,345 of record JAFGNP010000109.1, on the reverse strand, counting down.
GGACCGCCAGGAAGTTCGAGACGGCAGCGAGCGACACCCCAGGGCCGGCGGAGAAGCTGTCTCCTACACGTTCGAACCCCTGACCCGGCACCTCCATGAAAGCGCCGCTTGGAATCGCTATTCCCAGGATCTGGTCGTCCGTTTCGTCGAGGCGCACTGCCAGGAACTCGGCGCTGCTCCCGCTCGACCCGATGATGAGCAGGTTCTCCTTGGCCTTCTCGGACCGCTCTTCCGGGCTGGCTCCCCGCTCGACCTCGCGCTTCGCCAGCCATCGAGCTCCGGTGTTTATCCCGAGCGCAAGCAACGCGAGAACTGCGATCACGGCGATCGCACCTACCAGCACCATACCCGCGATCTGGGCTACTCCGAGCACCCTGTTCTTCGTGGCCCGAACGCCTTCGTTGAGTTGCTGCTTGAGATCATCTGCCCGTGCTTCTCTGCGATTGCGCCGGCCGAGCTTCGATGACCGCTTCGTGGCCCGCCACCCCTGTTGCTGGGGCGTGGCCTTACGCTGCGACCTTCTGCGCGGGTAGTCCGAGGTGCTGTGTGCCGCCTGCTCCTCGGACTCCCGTGGTCTTGGTGGCCTGCTGTGGCAGTCGGACCTCATCGGCTCGACCCTGACACGATAGCGTTCCACGTTGCCACCGTCTGGGGATGTACGCGGCGGCGCCTGTCGATCAGATGGTGCAGCGAGGCAGCGTATGCTTCCCCGAACAGATCCTCAAGCGGTCGCACGCCCACCGAAGAACGGAGCATGTCCACCCCGTCCTGGTGGCGCGCGGGCTCTATGACATCGGCGATATACAGTACCATCGCCAACTCCGGCATCTCGGGCATACCGTAGGTGTGAGCACCCACCGCAGTGAGTACGGCATCGGACAGACCAGAGAACTGAATCTCCAGATCGGCCTCCGCCACCGGGCCGTGTAGCAGGTATGGAACCGCTTCATCCACATCGGTCACGTCCAGGCCGAGTCTGCGTGCGCGCGCGACCAGCTCCTCGGCGGGAGTCTCACGGTGCCAGTCGTGCAGCACTCCTGCAAGACGTGCCTGCTCCACATCGACTCCGTAGAGAGCCGCCACGCGGCCGGCGGTCGCGGCCACCCGCTCGGAGTGACCCAACCCTTCTGCCGACAGACGTTTAGCCACCTCGGCATGCGCTTGTTCGAAAGTAAGCCCCACGTCAGACCGCGCCTTCGTAGAGCCGATTCTTGCGGACGTACGCTGCCACGGCCTCGGGCAACAGGTATCGCACCGGCTTGTGCGCTGCTACGCGGCTGCGTATGTCGGTGGAGGATATGGCGAGCGCCGGCACTTCCATCGTCTCTACTCTGAGCGCACCCGGACCGGGCTTCTGCTCGAAGCGGCAGAGATCGTAGCCCGGTCGGGTAGCCGCGATGAGCGTGCATACATCGGCAAGGCTATCCGAATCCTTCCACGTGAGTATGTCCAGAACGGCGTCCGCACCGGTGATGAAGAACAGCTCGGTCTCCGGACCGTGGATCGTCCTGAGCTGCATCATGGTGTCTACCGTGTACGTCACACCCGGACGATCCACTTCGAGCCGGCTCACAGTGAAGTCCGGATTGCTGGCCGTCGCGATCACGGTCATTAGATAGCGGTGCTCCGCAGGTGTCACCCGCCGATCGGATTTCCGCGCAGGCTCGCCTGTGGGCATGAAGACGACCCTGTCCAGATTGAACTGGACGAGCGCCTCTTCGGCGGCAACGAGGTGACCGTAGTGGACCGGGTCGAAGGTGCCGCCCATGATGCCGAGTCTGAGTCGTTTCCTCACTCGCGTATCTGACCGCTTCCCATCGCCACGTACTTCGTCGTCGTCAGCGCCTCGAGCCCCATCGGCCCTCTTGCGTGCAGCTTCTGCGTCGAGATACCGATCTCGGCCCCGAGTCCAAACTCACCGCCATCTGTGAAACGCGTCGACGCGTTCACGTAGACAGCCGCCGCGTCCACCTCATTCAAGAACCGTATTGCTGCAGTGTAGTCCTCTGTGACTATCGCCTCGCTGTGTTTCGTGCCGTATCTGTTGATGTGCGAAATCGCTTCGTCCAATCCCGACACTACCTTGCACGCGATCTTGAGGTCGAGGTACTCCGTCTCCCAGTCCTCATCGGTGGCGGCACTGACCGTCGTCCCCTCCCCAAGGGCACACGTCCTGTCGCAACCGTAGACGGTCACACCGCGCTCCGCCAGCTCGGCCAGGATCGGTGGCAGAACCGCCTTGTGGACGGATTCATCCACCAGCAGGCTTTCGGCTGCGTTGCACACCCCGGGACGTGAGCACTTGGCGTTGATGAGTATCCGCTTCGCCATTTCCGGGTCGGCCTTCTCGTGTACGTACACGTGGCAGTTGCCCACGCCAGTCTCGATGACCGGGACCTTGGCATTCTCTACCACGCTCCTGATGAGCCCGGCACCGCCTCTGGGTATCAGCACGTCGATCATGCCGTGAAGCCCCATGAGCGCCTCGGCCGCTTCCCGGTCGACGGACCTGACCGACTGGATGCTCCCCTCGGGCAGCCCGGCACTTGTTGCCGCCACGGAGAGTACATCAGTCATGGCAAGGTTGGAGCGCACCGCCATCGTCCCACCGCGCAGTATCACCGCGTTCCCGGTCTTCACACACAGCCCGGCGGCATCCGCGGTGACGTTGGGGCGTGCCTCGTAGATCATCGCGACCACACCCATCGGCACCCTGACCTTCTGCAGCCAGATACCGTTGGACAGACGAGATCCGGTAAGCACCTCTCCGATTGGATCGGGAAGGGCGGCCAGACTCTCGAGCGCTTCCGAGATCCCCCTGATTCGCCCCGTGTCGAGTTTCAACCTGTCGAGAAGCGATTCTGCGGTCCCGCGCTCCGCCGCCGCAGCCATGTCCTCCTCGTTCGCCAGCAGAATCATGTCCTGCTGCTCCACAAGCGCCCTCGCCATCGCAAGCAGCGCACGGTTGCGGACCTCGGTCGACGTGCCGGCGAGCAAGTGGGACGCCTTCTGGGCGCGAACTGCCAGCTCCCTAACCTCGGACACGGCCGACGGCGTCATGTCAGCGCTCACAGTATCACCAGATGGTCGCGGTGGATGACCTCGGAACCGCTCCAACTCACCGGGACACGGGCGATCTCGCTACTCTTCAGCCCTCTCACCTTCTCCAGATCGGCTGCCGATATCCCCGCCAGGCCTCGGGCGACCACATTCCCGTCACCATCTTCAACGGATATGGGTTCGCCGACGACAAAGCTCCCGGTCACCTTCACGACACCGGCCGGGAGCAGGCTCTTGCCGCCCAAGCATAGGGCGACCCTCGCGCCATCGTCAATCGTGACCGAGCCCCTCGAGTGACCGGCGTACGCGAGCCACAGCTTCTTCCCCTTCACGGCCGCCTTGCCGCCTGCGAACAGCGTTCCGACCGGCTGTCCGGCGGCCGCATCTACGATCACCTCCGGGCGCCTGCCGTCGCAGATCACCATCGGGATCCCGGCCTTCATCAGCGCCCTGGCAGCCTCGAGTTTCGTAGTCATCCCTCCGCTGCCGATCTCAGTTCCCGCACCTCCCGCAGCAAACAGGTGTTCATCGGTGACCTCGTTGACCACTTCGACCAAGCGGGCATCCGCATCGACCCGCGGGTCGGCGCTGCACAGCCCCTCGGTATCCGTCAGCAGCACGACCAGATCCGCATGAACCATCATCCCAACGAGAGCGGCCAGGTAGTCGTTGTCGCCGAAGCGGATCTCCTCGACAGCCGTCGTGTCGTTCTCGTTGACGATCGGCACTACACCCAGCTCCAGCAACCTGCCCAAAGTCTGACAAGCGTTGACGTACTGCTGCCGATGCCCCACGTCATGACGCGTCACCAGAACCTGGCCGACGCGCGCACCATGCTGCTCGAAGAGCCCTCGGTACGCATCCAGCAAGAGGACCTGTCCCACAGCTGCGGTGGCCTGCAGACTGGGCATGTCGGTCGGACGAGACCCAATACCCAGAGCTTCCAGCCCTGCGGCTATCGCACCGCTCGTGACGACTACTACTCGGTCACCTTCATCGCTCAACTTCGCCACCTGCGACACCAGTGAGGCCAGGTGATCACGGTCTATCCGGCCGTCGGCACCGGTGACGGTAGAGCTGCCGACCTTTATGACGATCGTACGCTTAGCCAAGCCCTTCCCCATCCCCCGAATGTGACTCGAACTCGAATGATACTGGTCCGATGTGCACGGTGTCGCCGTTCTTCGCGCCGGCGCCCAACAGGCGCTCCTCGATCCCCATCCTCATCATGCGATGCTGCAGGTAGGCAACCGCTTCCTCGTTGTTCATGTCGGTCTTGATGACC